>CAZZEI010000077.1:0-14686 GCA_964653165.1 uncultured Flavobacteriaceae bacterium | reverse complement strand
TACGAGTGGTTTTTGTTATACAAATTTAGTTTATTCTTCGTTAGTAATTTCAGATTCCTTTAAATTTCTTTTCCTTAGAGATTCCCCCTTAAGCTCGATACGATGTGCGTTATGAACGATTCTGTCAAGGATAGCATCAGCAATAGTTTTCTCGCCAATAATATCATACCATTGTTTAACCGGGACTTGAGAGGTGATTATAAAAGAACTTTTCTCGTGCCTTGGAAACTGATAATATTAAAAAGGAAATATAAAATTAATTGAAGGGTTTGCATTACCATTGAACGTATAAAAAGAGCAGGAGAAAAAATCAAAAAAGACATTGAAGAAGAAAACAGCCAAGCAGGAATGTTCGAAGAAGATAAAAAGCAAGTTCCTGATATAGGTTTTAAAGTGTTTGACAGCTTAGAAGCACAAAAATTGAAAGTGGATGAAACAGGACAAATTTCTTTAACTGAAAATGATGCTTTTAGTCGTATTTACAATATGATTTTCACTGTTGGTTTAGACGAGCCGACACAAGTTCCCGAAGAAATTTTAAAAGACAGCATTTATAAAATCGGCAATCATTACTACATAACAAACAGTGAGAAAATAACCAGTACTGTTGTTGTGCAATTAGAAGAAGACAAATCAATCGTAAAGTTTTCAAAAGATTTACTGGATTGTTTAGTGGAAGACAAAAAAGCGAAAACTCACTGAGACAAAATTCCAAACTCACATAAAAATTATTATTCTAAATGAATTGAAACCGCCAAAACAGATGCAACAAAAGCAAAACGTATTGCTATGGTGTTAGACGGACTTCCTAAAGGCTGGACGTTTGGAGAAATGTTAAGAGCAAGCAGAGAGAATAAAATAATTTAGTGAAATGTCTTTGCGAGGGTGGCTACATCTTACTAAAAGACCGCATTCATTATTCACGTAGCAAACGCCATTATACTCTCGATTGTATAAGTGTGATTGCTTCGCCGGATTATAATCTTAATGCGCTCCGCTATATGAACTGATTGCTAGGCTCGCAAAGACATTTTCCTTTCTTTTAACCAACCACCTTCAATTTAGCATACTTCAAAAGAACTTGTTTTTGTCCGGCTATATCAAACATAATTGTAGCTTTTAAATTCGGAAAATTGCCTTCCATGGCAATTACTTTACCATTACCGAATTTATCGTGTTGCACTGAGCTTCCTTCTTTAATACTTTTCATTGCTTCAATATCAACAGGTGCACTATTAGCATTTGCTTTAGCTGTTGAAACAAGATTACGCTTTAGTAAAGATGAGCCCTGCACAGGTTTCATCAAATCAATATTATTTGAACTTTTTTTCTGATAAAAACCCTTTTTAGGATTATGGGAATCCATCCCTTTGGGAAAGTCAACTATACGATCGGGTTTATCTTCTTCCGCTTCAGGGAAATCAATATATTTTGAATCTATTTCTTCAATAAATCTGCTAGGTTCACAAAAAACATGATTTCCATAGCGAAAACGTCTTTCAGCATAACTTAAAAAAGCTTGCTTCTCGGCGCGTGTTATAGCTACATAAAATAATCTCCGCTCCTCCTCCAACTCATCTCTGCTTTGCAAAACCATTTGCGATGGAAAAAGATTTTCTTCCATTCCTACAACATACACGTAAGGAAATTCTAATCCTTTGGCCGCATGTATGGTCATTAGAGATACTTTATCGGCATTGGTTTCATCGTCTTTGTCAACATCCGTAAGCAAAGCAATATCCCTTATAAACTCATCAAGTGTTTTTAACTTAGTATCTGTTTGTGCATTAAACAGTTCTTCCTTGTTTTCCGGTTGATTTTGAACAATTTCTTCCTTCAACTCTTCATCCTGTGGCGTACGTTCTGTTTCAGAAAATTCTTTCACAGCTGCTAGTAATTCTTCAACGTTTTCTACTCTGCTTATTTCTTCGGGAGTTTTATCTTTATTTAATTCTCGCAAAATCCCGGTATGCTTTATAATATGATTAGCAGTTTCATAGGCATCGGTGACTGACGCCATGTTACCGAAGCTTTTAATCATTGTTGCAAAATCGCTGAGTTTAGTTGCAGTTCCTGCATTAATGTCCGGTTTAAAATCCTGCAAATTAGCAATGACTGTAAACATGCTTACATCATTATCCACCGCAAGCACCGATATTTTATCAATAGTGGTATCCCCTATTCCTCTTCCTGGGTAATTAATAACTCTGCGCATAGCACCATCATCGTTTGTGTTAATTGCTAAACGAAAATAAGCCAAAACATCTTTTATTTCTTTGCGCTGATAAAAAGATAATCCTCCATAAATACGATACGGAATATTTAATTTACGCAAAGCTTCTTCCATTGACCTGCTCTGTGCATTTGTTCTGTACAAAATAGCAAAGGCAGAATTTTTTCTTTGCATATTCATCTTTACACTAAAAATAGAATTGGCTACTTTGTAACCCTCTTCGCCATCGGTTGTAGCGCGCATTACTTTTATTTTTTCTCCTTCGGGATTAGCTGTCCACACATTTTTTTCGAACTGATCTTTGTTGTTGGCTATAATTGAGTTCGCGGCGTTGACAATATTTTGGGTTGAACGATAATTTTGTTCGAGAAAAAGTTTTTTTACATCCGGATAATCCTTTTCGAAATTTAAAATATTTTGAATGTTTGCTCCGCGAAATGAATAAATACTTTGCGCATCATCTCCTACCACGCAAATATTTTCGCGCCGCGCCGCTAATTGTTTGACAATTACATATTGAGAAAAATTTGTATCCTGATACTCATCCACCAAAATATAACGGAACTTCTCCTGATATTTCACTAACACCTCCGGAAAATCGCGTAACAACAAATTGGTATTAAAAAGTAAATCATCAAAATCCATTGCGCCCGCGCGAAACAAACGTTTTTGGTACGCTTCGTAAATCTCACCAATCCTTGGTTTTTGAGAAGCTCGGTCGTCTGCCAATGCAGTCGGACTATTTAAATACTGCTTAAAAGAAATTAAATTATTTTTTGCGGACGAGATGCGATTTAAAACTAAAGAAGGTTTATAGGTTTTATCGTCGAGATTAAACGTCTTTAGAATTTCTTTGATGAGATTCTTGCTGTCGTCGGTATCATAAATCGTAAAGTTTTTAGGATACCCTATTTTCTCAGCTTCAAAACGAAGTATGCGTGCAAATGTGCTATGAAAAGTACCCATCCATAAAGCTTTGGCACTGCTTTCGTTTATAATTTTACCGATGCGATTTTTCATTTCGCGGGCAGCCTTATTGGTAAACGTTAACGCGAGAATATTGAAGGGGTCAACACCCTTTTCCATAAGATGCGCAATACGGTATGTAAGCACGCGTGTCTTCCCAGAACCCGCTCCGGCAATAATCATTAACGGACCTTCGGTATGCTCGGAAGCCTTTCGCTGAACGGGATTTAACTCATCTAAAAAATGCTTGCTCACCAAACAAAATATTTACGCAAAAATAAAAATAAGAAATGGTTTTTTGAGGGCAAGTTTTCAACGGGAATAAAGCTTATCGATTGACTGACAAATCCGGAATAGCACTTCATCCCCCTGCTGCCCACTTGCATCGCGCCCCCCTTCAACTGCCCGCAAACCAGCCGCGCAAGAGGGAAAAATACAAAAGCTTACTCAACCTCCACCAAAAAGGTTTTTACCTGAGAAGTGTCTTTGAAACTATACAAGTAAAAAGTAATCTCGGTCTTTCCTTTGTTTGTAGCTTCAAAATTAAATTCAACTGTTTTACCATGAAAGACAGATTGAATATAGGATATAGTCTTCCTATCATAATCGTGGTTTACGCTCCATAAATATAGCGTGGTATGGTCCTCAGGCAATGAGACACAAAATTTATCGCCTTTTTTAACAGTATTGGTTTTCCTGCTTTGCTTTTCAAATTCTATTTTTTGATACGAGCAGGAAAGCAATAAAACAGCAATTATACAAACAACACAGTAAAATTTCATGAATTAATTTTTTATAAAGATATGATTAACGTTTAAAAAAATGTTTTATTTTAGTTGAATTAAATTTTCATTTATGAAAGAAGAAGAAAACCCAATAGAAGCAGAAGTAAGCAATAAAATAAAATGTAACGGCTGCGGAGCCAATCTTACATTCGAACCCGGCACCGCTACCCTCGCCTGCCAGTATTGCGGAGCAAAAAATGAAATAAAAGTTGAGCATACCGTAGTTGAAGAAATTGATTTTGAAAAGTTTTTAAGCGACAATCAACCTGAGGACTCCTTGCATGAAGTAAACGCAGTAAACTGCATGAATTGCGGAGCAACAACAACTTTAAAACCGGATGTAACCTCTGATACTTGTCCGTTTTGCGCAACAGCCCTCATTGTAAAAAATGCTACTTCCACCAAACTTATTAAACCAAAATATTTACTGCCTTTTAAAATAGAGCGAAAAAAAGCCAGCGAATTATATGTTAAATGGCTGGGAGGATTGTGGTTTGCACCAAATGATTTAAAACAAAATGCGCAGGATACTGCTGACAAACTGGTTGGCGTTTATTTACCTTTTTGGACATACGATTCAGATACTTCAACCGATTACACAGGAGAGCGAGGCACTTATTATTATGTGACAGAAAGTTATACGGATAGTAAAGGAAATAGTCAAACGCGACAAGTACAGCGAATAGCTTGGGCATCTGCCTCGGGCAATGTAGATAATAATTTTGATGATGTGTTAGTTTGCGCGAGTCCGTCGTTACCACAAAAATTATCAAGTGCTCTTGAGCCTTGGGATTTGAAAGAACTAAGTGGTTTTGACGAGCGTTTTTTAAGCGGATTTAAAACGGAGAGTTATCGTATTGATATAAAAACCGGTTTTGAAACCGCAAAAACTTTTATGCGTAGCACAATAGAAAATTCAGTAAGAAAAGATATTGGTGGCGACCAGCAGAGAATTAGCAGCCTTAATACAACTTACAATGACATTACTTTCAAGCACATTTTATTACCCGTGTGGATTAGTGCTTACAGATACAACGAAAAAGTATATCATTTTATGGTAAACGCTCGTACAGGCGAAGTTCAGGGAGAAAGACCGTACAGCGTAATCAAAATTGCGTTGGCAGCTATTGCAGGGTTGGCAGTGATTGCTGTGATTTGGTTTTTTGCCTCCAAATAATCCGTCATACTGAACTTGTTTCAGCATCCGTTACATGGGATCCTGAAACCAGTTCAGGATGACTAATCAGATTCATTTTTTCTTCTCCTCTTCCTCTCCCGGTGCATTAGAAGAACCTGAGATATTACGAATCTCGTATTCACTAAAATCTTCGTTGGCTTCCATACCGGTTCCTCTGAGAACTTCTCTCTTGGTGGTGATTTTTACAAAAGCATCTGTATAAATTTTACGGGTGGCCTCGTCCCAATTTAGTTTATCCGTGTTTAAAACTTCGCCGTTAACATTTATTACCACTACATTTTTTTTCGCTTCTGTTCTTTTACTTTTTTCGTAGCGTATACCATAATCGGCTTTCATCGTTGTTTTTACTTTGCCGCTATCATTAAAAAATTCCACAAAAAAACCCTTGGGCATTTCTGTATAAGGTTCAGGTACTTTATACGTATAATGATTCATTACAGGTGCAGTAATTCGTATTCGTACAAGTCCGGAATCGGTATAAAGAATTTCAACCACTTGTCCTTGTTCGGAAGGAAAAACAGTTTGCTTCTGCATAATGGAATCGATTTCTTTATTGCTATTCTTACAAGAAAAAAAACATTCAACTACACTCAATGTGATAACGAAAAAAAGAAAAGAAGAAAACTTATTTTTAAACGAAAACATTAATCGTATTTATTTTTTTGGAACCATCTGTCGTTAAAGGTAAGTCCGATAATAAATCGTGTAAATTTTTCCTGCACCAAATTATTTTTCAATGTACCGGCCACACCATACTCTGCCGAAAGATTTACAACTGTAAATAATTTATATCTGCCCACCGGCAGGCCAAGTCCGCCAGATACTGCGTATTCACCTATTTGATTTCCTTTTAAAAATAAATAACCTGTGTTATATCTTCCGCCAATACGATAAATTGTACGTTTAAAAAATGCGCCTGCACCAATTGCATTTCGGCTGTGCAAATACTGTAAACCTGCCGAGAAACGATATTGGTCTCTTAAGTTTTGGTTATCTCCCAAAAAAGAAAATTTGCTCCATTGTTGTAAACCTACATCCAACAAAACAGTTAGCGACTCACCCTTTTTTATGTTTATACCAACGCTATGCATCAAAGGTAAAAAAACCTTTCCTTTATAATTTGGCTGATAAGAAAATGTGTCAAATGCCAATTCGTTACCGTATGCGCCCAATGAAAAACTGGAAGAAAGATGAGTGGCATCAACCGACATATTTCTTGGCAATGAAATTGAATAGCCCAATGTAATTTTTATATTCTTTTTTAAGTTACGTTTTTTCAAAGAATCAATTTCAAAGGACATTTGTGCTCCGCCTTGAAAGTAGAGATCGTGCATTTGAGTTTCGGTATAATCTTTAGTATGAAATACGGAACCGAAAGTACCGGGAAAATATTTACGTGTTGCATAGTTAAGAGTGCCATACATGAAACTCACATTTGTACCGAGTGATAGTGATGAAAGCGAATTCAAAATAAATTTTTTTCTTCTTACTTCGTTGTATTTTCCTTGCTTTCTAAGTGTATCGCACGTTTTTGATTTTACAAAATTACGGTATCCACTTTCAAAAGGTCTAATGGCAAAGCCGCCAAACACTTGGTTAATCCCACCTGTGCCCTGGTAATTATTTTTTACTCGGCCAATACTATCAACATCCTGATAGGTTGTAACTTCATAACCAACATTAGAATAGGGCATAATACCAAAGGCGGCACCCGCATTACGCTTTATAGGAAATGCTAAAGAAATATAGTTAAAACCTCCGTTTTGCTTTTTCACTAATCCTTGTTGACTATCCGTAAACTCAAAAAAACCGTAACGTAAGCCAAACTCATAGGTAGTAAATTTATTAAAGGCGTAAGAAGCTGCGTTTCCCTGATTAATAAAAAAAGGAGCTAAAGAATCATTCTGAAAAGCAGTATAACTACCGCCTAAAGCCATAATTCCTGAAAAGCCTGTATTCTCAGGTCTTCCTAAGGCAAAGCGTGAATAGGGAGATGAAGTTGTAGCTGATTGTGAGTGCGCAAAAAAACAAGCAAATACGATTGGACAAAGCGCTAAAAAGAAACGTTTATTGAGAGGTATGATAGAGTAGAATTTCATTTAGTCCGCTTACTATTAAATCGGGCGCCGCAAAGATGCTGTTTTTTAAGCCATCAACCAAAAAGGGTAAGCTCCCACCGGAAGCAATTACTATGCCTTCTTTATTTTTTTCTTTGAAGCGTTTTATATACCCTTCCAACTCAAACAATAAGCCGTTTTGAACACCACTAAGTATTGAGCCGGAAGTGCTTGTACCAATAACGTCAGAAAAATCTTTTTCGTATGATAGTGGCGGCAACTTATCAGTAAAAGCATTAAGTGATTTAAACCGAACATCTAATCCGGGAGATATAGCGCCTCCTAAAAATTCGGCATTGGCACTAACAAAATTATATTTAATACAAGTTCCGGCATCAATTACCATTAAAGGTTTAGAAGGAAACAAAGCAATTGCCCCGGCTACAGATGCAATACGGTCGGTACCCAAACTTTCTGGCGTATGGTAGTTTATTTTAAAAGGAAGTCGGGTATTGGTATCAAAATCGATACAAAGCGTTTTGTTTTGCAAAAAATTATTAATTTCTTTAGAATGGCTGATGACAGAACTAACTATACTGCGCTTAATTTCGGGTGTATCAGTAAGGATTTTTTTTATTTCGACGGTGAAATTATTTTCAAAAACAAAGCTTTTAACAAGTTCCTTTTCTGAAAAAACTGCGGCTTTTGCCCTTGTATTACCTAAATCAACCACTAAATTCATGCGGCAAAACTAATTGTAACATAAAACAACTGGCCTTGTTTTTATAAGAAAATACCAACAATGAAGTTTACTGATTATTTCGTTCCGTTACAATAAAAATAGTTTTTCAGATAAAAGAAATTTGCTAAATTTGCGCCCTCTAATTAACAGGCTGGTACCTTAGCTCAGTCGGTAGAGCAAAGGACTGAAAATCCTTGTGTCCCTGGTTCGATTCCTGGAGGTACCACATCTAACAAAACCCTTGTAAATCAAGGGTTTTGTTTTTTATCCTAGTAGGAAAATCGAACCGCGATATGTAAAAAACTGTTTTTCAATCTATTGTTAAGGGATTTGGATATTGTGAAAGTCCACAAAAAAAGTGCAGGAAAATGGTTTTTTCTAAACTTTTTTGTTTTCCCTAAATCCACTGCCACTCTTGCGATACACTAAAATATCTGAATTTAATTTTGTAGCTGGATACCCGTCATTTTTTTAAAATACAGAATCCTTTTAGGAAAGAGCAAAAATTGAAGTAATTGTTTGTCTTATAATAATGGGCATTTTAATAACTATCTTGTATCTTTTGATAAAAATTATTTATTCCTAAATAAGAATGATTATCTTTGCGTAATAATTATCAAACCTTCATAAAACAAAATGACTACTTTTTTTAGAGAAAAATTACAAGAAAAAGGACTGAAAGTAACACCACAACGTGTGGCTATCTATGAGGCTATTGCTAAATTAAACAATCACCCAACTGCTGAAAATGTGATTGATTACATTAAAGCAAACCATCCAAATATTTCTGTAGGAACTGTTTATAAAGTTTTAGATTCTTTAGTTGAAAACGAACTTTTGAAAAAAGTAAAAACAGAAAAGGACATCATGCGTTATGACGCTGTTTTATCTAACCATCATCATTTGTATTGTGCCGAAACTGATAGAATAGAAGATTATGAAGACGAAAAATTGAACAAACTCATCAATGAGTATTTTAAAAAGAATAAAATTAAAAATTTCAAAGTCCAAGACATCAAACTTCAAATAACTGGTAAATTCAATAATAACATTAAATCAAAATAAACATGAGCAATTCAAACGAAAGTAAATGTCCTTTTCCACATGGACAAATGAAACAAACAGCAGGCGCTGGCACAGGAAACAAAAATTGGTGGCCAAACCGTTTAAATTTAGACCTCTTGCGTCAACATTCTCCTTTGTCAAACCCAATGGACAAAGGATTTAATTATGCTGAAGAGTTTAAGAAATTGGATTTGAAAGCAGTTAAAAAAGACATCTTTGGTTTAATGACCACTTCGCAAGATTGGTGGCCTGCCGATTATGGACATTATGGCCCGTTGTTTATTCGTATGGCATGGCATAGTGCTGGCACGTATCGTATTTCAGATGGTCGTGGTGGTGCAGGAACAGGTAATCAACGTTTTGCACCTGTTAATAGTTGGCCTGATAACGGAAATTTAGACAAAGCCCGTTTTTTACTTTGGCCTATTAAACAAAAATATGGTAATAAAATTTCTTGGGCAGATTTAATGATTTTAGCTGGAAACTGTGCATTAGAATCTATGGGTTTCAAAACTTTTGGATTTGCTGGCGGTCGTGAAGATATTTGGGAACCTGAACAGGATATACACTGGGGGAACGAAACCGAATGGTTGGGGGATACGCGTTACACAGGAGAACGTGACCTTAGCGACCCTCTGGCTGCAGTTCAAATGGGATTGATTTATGTGAATCCGCAAGGGCCTAATGGAAATCCTGACCCATTAGCCTCGGCTAAAGACATTAAAGAAACTTTTGCCCGCATGGCTATGAATGATGAAGAAACAGTGGCGTTGGTAGCAGGTGGTCATACTTTTGGTAAAGCACATGGTGCCGCAAGTGATAGCCATGTAGGTGTAGAACCCGAAGGAGCAATTATTGAAGCGCTGGGTATGGGTTGGCAAAATAGTTTTGGTAAGGGGCATGGTGCCGATACCATTACCAGCGGTATAGAAGGTGCCTGGAAACCAAATCCTACCACTTGGGATAATGGTTATTTTGATACCCTGTTTAAATACGATTGGAAATTAACCAAAAGCCCTGCCGGTGCACATCAATGGACACCTACCGATGAAAGTGCTGCCACCACTGTAATAGATGCACATGATGCAAAAAAGTTTCATGCGCCTATGATGACTACTGCGGATATGGCTTTGAAACTATCCCCTATTTACGCACCTATCTCAAAACGTTTCCACGAAAATTTTGACCAGTTTGCCGATGCTTTTGCAAGAGCTTGGTTTAAACTAACGCATCGTGATATGGGACCAATTGCTCGTTATTTAGGTTCAGAAGTTCCTAAAGAAACATTGATTTGGCAAGACCCTGTTCAAGTTGCAAAAAATGAATTAAACGATAACGACATCACAACTTTAAAAAGTAAAATCTTATCAAGCGGACTTTCGGTTGCTCAATTAGTTTCTACGGCTTGGGCTTCTGCTTCTACATTCCGTGTTTCAGATAAACGCGGTGGTGCCAACGGTGCTCGTGTTCGTTTGGAGCCTCAAATAAATTGGGAAGCTAACAATCCAACGCAATTAAAAACAGTGTTGGCTGTTTATGAAAAAATACAGAAAGAATTTGGTAAAAATGTTTCTATGGCAGATTTGATTGTATTGGGCGGATGTGCAGCCATTGAAAAAGCAGCTAAAAATGCAGGTCAAAATGTTTCTGTTCCATTTACATCAGGCAGAGGTGATGCAACTTTAGAACAAACCGATGTTGCATCATTTGCGGTATTAGAACCAAAAGCTGATGGATTTAGAAATTATAAAAATGTAAAATGTGTTTCTGTTACTGAAGAAACATTAGTGGACAAGGCTCAATTGCTAACATTAACTGCACCAGAAATGACAGCTTTGGTTGGAGGCATGAGAGGATTAAATGCAAATTTTGATGGTTCTAAGCATGGTGTGTTTACAAAAAATGCTGAAACACTCACAAATGATTTCTTTGTTAATTTATTAGACTTAGGCACAACTTGGAAAGCAACAAACGAAACAGGCGAAGTTTTTGAAGGACGCAATCGTACAACAGGCGAAGTAAAATGGACAGCTACTCGTGCTGACCTTATCTTCGGTTCAAATTCTGAATTGCGTGCCATTGCAGAAATTTATGCTTGCAATGATTCTAAAGAGAAATTTATAAAGGATTTTGTGGCTGCATGGAATAAAGTAATGAATTTGGACAGATTTTAATTTGTGTTTTATTAAAGAAGAAAAAGTAAATTTGAACTTAAGAAATTTATTATAAAAAACGAACAATAAATAGTAGTAGTGGAGCCAATCGAAATTATGTCTAACCCATCTAATGGCTTGAAATGTATCGTTTTAAACTCGATAGTATCTCAATGTCTTTTAGTAACTGGTTCGAGATTTTGTCTGTGAAGTCCACTTAAAATAAGCTTAAAGTCTCGGTGTAATAACCGGGACTTTCTGTTTTATACACATTAACGTTTTGCTCTTTTTTCCGGTTGGGGTTATGCAATATCATTTTCTTATAGTACCTTTGGAATGTAAGGTTATTAGCCTTCACTTAATACTGTTTAATTTGTTTCCATTCAAAAAAAATATCCTTGTTATAACACTAAGTATAGTGGCGTTTTTGAATTTTTCTGTATCAAAAGCTCAGGTAACGGCAAATTTTTCAGGTACTCCTCTTATTGGCTGCTCTCCTCTAATTGTGAACTTTACCGACCTATCTACCGGTAGTGTAACAACCTGGAACTGGAACCTTGGCAACGGATCACCTTCTACCTTACAAAACCCCTCAGGCGTATATTCTTTGCCCGGAGTTTATTCAGTAACGCTTACCGTTTCTGATGGAAGCTCTACCAACACGATTGTTAAAACAAATTACATTACGGTTTATAACAAACCAACTGCCAATTTCACTTTGAATTCAGATACTGTTTGTATAGGACAAACAATTACCTATACCGATGCCAGCGTCACATTTGGTGGGCCACCAATAGCCTCTTGGGGTTGGGATTTTGGGGATGGGAATACTGCAACAACTACAACGGGCTCTACTACTCATGCGTATACTGCCGCCGGAAATTACCCTGTAAGTTTAATAATTTCAGATCCTAATGGATGCGGAAGTTCTGTAATTCATACTGTTGTGGTGATTGCGCCACCTAATGCAAGTTTTACTGCCTCTCCCATTTTTAAGTGTACGCCTCCATTAAATGTAATATTCACAAATACATCAAGCTCTTCGAGTGGAACAACTTATTCATGGAATTTTGGCGATGGGGGAACGTCAAATCAGTTGAATCCAACTCACACATATACTGCGTCAGGAACTTATAATGTTACTTTAATATTGAACCAAAATGGCTGTATTGATTCAGTTGTTGTGCCAAGTAACATTATTATACAAAACATCACTCCAAGTTTTGTTCCAACTCCTTCTGTTGTTTGCTCAGGACAACCTGTAACATTTACAAATACATCAACTCCTATTGCAACAACTTCCAATTGGACATTTGGCGATGGTGGTACATCAACAAGTATTAGTCCGGTTCATACATACACTGCTGCAGGCACATATACTATTAATCTTTCTGCTACAGATGGAAATGGTTGTTCAGGAAACACTACCGGAACTGTTACGGTAAATCAATCGCCTGTAGCAGCTTTTGTTGCAGACACCATGGTAGCGTGCTCTGCCCCATTTACAGTTAACTTTACTGATAATTCTATAGGAGGCTCAACTTATAGTTGGAATTTTGGTGATGGAAATACCTCTACTTCTCAAAACCCAACCAATATTTATACTTCACCGGGCACTTACACTGTAACAATTATTGTAACAAACAGTACCGGAACCTGTTCTAATACTATTGTAAAAAATAGTTATATTATAATATGCCATTAATTGAAACAACATTACAAAAAGCATTAGAAACAAAAATAAATGGATTAGAATCAGAATTGACTAAAGCATTAGATTCTAAAACAGATGGTATTTATAAAATACATGAAAATTTAGATAAAATACTTTCTGCTAATACACCAACAGGTAATTATGATGCAGAAGCATATAAGAAAAAAGTATGGGAAACTATTTCAAAAGAATGGTCTGAAAGTTTAAGTAAACAATTACTTTCTATATTGGCACCAGAACTTTCTAAAATTATGGCAAATGAAATTACTAAATATATCAAAGGTGCAACTTTAGTTATATTACCAGGTGTTGTAGCCGGAGCTGTAGCAACAATTCCACCAGGAAGTACAATACAATAATATAAATAAAAAAGAGACTTAATTATAAGTCTCTTTTTTTATTATTATGCTAATTGATTAACAACATCATATGCATTGGAAGCAAATATTGCTGTTTCTAATGCTCTTCTAGTTTTAACACCTGGATATTTAGCATAGAAATCTTCATTATTTAAATTATTAATTTCTTCTTGTGCTTTATCCATATTATTATTTTTAAGTTCTTGAATAAAATTAGATTCTCTAAAATGTCCAATACCTGAATTAAAGATCATCGAGATCATTGCATCATATTGTCCTTGTGTAATTTTAATTTTAATTCCTTCAGATTTCCATTCATTAAAGATATTATCTAAACCATCTTGTGCTTCTTTTAAATCTTGTATTAAAAAATCATCTGCTTGTTGTTGTGTAATAACTGTTCCGTCTTTCATTCCGGTACCAATATCTTCAGCATGACCATATCCAACAGTAATTTTTCCATCACCAATATTATATGCTGTCAATTCACAACCTTCTTCAGCTTTAATGAAATCAACTAATGCATCACTGTATTCTGTTGGTGCGTTATATTTATCAACTGTAGTTTCTACATTAGAAGTGTTGGTTGTATTGTTGTTTTTATAAATGGAATTTATTTCAGTATCAAATTGTTGAACTATTTCAGTTGGTACATTATTTTTAGTTGCCCATGTATGAATTGTAGAAATCATTTGTGGTAATGTACAGAACGCAAAGAATGAACTCATCAATACTTTAAATAATAATAATTTTTTATTATCAGATAATTTATTTATTTTATCTAATGCATCATTAATATATTTTTTAACTTTATCATTAACTATATTACCTACAGCTTTTAAACCATCTAAACCTACTAGTTGTTCAAGATCATCTTTTATTTCTTGTTCAATTCTTGGTATATAAACATTATCATCCCAACTTGCTTCATTAATTGTATCTAATGTATTAAATAATTTAAAATTATTTTCAACTACATATATCTTATATTCGTTAATAGTTCTTATCATCTTATAAAAATAAATTTATATTTGTTATTATATATGAAATTTTGTTCATATATTTGCAGTATGAAATTGGAAATTATTAAAGATCGTATTGGAAATAGTTACATTGGTATTGATGTTAGTAATGATGTTGAGATACTTAATACATTGGTAATTATGAATACTAGTGATAATATAAAAACACTACTTAACGAGAATAATATTAATTTTGGTGATTGTTTGTCAAATGTTATGAAACGTAATAGTAATAGTTTTCATATCACAGTATTTAATGTTGCTGAATGTAATAAAAATCCTACACTATTGGAATTTGATGGATTTCCTGTTATAGAAAATATAATTAATAAAGGAATTGGTTTTATTTGTAAAGACGAAAAATTTACATTTTTTAATGTTGTTGAATCTAT
>CAZZEI010000076.1:0-14690 GCA_964653165.1 uncultured Flavobacteriaceae bacterium | reverse complement strand
AGGGAACAGCCCCTACTAAAGAATATTTTTACCGGCGATTAATCAATAGTACATCATTCTCCGTACCTCAGCAATTTGTTTTGAAAAACGCATTACCTGACGGGTATATCCATATTCATTATCGTACCAAACGTACAATACAATATTCTTTTTATCCGGACCAACGATGCAAGCCTGACTATCATAAACGCTCGGGCAAGGATTGCCGATAATATCGCTACTTACTAATTCATTTGAAAAAGCATATTGAATTTGTTCTACTAAAGCTCCTTGTAAGGCTGCACTTTTTATTGCTTCGTTAACTTCTTCTTTGGTGACTTCTTTGTTAATCGTCATGCTTAAAATTGCCAAAGACACATTTGGTGTTGGTACACGAACAGAATTAGCAGTGAATTTTCCTGCTAATTGCGGCAATACTTTTTTCAGAGCACTCTCTGCTCCGGTTTCTGTAATTACCATATTTAAAGCAGCACTTCTTCCACGACGATACTTTTTGTGGTAGTTATCCAGCAAGTTTTGGTCGTTTGTATATGAGTGAACCGTTTCTATATGTCCACGTTGAATGCCCAATGCTTTATCAACAACAAATAAAATTGGCATTATTGCGTTGGTAGTACAAGATGCGGCAGAAAAAATATCTTCTTTTTTTACATCAACCGTTTCATGATTAACACCGTAAACTACATTGGGGATATCTTTTGCGGGAGCAGTCAATAATACTTTAGAAATTCCTTTTGATTTTAAATGTCTGCTCAATTCTGCTTTATCGCGAAACGCACCTGTGTTATCAATTAATAATGCATCATTGATTCCGTATTTTGTATAATCAACGTCTTCCGGATTACTTGCATCAATCATGTGCACTGTATGTCCGTTAATAATTAATGCTTTGTTTTCCAAATCTTCTATTACACTTCCCGGAAATGGTCCATGAACAGAATCGGTCCGTAATAAATCGGCGCGCTTAATTATTTCATCATTACTGCTTCCGCGAGTGACAATGGCTTTTAAACGTAATTGTTCTCCTTTACCTGCTTGAGAAATTAATTCGCGCGCAGCCAAGCGGCCAATACGACCAAAACCAAAAAGCACAACATCTTTTGGAGTGATAGTATGTTTTTTTCCGATAAAATCTTTTAGTTTATTATTAATAAAATCGGCAGCAGTTTTAAATTTATCCTTTTCCTGATGCCATTCGTAAGCTAATTTCCCAATATCAATTTTAGAAGGACAAATATCTGCCTTGTAAATTTCATTCGATAATAAAACTGTATCGTTTACCGTAATAGGTTTTTTTACTATATCCTTGGCATACATGTGAAGTTTCATTAACTCGCTTGCGCTGCGGTCAACCATTTGGTTTCTGAACAATACCAACTCAATAGATTTTTCGAACCAAAGCTTACCAATTGTGCCAATCAAATCAATAGTTGCACGTTCGTGTTGTACCCATTCGTTTAATTGTCCTTCGTAGTTTGAATTCACTTTTTCTAATGTATCTAATGCCATGTTTTTATTTTTACTGATTCGCTAAAACAAAAAACCGCCTTGGCAGACGGTCTTTCTATAAAAATTATTATCCTAAATATTGTTGCAGAAGTTTGCTGCGACTGCTATGGCGTAAACGACGTACAGCTTTTTCTTTTATCTGACGCACACGCTCGCGGGTAAGGTCAAATTTTGCTCCGATTTCTTCAAGCGTTAATCCATGAGGAATACCAATACCGAAAAATAATTTTATCACATCGCGTTCGCGCTCTGTTAAAGTTGAAAGTGCGCGATCAATTTCTTTTGAAAGTGATTCGTTCATCAACTGACCATCGGCACGTGGAGAATCATGGTTAACCAATACATCAACCAATGAACCATCTTCACCTGCTTGGAACGGAGCATCCATTGATACATGGCGACCCGATACTTTTAGTGTATCAGAAATTTTATCTTCAGGTAAATCCAGAACATGAGCAAGTTCATAATCGCTCGGTGGTCGCTCAAACTCTTGTTCAAGTTTAGAATACGCTTTATTAATTTTATTTAATGACCCTACCTGATTTAGAGGTAATCGCACAATACGCGATTGTTCTGCTAAAGCTTGTAATATACTTTGGCGAATCCACCATACGGCGTACGAAATAAATTTAAAACCGCGTGTTTCATCAAAACGTTTAGCGGCTTTAATCAAACCTAAATTTCCTTCATTAATTAAATCGGGAAGGCTTAAACCTTGATTTTGATATTGCTTAGCAACCGATACAACAAAACGCAAATTTGCCTTTGTAAGTTTTTCTAATGCACGCTGGTCACCATCGCGAATTTTTTTTGCCAATTGAACTTCTTCTTCAGCAGTAATTAATTCTTCGCGACCTATTTCCTGCAAATACTTGTCGAGAGATGCGCTTTCTCGATTAGTAATCGATTTGGTTATCTTAAGTTGTCTCATCTATATATGTACTAAATTATACGTATTAACGTGTTTTAGCGCGCAAAATTATGCCAATATTAAGTGAAATCAAAATAATCTTGTAAACGAGCTAATTACTTATAGGCCAAGCCTTAAAACTCATTGATTAACAGGCTTTTTTGGCAAATTAGGCGTACTTTTACGTCCAATATGAAGCCAATAAAAAAGTCGTTTTTAGTCCTATTATTGTCATCATTTACTCTTATTGACAGTCCGGTAAGGATTGTAAATTTGGAACAATTGGAATCTGCAACACACAAAAACAATGATACCTTATATGTAGTAAATTTTTGGGCAACCTGGTGCATGCCCTGCGTAAAAGAGTTACCCTATTTTCAAGAATCTGCGAAAAAATATGCCGGACAAAAAGTAAAAATTATTTTTCCAAGTCTTAATTCGACAAAAGAAATGGCTACCGTTCAAAAATTTACGAACGCAAAAAAAATTGTACAAGACGTTTTTATATTTGATGGCGGTAGTCCGAACGTTTGGCTTGATAAAATTGACAAAACATGGGATGGCGCAATACCGGCAACCGTGATGTATAAAAACAATAAGAAAGTTTTCTTTAGAGAAGGGGATTTTACACAAACAGAGTTAGATTCGATTATTAATTTAAAAAACGAAATGAAATGAACAGATTAACAAGCATTATTGCTGTAGCTGCTTTAGTTATGTCGGCTGCATTTACAAGCGAAGGCGGTTACAAACCCGGAGATAAAGCTGCCGACTTTAAATTAAAGAACATCGACAATGAAATAATTTCAATGGCAAACTATAAAGATGCCAAAGGCTTTATTGTAATCTTTACCTGCAATCATTGCCCCTTTGCAAAAATGTACGAAAGCCGCATACTGGTTTTGGACAGAAAACTAAAAAAAATGGGGTATCCGGTAATTGCCATTAGTCCGAACGATCCCACCATAGTTCCCGACGACAGCTTTGAGAACATGCAAAAACATGCGAAAGAAAAAAATTATTCTTTTCCTTATTTGATAGATGAAACACAAGAGACAGCAAAAATGTATGGGGCAACAAAAACGCCACACGTCTATATTTTGCAAAAAGAAAAAAATGAATTGGTGGTAAAATATGTTGGGGCTATAGATGATAATGCGGAGGATGAAAAAGCAGTGAAAGAAAAATATGTTGAAAACGCTATTACTAACTTACTTGACGGAAAACCCGTAATGCCTCAAACAACTAAAGCAATTGGTTGTGGTATTAAGTGGAAGAAGGTTTAAGAAGTATAAGGAGACAGCTTAAGTATAAGAAAATAGTACAAGAAGAGAGACAGCTATTTTTTGTCTTTTTTCTTTTTGAGCAGTCCGATTATGACAGGAAGCACTGAAATGAAAACAATTCCTAAAACTACTTTTTCGTAGTTTTTTTGTATCCATGGATGCGTTCCGAAAAAATATCCTGCAAAAGTTAATAATCCAACCCAAAGAAATGCGCCCATTACACAAAATGAAATATAACGTTTGTAAGTCATGCTACCCACTCCTGCGGCAAAAGGGGCAAACGTGCGTATTATAGGGACAAAACGTGCCATAATTATTGCTTTACCACCGTGCTTTTCATAAAACTTTTCTGTTTTGATTAAATATTCCCGTTTAACAATTTTACTCAGAAATTTCATCTCAAATATTTTCGTCCCTAATTTTTTTCCTACAAGATAATTTACATTGTCTCCCAAAATGGCAGCGCATATTACCAAGATAATTAAAAGGTAAACATTTAGTACGTCTGGATAAATGGCGGCAAACATTCCTGCAGTAAATAAAAGCGAATCACCCGGAAGAAAAGGGGTTGCTACTAAACCTGTCTCGCAAAAAACAATCAAACAAATTAAAAAATAAGTAAGTGTTCCATGTTGTTCTATAAAACATTGCAGGTAGCATTTTGTTTTAAGGAGAATATCAATAAGATTAAGCGTATTGCAATCGCAATTTTCCATATCTAATATTTAGCAAGCGAATTATCAACTTCATTTGCCCAGGCCAAAATACCTCCCTTTAAATTATATAGGTTAGTATAACCATGTTGCTGCTCCAACATTTGCACAACCGAAGCAGAACGCTTACCACTGCGACAATGCACAATAACTTTCTTTGTTTTGCTTATTTTGTCAAGATTTTCGGTTATTTCTCCCATTGGAATTAGTTCTCCGCCTATCTGGCAAATATCAAATTCGTATTCTTCGCGTATATCAATTAATTGAAAGTCTTCCTGCTTATCTTGCATGGCTTTCATTTCTTGTACAGTAACTTCCTTCATGTGCTGTATTTTTTAATTACCACATGGAATCCTGCTGATAGTATCATTCTTAGACTACATCAGATTTCCAAAGGCTCATTTCATTTTTCAAAAAATTAACGGTGCAAATATAAACAATTACCCAAATAAGCAATTAGCTAAATTTTCTCCTTAATTTACTATATTGCAGGAATGAAAAGAGTTTTTTACATAACAATTTTGTCTTTATTCACAATTCTCACAGCTCAATACTGCTATGCTCAAAATAAAAAATACGACTCGCTTTGGGTAGTTTACAACAACAAAGCACTACCTGATATAAGTCGTCTTAGAGCTATAAATACTATTGCTTATAGCTTTCGCAAAACCAATTCTGATACAGCTATTATTTTAGCAGAGAGTGAATTACGATTGGCTAATTCTCTTCCTAAAGCAAAAGGCAAAAAATGGGCGGCGAGGGCTCTTTATATAATAGCCACATCCTATTTATATAAAAGTAATTATCCCAAAGCCTTCGAATTTTATTTTCAAGAGTTAAAAATAAGAGAAGAAATTGCTGATACCATTGGAAGAGGAGCTTGTTTTGTCAATATTGGTATAGCTTACAAGGAACTTTGTAATTATCCTAAAGCGCTGGAATATTATTTAAAAGCCCTTAAGTTATTTGAGGAAATAAGAGATAAAAAATTAATGACAAGTTGTTATACAAATATTGGCGCTATTTATCAAGGACAGTCTAACTACTCAAAATCTTTAGAATATTATTTACTGGCTTTAAAAATATGTGAGGCAAATGGCTACAAAGAAAACCTTGGTTTTTGTTATAGCAATATCGGAATAGTTTATCAGGATTTATTGGACAATAAAAAAGCACTTGAATGTTTTCTAAAATCTTTAAAAATACGAACAGAGCTTGGCGATGAAATAGGAATGGGAATGTGTTACCTTAATATCGGCACTATTTATCATTATCCCTCTGAATATACAAACTATGCAAAAGCTTTAGAATATTACTTAAAGTCGTTGCAATTGGCAAAGAAAACTGATGATAAACTAGGCGTAGCTATTTGTTACGTTGATTTGGGTGAGTTGAACATTAAGTTAACTAACTATAAATTGGCTATTTTATATAGCGATTCTTGTCTTCAAATTACCAAAGAGATTGGCGATATTGATGATGAGCGACTTGGATATGACAACTTAGCGACTGCCTACAGCAAAACAGGAAACTATAAATTGGCCTACGAAAGCCATGTAAAATTTAAAACATTAACCGATAGTATTTTTAATGCCGAAAACAGTAAACTGCTTGGTGATATGAAGACTCAATTTGAAGTGGAGAAAAAAGAAGCTGAACTAAAAATAAAAGCCGAAGCTCAAGATGCTATTAGTATAGAAGAAAAAAAGAAACAAAGAATAATTATGTTATCGGTTATTAGTTGTTTGTTGTTAGTTATCGTATTCTCGATATTTTTGTATAATCGGTTTAAAATGACGCAAAAGCAGAAAAAAGTTATTGAAGGACAAAAAGTTTTAGTTGATAAAGCCTATGAACATCTTCACGAAAAAAATAAAGAAGTAATGGATAGCATTTATTATGCGAGGAGAATACAAAGATCTTTATTGCCAACCGAAAATTACATTGAGAAGCATTTAAACAGATTGAGGAAAAGTGTTTAGGGTTTATTAGTTTGGAATAGGCTTATTTACTCTTGCTTTACGGCATCAGGTAAAAAAGTAAAAAAAGTATCTCCACGGAGGCCCAAGCGTAACGTTTCAAGAGGAATAACATCCTCAGGAGCAATATTACCTAAGTTTACATTAGCACCCATCAACTTTATAAAATAAACCTGCTGGGGTTTTTGCGGCGTTTCCCATAAAATGGATTCGCTAGGAATTTTTGCAGTTATTTTATTTATAAGCAAAACGTGCGCACTTCCGTTACGATGAAAAATACCCACAGTTCCGCTCTCCCGCGCCTCTGCAATCACTTTAAATGAACCTGCTTCCAATTCAGCTGCCATCATTTTTATCCATTTTGCAGGATGAATTATTATCCCCTCTTCTTTAGAACCAACTTCAGATAATACAGTAAAATGTTGGGAAAGTTTATTTATGTACTCGCATTTTTTGCCGTGCGCTAAAACTATAGAGCCATCAGAAACCTCTGCCATCTCTAATTTTAGTGATTGAGCAAACTTAAGGTAATCATCAAATTTATCGCGAATGATAAATGCCTCCAATAAAGTTCCTCCCAAATATGTTTTTATTCCCGCTTGCTTGTAAAGTGCAATTTTCTCTTTCAAATTTTTAGAAATAACCGAAGTGCCAAATCCAAATTTTACAATATCTACAAATTCTCCGCTTGTCTCTAAAAAATCTTCCGTTCCCCGTAATGAAAGTCCTTTATCCATTACCATTGTTAAACCGGAATTACGCGGTTTTTCGGTACGTTTAGGAATATTTGATAATTCTACATTATATCCCATACTACGGTTTTTTAAAAGTATCTATTACACGCAATACTGTTTCGTTTTCTTTGAGTGCAGGTGCGTATTCAAACAACTCATTATGCTTATCGTAATCTAAAGTGAGCGCACTTTGTAAATAAGCCAAAGCTTCTTGCTTTTTTCCAACGCCCAATAACATAGCGCTTATTCTGTAATGTAATTCTGCCACTTCTGGAAATTGTTTTAGTGCTTCCTGCAACATTTCTAACCCTTGTGGTGCATAATCTGCTTCAAATAATAAATCGGCGTAATCCAACCAAATATCCCACTCCGGATACTGCAATTCTATTACGTGCGCGTAGGCATCGGCTGCTTCTTCAAAAAAACCAAGTTTGCGTTGTACATCTCCAAATACATACCAATATTCCGGATCCTTTTTATTTAATTCAATAGCTTTCTTTAAATAATGTATTCCCTCCGTTAAGCGGTTTTGGTAATCAAGCACAATCCCAATAGCCAGCCAGGCATCAGCAAACTCGGGTTGCTTTTTAATACACTTATTATAATAGAGTAAAGCACTGTCATATTCCTGCATTTGCTCATAACACTCCCCTATATAATAGTATGCGGTAGAATCCGGATCTTCATGATCAAATGTTTCTTTATAAACGTCAATTGCTTCGTTAAAACGGTTAAGACTTGCCAATGCGTTGGCTTTATTAAAGTAGGCCGAAGCAAATTTTTCATTAATGGCAATTGCATACTCGTAGGCCTCCAACGCTTTATCATGCTCACCGATTTTGCTGCAACACAGGCCAAAATTAAACCAGGCAAAATGGTTATACGGATTTGCATCAATTAAGGTTTGAAAAAATTCTACTCCCTCTTTTAATTGAGAAGCCGCATCAAAACCAATAAATAATTCGCTTAAAGCATAATCGTTATCGGGGTTATGAAGTACAGCTTTCTTTAAATAATAAATAGCATCTAAATATTTTTCCTGACTCAAAAACTCGGTGCCTAAGGCAATCATTACCTCATCGGGTTGATCGGTATAGTTAAGTGCTGTTTTGTAATTTTCTACTGCTTGCTCGCTTAATCCCATCTGACTATAAATATACCCGCGCGTTGTATAAATATCAGGATTAGAAGGTTCAACTAATTCAACATCATTTAAAAGCTTAAGCGCTTCCTGTGTTTTTTGATTATAAGCCAGAAACTGTGCTCGCGCAATTTTAAAATCGGCAGAGAAAGGATATCTGTCTAAGGCAAAATCAATGACTTTTTTAAGATTTGTTGGATTGCCGGAATTAAAGTAATAATCAATTATTTCCTCCAACTCATCCGATTCAAAATAATACACTTCATTTACCTGAAGCATTTGCTCGAATCGCTTAACCAACTCTTTTATATCGCTATTTCCTTCCGGAGATTTGTCTTTATCCATAATAAAATTATACCCGCCCTTTTCACTGATACTACTCCAAAATCACCTAAACGGTTTAAAAGAACGATTAGTTGATTTACTACTTTAAATTACATACAAAAATATCCTTTTTTCGTTTTTGGCATACAATTTTTTTAAACATTAAGGCGTTATATATGTTGAGAAAAATTACAAGATAATTCTTCAGGAAGGTTAAATTTGTCCTACCGAATAAAAAATAATTTGTACCGTGACTTTAATTAAATCAATTTCAGGAATAAGAGGCACCATTGGTGGTATTGCCGGCGAAGGTCTTACCCCACCCGATGTTGTAAAGTTTGTTTCGGCTTACGGAACATGGCTTAAACAACAACACAAAGGAAAAATCTCGGTTATTATTGGTCGGGATGCGCGCTTATCAGGAGAGATGGTAAATAATCTTACTATTTCTACCCTATCTGCTTTAGGAATAGATTGTATAGATGTGGGACTTTCTACAACTCCAACAGTTGAGGTTGCCGTTACAGAATTAAAAGCCAAAGGGGGAATAATTATTACGGCTAGCCATAATCCTAAACAATGGAACGCCCTTAAATTACTTAACCATAAAGGTGAATTTATCAGTGAGAATGACGGCATTAAAATTCTTGCTATTGCCGAAAGTGCTTCTTTTGATTATGCAGAAGTGAACCTTCTCGGAAAAATTTCTAAAAGAGATGATTTATTAAAACTTCATATCGAAAAAATTTTAAAACTACCCTACGTAGATAAAAAAGCAATTAAGGCCAAAAAATTTAAAGTTGTTGTTGATGCGGTAAACTCCTGCGGAGGTTTTGCGGTGCCTATGTTGTTAGAAGCTTTGGGGGTTGAAGAGATAGTTAAAATTCATTGCGAGCCCGACGGACAATTCGCGCACAACCCGGAGCCACTTCCTGAAAATTTACGCGATCTTTCTAAAGCTGTAGTAAAAAACAAAGCGCACCTGGGTATTTCTGTAGACCCTGATGTTGATCGGCTTGCTCTTGTGTGTGAAGACGGAGAAATGTTTGGTGAGGAATATACTTTAGTTGCCGTAGCAGATTATGTGTTGCAGTATCACAAAAAAGGAAATACAGTCTCTAATCTTTCCTCAACACGAGCTTTACGCGATGTTACCGAAAAAGCAGGAGGTAAATACTCAGCTTCGGCAGTTGGTGAAGTAAATGTGGTAACCATGATGAAAGAAACCAACGCAATAGTTGGAGGAGAGGGCAACGGAGGAATTATTTTACCTGAATTGCATTATGGCCGCGATGCTTTGGTTGGAATAGCCCTTTTTTTGAGCCATCTGGCAAAATTTGGTAAATCGACTTCTGTTTTGCGAGGCACTTACCCTAGCTATCATTTTTCTAAAAATAAAATTCAACTTACTCCCGAAATTAATGTAGACGCTATTTTAGAAAAAATAAAAAACAAGTATAAAAAGCAACCTGTTAATACGATTGACGGTGTGCGGATTGAGTTTGACAAAGAATGGGTGCATTTACGCAAATCGAACACAGAGCCTATTATCAGAATATATGCTGAGAGCAAAAGCATGACAACCGCCGATAATCTTGCTAAAAAAATTATTCTTGATATTAAAGAGCTTATTAAAGAAGGTCAAGCCACATGATAAACTATGTACTTTTTGATGATACGGGTTGGAGCGATTTATTGCCCTTAACATTTACCCGTCCGGCTTGCGAAATACGTATTGGTATTTTAACCATCCGTGAAAAATGGCAAAAAAGACTTAAAGCAGAAATTTCTTATAAAACCCAAGATTATTTAGCAGCGAAATTTCCGCTTCTTGTAAATCAAAAAAATTCATCCATTTATATTAACGGAAGGGTTTGTCCGGACGAAACACTTATCAATGAAGTTAAAAAACTGAAACTCTCTCAATCGCTTTATAAAGGGCACACATTAGTAGCTTATCACGGAAAAGACACAGAAAAGATTCAGTCTAAAACACAGGCTGTCATTCTTCATCATCCGTGGGATATTTTCAAAAATAACGGAAAAGAGCTTGAGACTGATTTTGCTTTGCTTACTAAAGGTAGAAAATCAAAACCTCTTTCAAAAAGCAACAAAGTAATTGGCAAGGGCAAAATTTTTCTGGAAAGCGGTTCAAATGTTGAATGCACAATATTAAATACCATAAACGGACCCATATATATAGGTAAAGATGCTGTGGTGATGGAAGGCTGCTTAATACGAGGAGGATTTGCTTTAGGAGAACATAGCGAACTAAAGATGGGTGCTAAAATTTACGGCCCAACAACTATTGGTCCGCAGTGCAAAATAGGCGGTGAAATAAACAACTCCGTGATTTTTGGTTATAGTAATAAAGCGCACGATGGTTTTCTAGGAAACTCTGTTGTAGGCGAATGGTGCAATTTAGGTGCCGATACAAATACCTCTAATCTTAAAAATAATTATGGAGAGGTAAAAACTTATAATTACACACAAAAGAAAATGATTGAAACCGGTCTGCAATTTTGCGGACTGATTATGGGCGATCACAGCAAAACCGGAATTAATACCATGCTTAACACCGGGACCATTGTTGGTGTAAATGCAAATATTTTTGGCGGAAGCTTCCCTCCGGCTCATATTCCTTCTTTTTCATGGGGAGGAAGCGATAAGCTTGAAAAGTATGAATTAATTAAAGCATTTGAAGTGGCACAACGTGTTATGGAAAGAAGAGAGATTCCTTTTACTGAAGCCGATAAAAATATACTGAAGAAGATTGCAGAACAGCACTAAATAAAAAATCCCGGTTATTAGCCGGGATTTTCATTTTATACCAAATGTCATTTATTTCTTATCACCACCCGTTTTCTTTTCTTTTGCCTGTTTACAAGCATCCAGCATTTTCTCTATAGATAGCTGAGAAAATGGTTCTCCTTTAACATCTTCAAATACGTAGGTACGATCACCTACTTTACCAACATGGTAAAAATGAAACTCAGATTGATCTGCAATACCTGATTCCCATAAAAGTGTTGTTGCATCGTCAATTAAATATTTCTTAAGTTTATTTACATCGTCGTTTGTAATATCAGCTTTGCGTTGAGCAATGTCTCCATTATTTTCTAAAACAGAGATCTGGAAACCATTTCCAACTTTAATTAAGTATTCTCCGCTTGACTGGGCAATGGTATCTAACACCCCAGCCGTTGAATCCAATGTAAGCACAAACAGATTCATTCCTGTTCTTCCAATATCTAAATAGCGCATTCCTTTAGGCGCAATTAATTGTTCCTGCTCTTCTCCTTTTTTTCCGTTACACGAAATAGTTCCTGCTACAAGGGCAAGTACTACGATTATTTTTATAATGTGTTTCATTGCTGCTTGATTTGTATCTGCAAATATATTAATTGTTGTTAGTAAACAAAACCTTTTATGACGAAGAAAGGAAAAAATAGGTCAAAAAAAAACCCCGCTGAGCGGGGTTTTTTTTTTTACTTCTTTCTTTTAGAAGTCTTTTTCTTAGCTGCTTTCTTAGCGCCTTTTTTAGCGCCTTTTTTCTTAGCGGCTTTTTTTGCTTTTTTTGCCATGGTTTTTGTTTTTTGAGTTTGTAGTACGAAGTAAGCAATTTATTTAAGAAGATAGAAATAAATGTGATTTTATTTTTCAACATAAAAATGTTGATATTGTTAATTACCTAAAAAGAGCTGAAAATGTTTTTCAAAAAAATTGTCCGAATAATTTTTTCAAAACAAAAAATAAAATAAACCATTTTGAAAATTATTTTTTTAAAATATCGATTTCTCCAATGGGATTTTGTTTTATAAAAAAATAAAATTATTATTATTTTGCACCTTTCGTATTCCATTCGGCTTCAATATCCCATCCCGCAAGAATTTTTAAGGGCTTATTGTAGTACCAAACAAGCTCGGCTTGTGTATGCTTTAAAAAGCCGGCAGGAGTAAATTTTTTGTTCCCATCATCATCTTTCACCAAACGCAGCAAATAATCGCCGGCAGGCAAATTATAAAAATTCAACTTATATTCTTTCTTATTCACTGCTGCAAACTCATTTACAACACTCGATTTTGCATTCAGCAATTGCAATACATACCCTCGTATACTGTCTTCCGGCAAAAGTTTTACCTGCAAATTACCTAATTCGTCAGCAGAAAATGTTTTAAAACTCACTTTAATTGTATCCTTATTAAATGTTCCCCAAAAGGTCTCTATACTCTGTGGTAAGCATAGTAAAGTATATGTTTTTTGCGGAAGGAGATTATTTGTGAGTCGTTTTTTGTATTGAGGCATATACGTAGTTACAAGTGTATTCTCTTCATTTGTGTTCTCTGAAGTAAAAACCGGTTTTACTTTAATACTGTCTCTTATAAGGAAACATTTTTCAGAATCAACTCTTTTAACAGGTAATGAGAAATTTAGTATTACATCATCGTGCTTTACGGCATACAATGTCTTTTCGGTCAGGAAAGATATTTTCTTCATTCCTTTTTCTAAACTGCTATCAACTCTGGTTTTTTCGGGAATAAATATGTTTACAGTATCAAAATCCTTTTTATTGTTTTTAAGTCTAAGTTCGAGGTTTACACTATGCATACCTTTATAATACACCTCTAACGTATCGTTTCTGGTTTCAAACGAAATATTATCTCCATCAACACTTTTAGCAGTAATAATATATGCTTCAGGAAAAGTATCATTTAATATATAGCGATTATATCCCCAAAAAACCTGATTTTTCTTCTTGATAAAAATGTTTTCAGATTTAGAAACGCTAAGCAGGAAGTTCAGCGTATCATTTTTTACAGAAACCGGTGCATTCAAAAATCCTATTGCCTCCCCTGCATCATATTGCGTGTTTTTACTTTTATCTGAAAGAGCAATTGCCTGATATTTTCCCGGCTTAATCGCAGAAAGATAATATTTTCCATTTTCGTCTGTTTTAGTAAAATAATCGGGTTTTGAACGCAAAGGAGCCGAATCACTTAAATCTTTATATAACATCAAACTTATATCAGCAATTGGCTTTTGTGTAAGTGCATAAGTTACTTCTCCACTTATTGAAGCTGTATCAATTGTTGGACCTGTACTAAATATATAGGTGAGATTTGAAAAGGCATTGTTTTCATGAATATCAACTATCGAATTTCCGAATTGAAGTAAATAGGTTGTATTAGGCAACAGCTCCTTGATAAATTCTACCGTTACAGTTTTTCCGTTTACAAGTACATCAGGCAATTCATCGATAAGCGGATTAATCATTAATTTCTGAGAAACCGTTGGTGCAGCAACCATTTCACTGAATTTGAAAACAATTTTTGTGTTTTTAGTGGGAACATGCGTTGATTTATTTGCCGGTATAACAGAAATCAGTTCGGGAGCCTTGGTATCTTTATCTCCACCCGTTAGAGGAACAACCTGTGCGCAACGGAATGCAATACACGAAAGACAAGTTAAAATAAGTATAGTTAAAGATTTTTTGCTTAAAATCATTTTCCGAGCAGGCTCGTTACTAAAGTGGCAACTTGTTCAAGATACAACTTATCGGTAGCATCAAACATGGCATATTTATCTTCATCCACATCAAGTACACCAATTACCTTTTTTTCTTTATTAAATATAGGAATAACAATTTCTGATTTTGAAGCAGAGCTGCAGGCAATGTGTCCAGGAAAGGTATCTACATCATCAACAATAATTGTATGTGCGTTTTGCCAGGATGTTCCACATACACCTTTTCCTAAAGCAATTCTCGTACAAGCAACCGGACCCTGAAACGGACCTAAAACTAATTCATCCTTTTTAACAAGATAAAATCCAACCCAGAAAAAATTAAAGCTGTATTTAAGTACTGCTGCAAGATTTGCAAGATTTGCAGTTTCGTCTGATTCATCTTCTATCAAAGCTTTTAACTGAGGTAAAAGAGAAATATACTTTTCTTCTTTGGTTGTTCCGCTTATGCTTATTTCTTGAGTCATAAATACATTACGAATATAAGGATTTATAACAATTAAGATTTGATTTGTCTTTTTTTAACCACATAGATTCTGTGTTAATTTCCAAATTTATTTAATTTTATTTA
>CAZZEI010000075.1:0-14720 GCA_964653165.1 uncultured Flavobacteriaceae bacterium | reverse complement strand
GTGCGGGAATATAATCAGGAACAGGTTTTTTATATTTTTTTGCAAGTTCGTATCGGGCCCATGTGTGCAGCTCGCGATATAGTGGCCAGATATCTTTTATCATTCCACGTGTGGCAGCCATTAACTCATCGGTAGTCATATTATATTCTGATGCCTGATACGAAAAATAATCTTTGTATCCGAGTGCTTGTACACATTTGTTACGGAGGTCGCGCAAATTAGTAACTCCGCCTTTTAAAACTTTTCCTACTTCTTTACTTGCTTGCCAAATTTCCAGACGTTCTTTTTCGTTGGTAGATTTTTCTAGTCCACCATCAATATCGTTTGGTGTAAGTTCTTTTCCGTTAAGTGTGAATTTAAATCCATAAAGTAATTCGGTTTGTTTGTTTTGTGCGGCTATTTTTTGTTTTACCAAATCTCCGGCTACTTCAGGGTTTGCACCTGCAGCAAATAAAATTGCATTTAGCTGCCTTACTTGTAAAGGAGTAAGTACATCTTTTTTCTCAAGGAATTTTTTGGCAATTTCTATAATTTCTTTGCTTCCGGTAAATTTTGCGAATGCTTCATCTGCTTTAGCTGCAGCATTAGAAGTTGCAGTATCTCCCACTACAATGTGCGTGTTCAATGTCCACTGACCTTCATTAGAGGCGGTTAAATATTTTTTGTACTGCGAATTGTAATCACTTAAAAAAGCTTCTGCCTCTTTTTGCAAAGTATCTGCTTCGGGTTTTGAATTGTTGCAAGCTGTGAAAGTTAAAATGCTTGCGAATGATAAAAGAATGATTTTTTTCATAAAATTTTATTAGCCGCCAAATTTACAAATAATTAGGACAATCCAATCGGTTAGTATAACCATCTTGACTCTTGCTTCCTGACTCTTGCTTCTAGCAAATCTTCTATACTTTTACAGCCACATTCTGCTCCACTAATTCTACCTCTGTTAAGGCGTGAAACAAGTAAATATGTCCGTTACTAATTTCTTTGCAACGGTATCTTGTTCGTATGCGGGCCCCTTTTTCGAAAAGTTTGCCGCCATTGTATTTAAAGACTGCTTTGTTCGGGAGTTTTTCTACAAATGTTAAATGTGCGTTGGAGTGAGCTTCATCATAACGTTTTAAAACGCGCAGTAAATCAGAATCGCTACAGGAGCTTGCCGCGGGGTTTACAAAATGTTTTTGCAGGGCGAGTAAAATATCTGTAGGAAAAATTTCGGCACTCATAAAATTACGCATCAGGTTTTTGTATTCCTGTTTCCATTCTTGTCCGTGAGGTGAAACGTGGTTTTGATGTTTATTGAAAGTAATGAGATGCGCTATTTCGTGCACCAGCGTAATAAAAAAAGCATATTTGTTTAGATTGTGATTTACAGTGATAACATGATTAGAACCTTTTTGAGGAGAGCGATAATCACCGAGTTTGGTGCTGCGCTCGCGTTTTATTTTTAATTTAAAATCGTGCTGCACTACCCATTGAGCAATAAGCGGTGCGGTTTGCTCCGGAATATATTTTTTTAATAAGTTGCTGTTGCGCTCGTGTTGGGTCATTGTTGTAAAATTACTGCGAAGATTGATTTGGTTCGCCTTTGGCGAATGATTTTCTTAACAATACGCTAACTATGGGCATCCGCTAATACAGGGAACGCTGATGACGCTGATTTGTATGATAAGCGCGGATAAAATTGAGTACAAATGCATTGAAGTGTTGTCCGGATTAAATCAAGAGCGCGGTCAAGAAATTAATTTACAGCACATCACACAAAAACGAAAAAATCCTTTTAAATCATAACAATCTGCGTTATCAGCGTTCCATTGTATTTGTATTTTTTGGAATATATTTGTAGTATGAACATCGAAGAATTACGCGAATACTGCATAAGCAAATCACATGTAGAGGAAACTTTTCCTTTTGATGAAGAAACTTTGGTATTTAAAGTAGGAGGGAAGATGTTTTTGTTGGCGGATATTAATGGAAGCCCTGTACAATTTAATGTAAAGTGCAATCCCGAAAAAGCCATTGAGCTGCGCGAGCAATATTCTTTTGTAATACCCGGCTTCCACATGAACAAAAAACATTGGAATACCGTTACATGTGAAAAGGGTACTAGCAAAAAACTGTTAAAAGAGTTTATAGATGATTCTTATAAGGTTGTAATTGAGGGTTTACCCAAGAAAGCCAAAGACCAAATCTTAAATAAAAAGTAATACCTGTTTAATTTATTGAACAAGTAATTTACCGGTAATTACTGCTTTATTTTCAGTAATAATTTTATAATAATACAAACCAGGCGATAAATTTCCCTTATGTATAACAGCTTCATTCGCAGCATTAGCTATTTGCATTTTATTTACTATTTGTCCGGATTGGTTATGTAATTCCAAAACATATTTAATAAGGGATGTAGATTTTAATTTTATTATGGCAGAAGAAGTGAATGGGTTGGGGTAAACTTCCACTATTATATTTTCTTTTTTATTTTCACTTACTCCTACCAAAATGCAATTGTGTATTAAATTAAATCGTTGCTGAAGAGAATCTATGGGTTCAAAACCCGTTGGCCCCTGTGCCACTACAATATTAATATACAAATTACTGATAAGGTCAGTTGGTTTGGCAACCCGTAAGAAAGAAGAAAGAGAGGAGTTTCCGCTTAAAGTACAGCGCGTATCTGCTCCTATCATTTTAGCTCCTTGCATTGCTGCCATAAGTTTACAGGCCAGGTCGCCCGGTTCTCTTAGAAAACGAGCCTCCATGGAATCTAATACCAATTGCCCTAATAAAATATTTCCTTGTATGCTATAATAAGGGCCTTCAATATGATTTTTATAATTGAAACAATTAGCGCCGGTAAAAGCTTTCACCCTGGGTGAGCCTCCATATAAACCGGCAATTCCGTATTGTCTTACTGTTGAGTCATTGGCAATATCGTATTTTTTTACTGAGTCGATTATTTGAGCGGGTAATAAACCAAGGTTCATTAAGCTACGGGCGTAATTTTGATTAGTAGGATGGTACGAGGCCTGTGTATGCACAACACCTACACCGGGGTGTACATCACTTAAGATAGAACAGCCTCCGGCAATTTGTGTGGCATCAATACAAGAAGCTCCTGCACTTCCTACTTCCCCTGTTATTGAATCGACTGCTACAATAGAGAAAGTATCCTGACTATATGCTAGTTTTGTAAGTGTAACAAAACAAAAGATTAAAAGTTTTTTCATTTAATAATTTTTAGAGTTTTCATGTGGATGAACTTGTACATAAAGGTAGGAAAATATGCCACAGATTATACAAATTTACACAGATTAATACACACAGATTTTTTTTTAATACATAAATATCAATTTGCGAAAAAATCTGTGCTAATTTGTGCAATCTGTGGCAAAAACACTGCGAAGCAGTATCTCAAAAATAATCTGCGCCATCCGTGGCAACAAAGCGGATTACTCTTCCTTAAACGGATTCCTCGGCACCCACTCTGTTGGTTGTAAAAAGTTAATGAAGGGTTTTAAAATCAGACTGCTTACAGCGTTTGATGGTTTTATGTAACAGACTAAGTCATGTGCTTTGGCTCCGACTGTACTCTTAATTTCAGAGGCGGTTCTTCCTAAATCTAAATACTTTCTTTTGTTTGTTATTGCAATTTCTATAAAACGGTATAAAATATTTTGATAGAGTTCGTGTTCTTTGTTTATTTCATAGTCAATACCAATGTAATGTGCTTCCAGTGTGGTTTCACTTATGAAAAAACCGCTGTCAAAACCTACAAGAACACGTGCCCCTTCGGGGTCATTCGAAAAATAACCGCAGACGAAAAATCTTTCGGGAAAAGCTTTTTTAATTTCGTAAAAATAATTCTCAGAAAGTTTCACCAGTTTAAATTTGGCATGTGCAAAAACATTATCGTATAGTTTATAAAGTTGCTTACTGTATTTTTTAACTTCTTCGGCAGTAAAATCTTTTTTCACCAATTGCGCACCTGTTTTTAAAATGCCTTTTGCGCGGTTACGGTATTTTTTGGAGAAGGTCGCAATATAATCTGTCACATTTTCAACTGCCGGAGGAATTTCAATAATCATATTGGGTTCAACCGTAAACTCAATAAATTTATTTTCTTCCAGCGCTTTTGTCTTGGGTAATTTATCTAAATAAAAATCTTTTATTAAAGTTGCAGAAATAGTGCCGCTCAGTTTTTCTTCTTTAGAAATCACCTCAGTTATTTTTCCCAAAATAGAAAAAGCCTCATCTCTTTTTATTTTTTCATTGTAAACAAAACCATGCTCGCCGCTTACAAAATTATTCCCGCAGGTAACCAAACGCATAATTACCTCGTCTTTGTATTTGTTTACGTACTTATCAAACAATTTTAGTCGGCTTGATTGCATTTCATTAATCTGCGAAGCAACCAAATCTCCAAAAACATCTGCTGTAAAATCTACCACCTGAAAATAAGCAGCAAAAACCGGTATCTTCTTTTTGTAGACAATAACATAGCGCGATGCAATAGGTCCTCCATGAAGTCTTTCAATAATATCGAGATATTGCAGACTCAGGAAAAAATTCTTGTCTTCGAGTACAGCTTCCCATTCCGACGGAATTATTTCGACCTTACTTGCGTAAAAAGTAAAGGTATAATCGCCTTCCAATTTGCGTTGGGGCTTTTTTCTTTGTTTTTCTTTATAAGTGCGACAGAAAACCATAAATTCCTACTTACTAAAATTTCTTTCGCCACAAAAACACAAAATTACCCTAAAATATTTTTGTGATTCTTAGTGTTTTCGTGTCTTAGTGGCAAAATAGTAATGTATAAAAGTAGCAATTTTACACAAGTAATTCGGTAAATAATTCTTACTTTTGAGTTTTAAATTGTAATGACAAAAACTATTCCCGATTTCAGACATTCACCTTCCATAGATCAGGTGAGCATTGAAGAACGTGTAGCGCGTTTTAACACGAGAAGTATTAAAAAGGAATCTAAAATTCAGGGTCTAAAACTGGCTTTGAATATGATAGACCTTACAACGCTCGAAGGCAAAGACACCGTTGGCAAGGTTAAACAAATGTGCTATAAAGCAATGCATCCCTGCGATACTTTGCCGGGTTTGCCTACTGTAGCGGCAGTTTGTGTTTATCCTACGCACGTAAAATCTGCAAAAGAAGCATTGAAAGGAAGTAATGTAAAAGTCGCTTCCGTTGCAACAGCGTTCCCGAGCGGGAATTCAACTTTAGAAGTAAAACTTGCCGACACAAAATTTGCAGTCAGCGAAGGAGCCGATGAAATAGATATGGTAATTTCTCGTGGAGAATTTTTAGCAGGTAATTATAATTTTGTATTTGATGAGATTGCAGCAATTAAAGAAGCTTGCGGAAAAGCAAGATTGAAAGTAATATTGGAAACAGGAGAACTTTCTACTTTGGATAATGTCCGCCGTGCAAGTGATATTGCAATGTATGCAGGAGCAGATTTTATTAAAACATCAACAGGAAAAATTCAACCTGCCGCAACAATGCCTGTCACACTAGTTATGTTACAAGCCATAAAAGATTATTATTACAAAACCGGAATAATGATGGGCATGAAACCTGCGGGTGGAATATCGACTGCAAAAGGCTCTTTACAATATTTAGTCATGGTTAGCGAAACATTAGGTTCAAAATGGATGAGTAACGAATGGTTTAGGTTTGGAGCAAGTAGTTTAGCAAACGATATTATTTTACAATTGGAGAAAGAAGCGAAGGGAGTTTATTATTCTAAAGATTATATTTCTATTGACTAGCAATGGCTTATTAAAGCCACGAATTACACGAATAGGCACTAATTGTTTTGTATTAATTCGTGAAAATTTGTGAAATTAGTGGCAAAAAAAGTATGAATTACGAATTTGACATCGAAGCATTTGAATTAGTTTGCGAGACGGAGGCCTCATATACCAATAAGGATATTATTTATAAAGAAGAAGTATATAATATTATTTCTTGTTGTTTTGAAGTCTATAACACTTTAGGAAGGGGATTTCTGGAAATAGTTTATAAAGATGCTTTGCAATATGAATTCAAAAAAAGAAATATTCCTTTTGAGCGGGAAAGGAAATTTGAAATTAAATATAAAGACACTACACTTCCTCATTGTTATTATGCAGATTTTGTAGTTTATGATAATATAATATTTGAGGTTAAAGCTCAATCTGGAGTTATTGAAGAACATTACAAACAGGTAATTAATTATCTTGCTGTTTCCGGATCTAAGCTTGGGCTAATTGTAAATTTCGGTGAAGGTAAATTACTATTTAGAAGAGTTATTTTATAAATTAATCTGTGAAATCTGTGGCAAAAAAATAAAGGAGATGTCAAAAACAAAAGAAAATAAATTAGACCTTATGGGTAACTGGACTTACGCTCCGGCGCCTGAAGACAAGAAGCATATTGCGCTGAATAAAAAATACGATTTATTTATTGGCGGAAAATTTGTAAAACCTGCAAAAGGAAAATACTTTGATACTATTTCTCCTTCCACCGAAGAGAAATTAGCTGAGATTGCAGAAGCAGATGAAAAAGATGTTGATACCGCTGTAAAAGCAGCGAAAAGTGCTTACGATAAAACGTGGAAAAAAATGCCTGCAAAAGAGCGCGCAAAATATATTTTTCGTATTGCACGCATGATACAAGAGCGTTCTCGTGAGCTTGCTGTCATTGAGACAATGAATGGGGGTAAAGCCATTCGCGAAAGCAGAGATATTGATGTGCCTTTAGCAGCTAACCACTTTTTTTATTACGCCGGCTGGGCAGATAAATTAGAATATGCTTTCCCCGGAAAAAAACCACAATCAATTGGTGTTGCGGCACAAATAATTCCATGGAATTTCCCTTTGCTTATGGCTGCATGGAAAATTGCCCCTGCATTAGCAACCGGAAATACCGTTGTGTTAAAACCCGCGGAGACTACTTCTTTAACTGCATTAAAACTTGCAGAGATAATTCAGGAAAGCGGATTGCCCGATGGTGTTGTAAATATTATTACTGGTCACGGTAAAACCGGAGCTGCAATGGTAAATCACCCGCTTGTAAACAAAGTAGCATTTACAGGAAGTACGGATGTTGGAAAGCTTATTCAGAAATCAATTGCCGGGACTAATAAAAAAGTTACGCTTGAGTTAGGTGGTAAAGCTGCGAATATAGTTTTTGAAGATGCTTCTATCGATCAAGCTGTAGAAGGAATTGTAAATGGAATATTTTATAATCAAGGTCATGTTTGTTGTGCGGGCTCACGTTTATTTGTGCAGGAAGGAATTGCCGATGAATTAATCCGTAAGCTGAAAGACAGAATGGAAACGTTAATTGTTGGCGACCCATTAGATAAAAATACCGACATAGGTGCCATTAATTCCAATGAACAATTGCAAAAAATTAATCACTACATAAAATTGGGTTCTGAGGAAGGCGCAGAAATATTCCAAACATCTTGCTCAGTCCCTAAAAAAGGGTTTTTCTGTAAGCCTACTTTATTTTTACACGCATCTCAGTCGCACCGCATAGTACAGGAAGAAATTTTTGGTCCGGTGTTGGCTGTACAAACTTTCCGTACTATCGAAGAAGTAATTGAGAAAGCAAATAATATTCCTTATGGTTTAAGTGCGGGGGTGTGGACAGATAAGGGTTCTAAAATATTTAATCTCACACAAAAATTACGTGCCGGTGTGGTGTGGGCAAATACGTACAACAAATTTGACCCTACTTCTCCGTTTGGAGGCTATAAAGAAAGTGGTTTTGGCAGAGAGGGTGGCTTGCATGGTTTGATGCCTTATCTCAACTTAGGTTAAATTTTATTTCGTGTTAGAAAATTTAAACCCAACACAAAAACAAGCACTTATTGAGTATTTAAGTTCATTTGTAACCGATGAGCGTAAAAGCCGTTTTGATGAGATATTGAATAACCGTTTAAATCACATGCACCTGGTTTTGGAAGATGTCTACCAGGCACATAATGCAAGCGCCGTGTTGCGAAGCGCAGATTGTTTCGGTATTCAAAATGTTCATTTTATAGAAAACAGAAATAAATATAAAGTATCTGACGAAGTTGCTTTAGGTTCGTCGCAATGGCTAACTGTAAACAGACATAAAGATACAGGCGAAACACTTTCTGATTTAAAAAAGAAGGGTTTTAAAATTGTGGCAACCAGTCCGCATAAAAATGATAAAACAATTTACGATTTTGATGTAAAACAAAAATTTGCACTGGTATTTGGTACAGAATTAGACGGAATAACGCAGCCTGTTTTAGATATGGCCGATGAGTTTGTAAAAATACCCATGCATGGGTTCACCGAAAGTTTTAATATCAGCGTAAGCGCTGCCCTGTGTATGCACGAATTCAGTAATAAAATTAGAAAGGAAATTAAAGACCCCTATCTTTCAGCCGAAGAAAAGCAAAATATCCATTTGGAATGGCTTATGAAATCCATTAAGAAACCGGAGCTTATAGTGAAGGATTTTCTTGTAAAACACCCTGATTTAACGGGTAAATAGCCATTTTCGTCCTTTTTAACACTCTTTAGTGTAAAAACACCTGAGCATTTTGTAGGTATTTGCAATTATATTTTTATTATTGTAGGACAGATGAAATGCCCATATTACTTTGATTAGAAGAGATAAAAAACAGTATGGGCATACCATCTTTCCGCTAGAAAACAAATTGTATAAAGATGAAACTTTTTTAAAAAATCTTCGTTACACATAGTATAATGGTAAAGCGACTGACATATATACTTGCTTTTTTGTTGTTTACAGCAACAGCTTTTCCTCAGCAAATTACTGCAGTTGATGATCCTATCGCGGCTATGTTAGATAGTTTGGCTACCAATAAAATTCTGGATAAACTTTATGCCAAGCCATCTCCTCAAAAAAATAAATTTCATTACGCAACTGATTCTATTCCTACCTGCGACGAATTTGTTTACGAAAGCCGCCTTGCAAAAATTGATGCTGTTTCTCCTTTTGATTTACAATATAATGGCACTGTAAAAGCGTATATTGAGTTATATACTTTAAGGCGCCGCAGTCAATTGTCAAAACTTCTGGGCTTATCGCAACTTTATTATCCAATGTTTGAAGAAATTCTCGACAAGTACAATATTCCACTTGAGTTAAAACATTTAGCTGTTATCGAGTCTGCTCTTAATCCTACTGCTCGTTCGCGTGCTGGTGCTGTTGGATTATGGCAGTTTATGTATCCTACTGCAAAAATGTATAATCTTAACATCAACTCATATATTGATGAGCGTGCCGATCCATACAAAGCTACTATTGCAGCCGCAGAGTATTTGCAGTTTTTATATAGTATGTTTCACGACTGGCAAATGGTGCTTGCGGCTTATAATGCAGGTCCGGGTACTATTAATAGAGCAATACGCCGCAGTGGAGGTAAAAAAACATATTGGGAAATTCGTCCTTATTTGCCTTTAGAAACACAAGGATATGTGCCTGCTTTTATTGGTGCAAATTATGCGATGACCTATTACGCCGAGCATAATGTTTATCCTGCTATTCCTCAAAAAAATTATTTTGAGTTAGATACAGTTATCATAAAGGAACCTCTAACGTTTGGTCAATTGGCAAATGTGTTGGATATAAGTATTGAAGAAATACAATATTTTAATCCAATATATAAAAAACAAATTATTCCTTCGGGCGGAAATGTTTTAACCTTACCAAAAACAACCATTGGTAAATTTGTAAATAACGAGGAAGAAATTTATGCTATGTTACGTAAGCAAACAGAAGAGCAAAGACTTCTTGCGCAAACACCAACAAAAGAAGTTCAGATTTCACATTTAATAAAAAAGGGTGAACACCTTAGTTCGATTGCACGTAAATACGGTGTTACAGCAACTGATATTAGAACATGGAATCTTATTGGTAAAAAAGGGTTGAGACCCGGCCGGCGTTTAGTTATTTATAAGGCTGAAAAAATTGTACCACCGGTTACTTCAACAGAAACAAAAACTGTAGAAAACCCAACAGCGGATAGCAAAACTCAAACTACCGAAAACAAGCAACTGGCAGAAAATCACCGGGTATTAAGACCTGCTAATTACTATGTTAGAAAGGGCGATACGTTTTTTAAAATAGCTCAGGATTTCAGTATTTCTGTTCCCGATTTATTGGAGTTAAACGGCATGAAAAAAGGCGCCTCATTGCAGGTTGGTCAAAAATTAAAGGTTACCAAATAACCTCCAAATAACCGATTCACTTAGGCGTATAAAAAACACAATTTTTTTTGTGAAACTTTCTGCCTTAGTGTTTTTGTGGCAAATATTTGTACCTTCATACTCTCAAAACGAATTGTCTAACTTAAAAAAAAAAATCATGGCTTTTGAATTACCTGCACTTCCCTACGCGCACAATGCACTTGAACCGCACATAGATGCACGCACAATGGAAATACATCATGGCAAGCATCACCAGGCTTACGTAACAAATTTAAATGCGGCTATCGCCGGAACCCCTGGCGAAAAATTAAGCATAGAAGAAATTTGCGCTAATATTTCTAAATATCCGGCACCGGTTCGTAACAATGGTGGCGGACATTACAACCACTCACTTTTCTGGAGAATAATGAAAGCAAACGGTGGAGGAAATCCATCCGGAGAATTAGCTGAAGCAATCAACAAACACTTTGGTAATTTAGATGAGTTGAAAAAACAAATTGCAACTGCAGCCACAACACGTTTTGGAAGCGGATGGGCATGGCTTTGTGTTAAAAAAGATAAATCGCTTTGTGTTTGTTCTTCTCCTAATCAGGATAATCCATTAATGGATATTTCTGAATGCCCGGGTACACCTATTTTAGGACTTGATGTTTGGGAACACGCCTATTACCTGAATTACCAAAATCGCCGCCCCGATTACGTTACTGCATTTTGGAATGTGGTTAACTGGGACGAGGTAGCTAAAAATTATAAAGCCGCTATTCAATAATAAGTGTTCATTAAATTACGTTTAAAGGGTATGCCACAAGCATATCCTTTTTACTTTTATGGACATCTGCGTTAATGCTGCCACAGATTACGCGGATTCACACAGATTGCATTCACAGATTAATAAATTATTTTGTTGCTTGAGCTATTGAAAACTTTAAAACAAAACAGAAAACCAATAAAAAATACCTGCGCTTAAAATCTGCGCAAATTCGCGTAATCTGTGGCAAAAAAAGTGGAGTTTTACCCCACGTCATGTTTATACCTAATGAAGAAAATAATTTTCATAGCATTTATAATTTTTTCTCAAAAGCTATTTTCATTTAATTTTTGTCACGTCGAGCGAAGTCGAGACGCGGTAAGTGTTCGTAGCAACAAACCAAATCCGTTCAAATTTAAATTCTTTGTTAAACAGAATAAGCGAAAAAAAATAATAGCTACTTTACTTGCTTTTCCGGTGCCGTTTGGAATTTTGGGATTGCACCGAATTTATTTGGGAACACAACCATTCGTTCCATTGGTATATATTGGTACTATTGGAGGAGTGCTCATTTTACCATTTGTAGATTTTTGCGTTTTATTGCTTGATAAAGACATAAGCCGATTTGAAAACAACCCGCATATTTTTATGTGGATAGATAACGAAAATAAATCTCCTCAGGCAGATAAACCGGACGAGAAGAAAGAATAATTTTTAGTATCTTTAATAAGTAATTCAAAATTGCCTACAAAAAATCAATAACAAAAAACGTACAATATATTTTGGTGGGGTTTAGTGTTTTGGTGTTTTGGTGGCAAAAAAGCAAAGAAGTATGACAGAAAAAAACGATGATAAAATAAGAAAAGCATTTCAGCAGAAAGACTGGAGTGATATTAAGGCAACCGACAGCTGGCAGATTTTTAGAATAATGAGCGAGTTTGTTGATGGCTTTGAACGTATGGCGCGAATTGGCCCCTGCGTTTCAATTTTTGGAAGCGCGCGAACTAAACCTGATAATGTATATTACAAATTAGCAGATGAAATTGCTTTTAAACTTACGTTGGAAGGCTACGGTGTTATATCAGGCGGCGGTCCGGGAATTATGGAAGCAGCAAACAAAGGCGCTAAGCGCGGAAACGGAAAATCGGTAGGATTAAATATTGAGTTGCCTTTTGAGCAAAAACCAAATGAATTTATTGATCATGATAAGAGTATAAATTTTCATTACTTTTTTGTGAGGAAAACAATGTTTTTAAAATACTCTCAGGGTTTTATTGCATTGCCGGGTGGGTTCGGTACTATGGATGAATTATTTGAAGCGCTTACATTGGTTCAAACGCATAAAATAGGGGAGTTCCCCGTTGTACTTGTCGGAAAAAAATACTGGCAGGGTTTAATAGAATGGGTTAAAGCGACTATGGTAGCCGAGGGCAATGTTAATGAAAGTGATTTGGATTATTTTCATGTTGTAGATACTGCCGATGAAGCTGTAAAGGTTATTACAGATTTTTATTCTAAATATTTATTAAAGCCGAATTTCTAAAAAAACAAAAAAGCCTTTCCGTTTTAATGGAAAGGCTTCAATCATTTTCTTATTAATTATATTAACTGCTTTTCCAGTATTTAATATAGCTTGCCATTTTAAGGTAGTAGTACTTTTTAGTTCCTACAGTTACGTTAGAATACTTAACAGCATTAACCTGCATAGTAAGATTTGCTAAAGTATAACCGGGCGCTCCCCAAAAATCAATTGGCCTGAAATTAAGTGAATCATTAGCACCAATCTTTTTCTGAAAATTATAACTTAATCCATCATTAAAAATGATAATCAAACTATCAGCGTTAGCAGTATAATTTTTTGCATACACGGTATAGTTTACTTTGAAGTTATATGCTCTGGTAATAACATTTGCTGCAAAATCGGCAGTTGTAACGGGATTTGTAATTGAATCTTTAGCTGATAAAGGTGCCCAAGTTTCGGTATCCCACTTTGCAAAACCATAAGAATAAGATGGAATTGTTGCTGCAACCAGGTTAGTCATATTTGGAACGCTTCCGGCGCCGGCCACAACCCAATTCGTATTACCTGAGAAATCTATTGAATAGGTAGAAGCAGTTGATAAATAAGAAAAGTCTCCGGATTGAGCACAACTAACTGCGCTAACTGTAACAGCACCGCCATCGGTTAATGCTGCAAAATTGCCTGTTGTATTAGTAAACTGAGCCATTCCGTATTCATAATCCTGCTGAAAAGGGCTAACAGTTACTATATGGTAATTATGTGCCTGTACTGCAGTAAGTACTCCATCAGCATCGGCAAAAGTTGGAATGGTAGGGGTTCTATAAGCAAAATCAGGTGTGGTACCATTAGAAGTTGTTGCCTTTGGAAAAGCCACAGTATCTTTTTTGCAACTTGATAAAACCACTAAAGAGAGGATTATCAAACATTTCCCGGTGTAAATCAGTTTTTTCTCCGCAAGAAAGCGGGATTTCACGGCTGTTGGTTTTGCTATTTTTGTGTTCAACATTTTTTTGATTTTTAAGACTTAAAGTACAATTTTAGATAAAAATTAAATAATACACAATTTTAAATGTAAATATTTGCTCCACCACTTGGTAACTGGTTGGTTTGTACCCATAACTGGCAAGTTTTCCCCTTAAAAATCAACTTTTAGGATGGTGTTTATCCTTAATATCTCCTTCTCCAATTACCCTAAAGGCTGTACGTCTGTTTTTTTGGTGTTCGGCCTCTTTTTCGTCTTTGGTTTGCAATTTTTCAATTTCAGCATCACTATAAATTGGCTTGGTTTCCCCATAGCCTTTTGGTATTAATTTATCCTTGGCAATTCCTTTAGATATAAGGTAATCTACGCAACTCTGAGCCCTGTCCTGAGATAATTTCATATTATGTTTATCATTGCCTTGTGTATCGGTATGCACGTTTATTTCTATGGCAATATTTTTGTTTAATTTAAGCATGTCAAAAATCCTGTCTAATAGCTGCATTGATTTTGGTTTAAGGGTTGCCTTATCTAAATCATATTCTATACCTTCAATAACTACATCACCGCCGGGGATAATATTTAAAAAGAAATCCTGTATAAAATGTGTTGTCTCGGTTTTTCCTTTGGTAATGATGCTGGCAGCATCGGCAAAATATTTATTTTTCTGCACCTTAAAGAAGTATTCCATGTTAGCTTTTAACTCGGATGAATAAAACCCTTTTTCATCTGTTATTAAAAAGAATGGTTCGGCATCGCCATGTACATCTTTTACTGTTACAAGGGCGCTTGGCACAGGTAAATTAGTCATAGCGTCAAACACAATACCATTAACATCAAAAAATATAGGCTCATTATCAAATTCGTAAATATCGTAGCAATGTCCGTCAGGGCAATCTTCTCTATCACTGGCAAAATAACCTTTGGTTTGGGTACGTTCCATTATAAGGTACGCATCATCTTTACTAGAATTAATTGGCTGACCAAGATTTTTTGGCATAGCATAGGTTGTATCATCAACATTATAAGAACTTTTAAATAAATCTAAACCTCCCAATCCGGGATGTCCTGTTGAAGCAAAAAATAAGGTGGATGAAATCTGATGAAAGAAAGGAGATACTTCATCGCCGGGAGTATTTACCGAAGAGCCTAAATTTCTAGCTTCGCTGGTTCCTCCATTCTCGCCAATATCGCAATACCAAATATCCATTCCGCCTTTTCCACCAGGTCTGTTAGAAGAAAAATAAAGTTTAGAACCATCAAATGTAA
>CAZZEI010000074.1:0-14813 GCA_964653165.1 uncultured Flavobacteriaceae bacterium | reverse complement strand
GGGTTATCACCCGCGAAACCACCACTAGGCCATCCGCCGCCAAACCTGTCACTACCAATATAAACAGGGTTGTTATTTACAAAAACCATATCGCTTTCTAAAATTGCAGGAGTAAGTTCGCGTAATGGAGTAATATCATCTAAAATAATTATTCCACGACCGTGTGTTGCTAAAATTAAATCGTTTGTTACAGGATGTATTGCAATATCGCGCACCGGAACTTTTGGAACTTTAGCACTATACTGTATCCAGTTAATCCCTCCATCAAAACTCATATATAAACCAAGCTCTGTGCCAAGAAATAAAAGATTTTCCTTTTTTATATCTTGTTTTATTTTGTGAGCATAACCTACTATATCAATTGTTGAAATTGATATCCATGTTTTTCCTAAATCAGTTGTTTTATAAACATAAGGCTTCATATCGCCCATTGCATGATTATCAAATGTAACAAAGCAGGTATTCTTATCGTAACTACTTGCATCTATACTACTAACCCAGGTACTTGCGGGCAAACCTTTAATATTTTTTACAAGATTGGTCCAGGTTTTTCCACCATCAACAGTGAGTTGCACATTGCCGTCATCTGTTCCAACCCAAATTGTATTTTCATCTTTTGGTGATTCGCAAATGGCAAAAATAGAGCAATGATTTTCTGCACCGGAATTATCTACGGTTATTCCACCTGAACTATCCTGTAATTGTTTTAATTTATTATTTGTACTCAAATCGGGAGAAATACGCTCAAACGTTTGTCCTTTATTAGTTGTGCGGTATAAATACTGTGCGCCAAAATAATATTTTGCTTTATTGTTTGGGCTACCAACTATTGGAGAATTCCAGTTATTTCGCATTTTTGGTTCACCGGGAAGTTGATAGGGTTTAATATCTTTTCCCTCGTTAGTAGCTTTATTAAAGCGGGAAATTTCTCCGCCTTGATATTCACTATACACAATATCCTTATCGCTTAAATCGGGCTGCACCCAAAAACCATCACCGCCACCACAATTAACCCAATCTTTATTTTCTATTCCATCCGGACTTTTATGCGGAGCAAACCATGAGCCGTTATCTTGTAGTCCACCGTAAACATTATATGGTGTTTGCAAATCGTAGCTTACGTGATAGAACATAGAGAGTGGTAAATTTTTAAACATGTTCCAGGAGTTTCCTCTATCTAAAGATTGATAAACACCGCCATCATTACCAATGATAAGATGATTATTATTGTTTGGATCAATCCAAAGTGCATGATGATCGCTGTGTACCCAGCCTCCTTCAAATGATGCATCTTTCCATGATTCTCCGCCATCATCGCTGAAAGAAAAATCTAAACCCGGACGATACACACGTTTACCATCAACAGGGTCAACTGTAATCAGACTGAAGTAAAAAGGGCGCCATGTAACATTCATTGTTGCACTTTTCTTTTCCCAGGTTTCTCCGCCATCATTTGATCCATATAAGGCTGTATTTTTAGATTCGGCTATTGCGAAGACACGTTTAGAATCGAGGGGTGAAATAGCAATACAAATTCTTCCTAACTCACCTTTTTCAAAACCGTTCTGAATTTTTTTCCATGTTTTTCCTCCATCTAAACTTTTGTATAGTGCGCTACCCGGTCCGCCGGAAGAAAAAGACCATGGCGTACGTCTGAATTGCCACATAGAAGCGTAAACAGTTTCCGGATTTTTTGGATCTACCACTACATCGGCGCAACCTGTTTTCTCATCGGTGTATAAAATTTTGTTCCACGTTTTTCCGGCGTCCGTAGTTTTATATAAACCACGGTGTTTGCTATTACTCCATAAAGCGCCAGGTACAGAAACGTATATTATTTCGGGATTATCGGGATGAATAATTATTTTGCTGATACGTTCGCAAGAATCTAATCCCGCTTTACGCCAGTTTTTTCCGCCATCGGTAGTTTTATATAGACCTGTTCCGTAGGAAACACTGTTGCGCATGTTACACTCGCCCGTACCAACCCAAACAGTCTCCGGGTTTTTTTGATCGATTGTGAGCCAGCCTATAGATTGACTGTATTTGTCGAACACAGGTTTAAAAGTACTTCCTGCGTTGGTAGTTTTCCAAACACCACCACCACCTGAACCTACATAAAACACACGGGAGTTATTGTTTATTGCATCTATGCAAGTAACGCGCCCGCTCATTTCAGCAGGACCAATTTGTCGTGCAGGATAGCCGCCTAACATGGCAGAGGTTAATTTTGTTTGCGCCAGTGAGATGCAAGAGCAAAGAATCCCGCCTGCTAACAATATAACAGAAAGCATTCGGGCAGGCAAGAAACAAGATAATTTCAATTTCATAGAGGATATTTTGACGCCAAAATTAGCAAGAGTTTGCTAATAGAGTAAAGTATTTTATGGGTGGCTTGCCTGCCGTAGATATGGTTTTTTTGTGGGTCGGTAGGCAGGTAAAATTAAATGTTATTGGGAAATTGGTGGGTTTTGAGAATAATCCGATACACCCCTCTGTCGCCCAAAATACAGGGGCGACATCTCCCCTCAAGGGGAGAATTTAATACAACATTATTCTAAATTAGTAAATTGTTCTATGATTTGTAGAAAGAAAGCAGAACTACAAACTCATCATGTCTTTTAGCTTCACAGATTGTCGGCGTGAAATTTCTATTTGCCCTCCACCACGAAGTTTTACCATTAAGCCACCATTAAACCAAGGTTCGATGTTTTCTATCCAACGTAAGTTAACTATGTGTTTGCGGCTGGCGCGGAAAAAACTATTCGGGCTTAATCGTTGTTCAAGGTTATTAAGGCTACGGAGTATAAGGGGTTTGCTTCCTTCAAAGTGTACGCGAACGTAATTTCCTTCGCTTTCAAACAAACGAACATTAGATAATTTTACAAACCAACAACGTTCTCCGTCTTTTAAAAATACCTGGTCTTCATCATTAAGTACTACTCTGAATTCTTCAGGAATAGAGTCTTCGTCTTTTGAGAAAAGTTTTTTTATAGTCTCAGCTAAACGCTCCGGTTGAACAGGCTTTAATAAATAATCGAGTGCGTTAACTTCAAATGCTCGTAAAGCAAACTCATCGTGTGCTGTTATAAAAACTAATTCAGGAACGGGAGATAATTCCTGTGCCAGTTCTAATCCGTTTTTACCGGGCATTTGTATGTCTAAAAAAACCACATCTGGTTTAAGCAATGCAATTTTTTCTTTTGCCTCAGCAGCGTTGGCGCATTCGGCTATTACTTCAATATCTTTATGCTCGGCTAAAAGGCTTTTTAATTCCTGGCGTGCAAGACGCTCATCATCCACAATAATTGCTTTCATAGTTCCGGTATTAATTTTTGTTACACGTTTATCGATAATTTGTTCTGACACAGAATTTAGCATAACACCTAATTTTTATATAAAGGTATTACTATTTGAGTTTTCACGTAAAATTTTTCATTAAAGATTGAAAAGCTAGCTTCATCGGCAAATACATGTGCCAGACGGTCGCGGGTGTTTTTTATACCATAGCCGGATTGGGGGGTAGCATCAGGATTATAGGTACCCGAATTACTTATTTCTATCTGCAGCTTTTGGTTTTTAAGCTCTGTAGTTTTAATGGTAATCATTCCGCCTTCGGTAAGATTTGAAATACCATGTTTAATTGCATTTTCAACCAATGTTTGCAAAATCATGGGTGGTAAATGGTATTGATGAGAGCCGGCGGCAACATCAAAAGTATAATGGAGTCGTTCTTCAAAACGGATTTTTTCTAAATCAAGATAATCCTGCACCAATTCCATTTCACGATCGAAAGAAATGAGTCGGTTTTTTTCAAGTGAAAGTGTTTGGCGAAGAATAGAAGCAATTTTAGTGACAGCTTGTTTGGCTTTTTTAGGATCTTCATCAATAAGTGCACGGATACTGTTTAGCGCATTAAACATAAAGTGCGGATTAAGTTGCGATTTTAATTTATTAAGTTCAGCTTCTTTTAATGTAGCCGCAATTTTTAATGTATTGATTTCCGCTTTACGAATATTAAGCAAATAATGGTAGAAGTAATAAATTACGCTCCACACAACAAAAACAAACCAAAAATTGATTATAGAAATTGCAACAGTAAGAACAGAAAGGCTTTCTGTAACGCCAAAAACTGCCAGATTCAGCAGGTATTGAACAGAAAGAAAAAATATAGAAAGAATATATCCCGAAATAATTGCAATTAAAAGTTGTGTAAGCACTATTTTTTGCAACCAATGTTTACGAATAATAAGTATTCGGTAAATATGTGTAAAAATAATAGCCGAAGGAATTAGCAATACATGATATAGAATATCGCGGGTAGAGAATGAATTTTTAACCGAGAAGAAAAAAAAATTGACAGTAAAAAAGGCAGTCCATCCTACAATTTGAGCAATCCAATAAATACGTTTACGTTGCATTAGTTACGAATTACCTGCCAACCTTAACACTGGCTTGCGCAACGGCAGGCAGGCGAATGAATACAGTACGAATATACGAATTGTAAAATGAAGCGAGGTACGAGGTACGAAGTGTGAGGTACGAAGTTAAGTTGAACTACTTACTGCCTACTGCTACTGCCCACTGCTACTTCTTATTTCTCTACTGTTTCAATCCAAGCCAACCGTTGCGGGCAATTATTTGATGCTGTGATGCATCTTTATTTACGCTTATAAAATTAGGCAGTGTAACTTTTACAGGTTTTACTTTTGCTTTAAGTGTTTTACTTTTTTCCTTACCATTTTTCTTTTTGCGCGCTACTACAACTACAAGTTTATCGCCGGTTTTAGCTGTTTGTAAAAATCCAAATAATACATCTTTATAATTTTCAAGCGTTATCGCTTTTCCGTTAAACAAAAGAATTTCATCTCCGTCTTTATACCCCATTTTTTTTCCAAACTCGTCAAGTTTTTCTGTTTCAAAAATAACAGCGCGGTTTGATTGAGGGTTAAAACCCATACCAAAACCTCCCAGACTAATTTCCTCTTTCTCCAATTTTTCATCATAATTCAAACCCACCATTTCAAATACGCTTTTAAAGGGTAGTATTTTATTACCGGCTACGTAGGTATTTAAAAAATCTCTTATTTCGGGGAAAGTCAATTTTTCAATTTCATCAAAAAGCTGATCATCTTTAAATGATTTGTCTTTTCCGTATTTCTTCGACAAGTCGGCCATCAGGTTTTGTGTACCGTAAGATCCATTACTGTAATAACGCAATAAAATATCTAAACACATATTTATAAGAGCGCCCTTTGCATATACGTTATTGTATTGTCCGTGGTATTTTGTTTCTAAAACATGTGCACTCATAAAAGTAAAAGGCATAGTATCATTAAATTGCGTTTTAGCCTCAGTCATTTTACCCTGCATCACTTCCATAAATTTATCTATATCAATTAAGCCGCTTATTACCTGCACATGATGCGCATTGTATTCGGTTAATCCCTCATAAAACCACAGATGCCTGCTCATTTTTGGAGCATTAAAATCGAAATTACCGATTTCTTCGCTGTGAATATTTAAGGGTGTTACAATATGAAAAAATTCATGTGCCGCTACATCGCGCATGGTTTGCCCCAAATACAAAGAATCAATTTCGGGTAATACGTAGGTTGAAGAGTAAGAATGTTCTAACGCACCATTTGCTCCTGATTGTGTAGGTTTATCATTTAAGTAAATAAGAAAAGCATACTTATCAACGGGAAGTGTTCCACCCAAATATGCTTTTTGCGCCTGTAAAATTTCGTAAATATTTTTTGCGATATACGAGGATGTAATTTTTTTATTAGGAGAATAAACGGAAACTAAAACGCGTGTGCCTCCTACTTCTAAAAAAGTTGTATCAGGTATATTATACATGATAGGTGAGTCTATTAAACGATGGTAATCAAAAACCTCAATTACATCTTTATCAATTCCGCTTTTTATGGTAGACAATCCGCTTGAAGCATAAAAGCCTTTTGGTTTTATTACTTCGATACTGAAATTTCGATCGAGTTTGTTTTTAAAATACCCGAAAAACCCATGTGTATTCAGGATAAAGTTTTTTCCCGTTTCCATGTTTGTCCCTGCCGGCTCAAAAACGATATCATCTTTTGTATCGCTTTTTTTCTGCTCATAATCCCAGGTATCATCAACCGTATAGGTTATATAATCGATATTTTTTGGGTCCGTAATTTTGTAGGTATTTTTATCCGTTTGGCTAAAAGCAATTTCTTTTCCGCTTTTATCTATTACTTTAAAATCTGAAATAAACCTGCCAAAATTATAAATAGCATACGTACCGGGGATAATAGCAGGAAACATAAAAACTGCTTCATTTTCTTCCATATCCGGAGGAATGAGCTTTACCTGTAACTTATCATTATTTACATTGGTTAAATCAATAAAATATTTATAATCGCTGCCGGCCTTAGCAGAAAAAAGAAAAAACAAAGCTCCTGCAAGAAGCGTTAGCCTGTTCATAAACTATTTATTAAGTAAGAATTGCTTTTCCAGCTTGTATGCCTCGCCGGATTTATGAAGTGGTAAAACAACTTTTTCTTCAAAATCTTTAAAACCTTTTTTAATAACTTTTACTGTGTAAGTAACACCTCCCAGTAAAGTCATATGATATTCCCCAATTTCATTGGTAGTAATAGATGACACTTTTTCTCCGCTTACATTAAAAAACGATATTTCTGCGCCTTCCATTGGATCGCCGCTTAGTCCATCTCTAACTAATCCGCTCATTATGCTAAACGTATTATCAGAGTGCTTTTTAAAATCTTTTTCAAGAATTGCGTAATCCATTAAATCGATACGGTAAATATCATTTTCGCCAAAACCACCCGGACGATTAGAAGAAAAATAGGCATAGTGTGCGTTTGCAGAAAGTACAAGCGGGCCATCCCTTTTAATTGTGTTAATTGGGTAGCCTAAATTTTGTGGTTTGCTCCATTTACCATTTTCATTTATGCTGCGAAAAATATCATAATCTCCAATCGAATTTGTATTGTTAGAACAAAAGAATAATGTTTTACCATCGGGTGCAAGAAAAATACCTGCTTCCTGATATGGACTATTTATTTCGGGACCCATGTTAACAGGTTTTCCCCATTCTGTTTTAGAAATTTTTTGAACCATCCAAATATCTGCTCCACCTAAGCCAACCGATTTACCAAATTTAGGGCATTCGCTTACAAAAAATAAGGTTTTTCCATCGGGCGAAATACAAGCGCCTCCCTCCCAATAAGTAGTACTGATTGGTTTTCCGAAAGGAGTTGGCGTTTTCCATTTATTATTCATCACTTTAGAAACAAAAATATCTCCACCACGTGCATCGGCAGTTTTCAAATCATTTTTGTAAATAAAAATTTGGTGGCCATCAGGCGATATACCTGTGCAGGCACTGTGTGCTCCCTCCTGATTAATAGAACCGGGTATTTCATCGGCCTCGTTCCACATTTGCTTAGCGCTATCCCAAGTAGTAAAATAAATATTTTCGAAATATTTTCCGTCGCCTTCTAAATCTTTAGGGCTATCGGTGCCTTGCGGGCGACGTGAGTTAAAAAATAATTTTTTTCCATCAGCAGTTATAGCCGGGGTTTTATCATCTTCTTTTGAATTTACAGTTTGCCCAAGGTTTTCAATTTTTACAAGTACAGGCGTTGCCATTGCAGTTTTTATATTATTACATTGGCTTATGTAGTTATCTACATTACTTTCTTTTAACTCCGAAGCCGAGATTTTAGATTTGTAAGTATTAAATTCTTGAACAGCTTTATCGGCTTTATCGTCTGACTGATAAATCTGTCCTAATAACAAATAGGTTTCAGCATTTGGGTTGGCCGCAGTCTTAGCTTTCTCGAGAAATTCCTGTGCTTTATCAATCGCTCCTAATTTGTAGTTGCAATCAGCAGCATAGTATAAAACACTTCCGTTGCCCGGATGTTCAGCTAAAATTTCAGTAAACATGCTTAAGGCAGCTTTGTATTCTCCACCATACAATTTTTGTTTAGCTAACTCCGCTTTCGCTTTGTTTTTTATATTCAATTCATCATCACCAATAGTAGTAGCAAAAGATGCTGAGGCGATAAAACTTACGCAGATTAAAAGTAAAATTTTTTTCATATAATTTACTGTGTTTTGTAGCCAATAAAGATATAAATATTATTTAGAATAGATAGAGACACGAATTTCACGAATTAACACTAATTTTTTGGTTACTTTTGAGGGATGAAATAGCCGGTTGTTGAAACCCGGCACAAAGGGAAACAGTTGCTAAACCGGTGTATTCCATATGACCATTAAAAAACAAATTATTTACATATGAAAACCGTCTTAATTACAGGAAGCACCAGTGGAATAGGCTTAGGAATAGCCAAGGAATTTGCCAAAGAAAAATACAGTATTATTTTTAATGGTTTGGAGCCGGAAGGACCGCAAATTGCGCTTGATATGGCCAAAGAATACGGTATAAAAACACAGTATTCGCCTGCAAACATGCTTAAACCCGAAGAAATTAAGAATATGATAGATTCGGCTATAAGCGCTTTTGGAGTAATTGATGTTTTGGTTAATAATGCGGGCATACAACATGTATCGGCCATAGAAGATTTTCCGGAAGAAAAATGGAACGCAATCATAGCTATTAATCTTACCTCCGCTTTTCATACTACCAAACATGTTTGGAAAAAAATGAAAGAGCAAAAATTCGGTCGAATTATAAATATTTCCTCGGCACATGGTTTAGTTGCCAGTGAGTTTAAAAGCGCTTATGTTGCCAGCAAACACGGAATTGTTGGTTTTACCAAAACAATTGCTTTAGAAGGAGCCCCGTTTAACATTACAGCTAATGCTATTTGTCCGGGTTATGTAAAAACACCTTTAGTAGAAAAACAAATTGCCGATCAAGCTAAAACTCATAATATTCCGGAAAGTGAAGTTATAAGTAAGATTATGTTGCAAAAACAGGCGGTAAAAGAATTTGTAAAAGTTGAAACGCTTGGCAAGCTGGCAATTTTTCTTGCTTCGGATGCTGCTTCCACAATTACCGGAACTGCTATCCCAGTTGATGGGGGATGGAACGCGCAGTAAAAGTGCTTAGGGATTAGTGGTTAGGGATTAGGAAGTAGTGATTAGAGATAATTAATAAATTCGACAAATTAAGATTTAACGTGTATAAAATAACAATACAGGTAAATTCATTTATATACTTTTGGTCGGTTTGAAAAACGAGAAAAATAAAAAGCATGTTGCCATTGCCCTTCAGGGTGGTGGAGCTCATGGAGCTTTTACATGGGGAGTTCTTGACCGACTTTTAGAAGAAGATACAATTGTTGCCGATGCTATGTGCGGAACAAGTGCCGGAGCAATTAATGCGGTGGTTTGTGCTTATGGATTACATAAAGGCGGGCATCCAAAAGCAAAAGAATTATTAGAGCAACTTTGGAGAAAGGTTTCTTTGGTAGGTGGTTTTTTCTCTAAACCCTCCTTTTATGATAAACATTGGGGTAACGGGGATATTTACAACTCGCCGGGGTATGTTTTGTTTAATACCATGTCGCAATTTTTATCTCCCTATAATTTCAATCCGCTTAATTATAATCCACTGCGTGATATTTTAAACGAATTGGTAGATTTTGAAGATTTGCATCACTATAAAGGCAAACAACTTTTTGTTTGTGCAACCAACGTAAAAACCAACCGCGCCAAAATATTTACAAATAAAGAAATTACGGTTGACGCTGTTCTTGCATCAGCATGTTTACCGTTTTTGTTTCAGGCTGTTGAAGTAGATGGGGAATATTATTGGGACGGTGGTTATATGGGTAACCCACCCATTTTTCCCTTAATTACAAATACAAATTTGCACGATATTGTATTGATAAAAATTAATTCCATCAATATAAATTCGGTACCAACTACTGCGCGTGATATTGCCGACCGCATTAACGAAATAAGTTTTAACAGCTCGCTTATTAATGAAATGAAACTTATTCATTACCGAAACGAACTTATACGAAACGGTATTTTAAAGACAGATGATAAAATAAACCGTGAAATTTTTATTCATACAATTTCCGGTTACGATATGCTTGGACAAATGAATTACTCAAGTAAAATGAATACTTCATGGGAATTTTTATTGCAACTGAAAGAAAAAGGCCGCGAAACAGCCGATAAATGGCTTAATAATGAGTTTAATTTAGTTGGCGCCAAATCTACTTTTGACGTAGAGGAACATTTCTTCGGGAAGTTTTAGAGAACGGCGTTCATGTTGAATTTCCCTAAAAAATCACGTTTTGTTTTGGGCGTGCCCCTCGGTCGTTTTTTTTCATTCTCTCTGTCTTTGAGGCTCGGGTCGGGCTACCCCAAGTCGCTTTTTTGCATACTGTCAGTTCGAGCGCAGTCGAGAACCGAAGAGAAATCTCCTCCAAAATAAATTCTGCAAAAAGAGCAACAACACCGTTGGGGTATCCCTCACGCGAATACAGAAATTACTTTTTATGCTTTAGTTAATTGGCACGAATTATGCATACTCCGCCACTCTTTACTTAAAGTTTATCTAAATTCGCGCTATGCATTTTAAGGTTGCCTGTTTTCTAAGTTTTTTGTTGCTGATTTCTTTCTTTAGTCTTTCGGCACAAAAGAAGGACAGCACTTTACTTTTTACAAGTACGCAGACAGAGCAATTATTTTCTATTAAACAATCAACACAAAAAACCGATACTATTATTGATAACACTCAAAACTATTATCAAACGGGTGTCCTTGGCAACATCGGACTTCCCTCCTACTCTTTGCTTGCTCAGGAAAATAATTCTTCACAAAATTTTTTTAAGTGGACAACCCTCACTAACAGCAATGATTTATTTACTGAAAAAGATCCGGTTTATTTTTATCCATCCGGTAAAGTATACACCAGGATATTTGCTGCAATGGGTCAAAAACAAGAGCAGGTTTTTAAGTTGCAGCATTCGCAAAATATTAAACGTGTAAATATTAGTCTGCTTTTTAACCGTTACTCATGTTTTGGTTTTTACACTTTTCAAAAAACAATTACCGATAATCTTTTAGCCTCATCACACTACACAACTAAAAACGGCAGATGGGGGTATAACTTCTCTTTTCTTTATAATAAGTTGAAATATCAATTAAATGGCGGCATTCAGGCAGATTCTATGCTTGACCAGAATGTTTTTGTTGATAAGCAATTAATACCCGTTAAACTTTCTACCGCTAAACAAAACATCAGAACTTCATCTGTATCCTTCTCAACTTTTTTAAGATTGAATGAAAATGATACATCAAACGCTTCACATTTTATTGTTTACGAAGGCAATTACCAAAGCAATTACAGGCTTTACACGGATGGCTTTGCTGATTCTGCTTATTATGCCAAAACTTATTTTTACAGGAGCACAGGAAGCATTGATTCAGCATCGGTAAAAAGTTTTTCAAACAGTTTGCTTTATAAAATAAGTCTTGCTATTGGAGCAGGCCCCGCAACTAAATTAATTTTTTATGCAGGCTATAAAAATGAAATCAGTAATTACTCGCAATTTAATATTGATACAACTTCTTTAAATCATATTGCTCGAGGTGGGTTAAGTTTAAATTTAAAAAATCAATTGTTTACTTATAACATGCACTATGTTTTAAGCGGTTACAATAAAAATAATTATTTAGCTGATGTAAATTATATTTTAAAATTCAGTAATACCTTTTATTTTGATGCAAAAGTAAACGCAAGTCAACAAATGGCTGCTTTTAGCAATCAACATTTATTTACAAGTCATTTTATTTGGGACAATCATTTTACAGACATAGTAACACAGAACGCCACAGTTTCTTTTGGAAGCACAAAATATAAATTTACCATTGGAGCTTTTGTTCAGCAGCAACAAAATGCAATATATTTTGATACGCTTGCCCTGCCCCAACAATATGGAGGCAATGCAGTTAATGGTCGTTTTTTTATTCAGAAAAATTTAAAATTATGGCATATACATTTTAATAACACAGTAAACTATCAACCGGACAACAATACGGATTTTATACGTTTACCAAAAATTGTTGCGCTTTCGCAGCTTTATTACGAAGGAAAATTATTTAAAAATAATTTGTGGTTGCAAATTGGTGTACAGGCACGTTATATTTCATCATTCATGGCAAATGCATACATGCCTGCTACTAATCAGTTTTATTTACAGAACTCGCAAACGTATGGTGATTATGTTTTTGCAGATGTTTTTATAAACGCGCAAATAGAACGTTTCCGGTTTTTTCTAATGGCGCAACATGTTAATCAAGGGATGACGGGTGGTAATTATATTTTATGTCCGAATTATCCGATGCCCGACCGCAGTTTTAAAGCCGGATTGGCTTGGATGTTTTTTGATTAAACAACTAAAGAGAATTTTTCTTACCTTTGATAAAGTACTTTATATAATAAAACCAAAATGAAAAAAAACAGATATACCGCTATACTTAAAAAAGAAGGCAAGATGTATGTTGCAAATTGCCCTGAATTGGATATTGCAAGTCAGGGCGCAACTGTAGAGAAAGCAACAAGTAATCTTAAAGAAGCTGTTGAACTTTTTCTTGAATATGCAGATAAAAAAGAAATTCAACAGCGGTTGCATACAGAATTATACATTACACATTTTGAAGCTGCATGAGCAGATTGCGGATTTTATCCGGAAAAGAAGTTTGCCGCATTTTAGGAAAACATGGTTTTGTTAATGTGAGGCAAAAAGGCAGCCACATAATAATGCAACTCAAAACCAAAGAAACAACTATTACAGTTCCTGTTCCTAACCATTCAGAAATCAAAATAGGTACTTTACTTTCAATTATTCGTCAAAGTCAAGTGCCACGTAAAGAGTTTGAAGTGTAAAAAACTCGATTTTCTTTGCAGTTTTAAAGCCGGATTGGCTTGGATGTTTTTTGATTAGAGTCTCGCCACTAACAATTTTTTACAAATTAATTATCTTAATAAATCTAATTTAAACTTTAGTAATATGTTTTCTCCACTCAACTGTTTATCAAATTTTTTTATTTCAATTTCTGCATTGGGTTTATAGATATAAACAGTTTTCTTTGCCAAATCAATCAACCAAGCTAATCGGCAACCATTTTTTATCCACTCTTCCATTTTTTCTTTAGTTGCCCTTAAAGAATCAGTTTTGCTTAGTACTTCCATTACAAAGTCCGGACATATATGCGGAAATCTTTCTTTTTCGTGCTGTGACAATTTATCTATTCTTTCTTTTTTAGTCCATGCTGCATCAGGAGCGCGCATAGAACCATCGGGTAAATTATAACCTCCGCTCGGTCCTGTAACATAACCACCTTTATTTTTTTTGTTCCAATTTATTAATTTTCCAAGAATCTCTGTATTAAAATTTTCTGTAATAAATCCAGTTGGCGACATGACAATTATGTTTTTATTTTTATCTCTTTCAATGCGAAGCCCTTTATTATCCACGCATAAGCGAAAAAATTGCTCCTCTGTTAAATTGGCAGACTCTGTTTGAATAGCTATTGTTTCCATTTTTTTATACAATGTGCTCACATCCTTTATCAATAGCAAGTTTCATGTCTTCAAGATCAGAGGTAGGAATAGTTCCTGCAAAAGATGAAAGATCTGAAGACGCCGTTTTCTTTTTCTCAGAGAGAGACTTCAAAAACTCCAGCACTTTTGCTCGCTGATTAGATGCCAGAACGCTCAAATATTTTTGTATTTCCTTATTTAATGCTGTAGCGTGCATATTTAATTACATTCTAATACAAAGATAAGAAAATTAAATCTACGTATTATTGTCGCTCATTTTTACCCCAAAACGCGATGCCCACCGCAGTTTTAGAGCCTGAAAGCCTAGATGCTTTTTGATTGGAGCCTATTCCTAATTTAAATCATGTTTTCCTAAAAAATTAACGCGCTGATTATCACTATAATAATATTATTTGTTCATTATTTGTCGATAAAAAATCAATATTCGTCGTTTATATAATCGATTTAGTCTATATTTGCGTCACATTTAAAAAAACACCAAACAATGAAAAAAATGAAAATCACAATTGCTTGCATGGCTTTCGCTGCTCTTTCAGTATTTAGCTTTGGATTTACTAAATCTAATAACGTTACCCCGAACAAAATTACAATATGTCACTTGCCTCCCGGAAATCCGGACAATTGTCAGGAAATAACAATTTCATTAAAAGCTTTTGAAGCGCACATGAATCATCATGATGATGCTCTGGTTTGTCATAATCAACAAGAAGTAGCTTTTTATATAATGGTTGCTACTACCAACAAAATGCAACTTATACACGCTTATTAAATTCTAATTAATAATTTATTAAGAACCCCGTCCGGAATATCCGGACGGGGTTTTGTTTTTTAAAAGAATAAAAGATTAAAAAATTTAGACTGTAACCCCAATAATAATTACATCATCTACTTGCTCAAAATTACCCATCCATTCATTAAATTTTTGATCGAGGTAATTTTTTTGCTCGGCCATTTCCAGATGTAAACTCTCTGCAATATATTGCTGTAATTTCTTGTACTTAAGTTTTTTTCCTTTCGGTCCGCCAAATTGATCGGCATACCCATCCGAAAAAATAAATATTTTATCTCCTTTCTCAAGAGAAACAATGTGATTTGTAAACGAAGATATTTTTTCTTCTATAAAAGCTCCCACCGGTTTTTTATCACCGTTTAACTCAGTCATAGTGCCATCTTTCTTAAAAATATAACCTCCGTTAAAGGCGCCGGCAAATTGCAATACAACCTCCCCCGTCCGCCCGGGGCGGACACC
>CAZZEI010000073.1:0-15066 GCA_964653165.1 uncultured Flavobacteriaceae bacterium | reverse complement strand
ACCAGATTCCATCAGATGCAAATTCTCTGAAGCTTTTAGAAATAAATTATATGAGTAATGTAGTTTTTGAAGTAGGTGTTAGCGGAACTACTTTCACAAGTGGAGTGTTTAATGAGCAAAACTCACGATCAGCAGGAGGATGTTTGCCCTCTGCCACTTGGAAAAAGATGTATTTTAGTTTAACCGATATACTTAGGGCACCGCCGCTTTTTCCCGATTATTACATTTATTTTTATGCTACTTACGATAATACAACAGCACTCAACCAAATTTACATTGATAATATAAAAGTAGTTAGTCTGCAGTAATAAAATGATTGTTGAAGAACAAATAAATATAGGAAAAATTACTCCGATAGCTTTCTCGGTTAAGGAGGTGCCTCAGGCTATTGAAAAAAAATACCTGCACATGAACAAAAAAGTGCAGGCATTAAAATACCTGACTTCCGACTTTTTTGCGGCCATGCTTGCCTGGGTTTTGTTTTTTGCTTACCGAAAATATTTTTTCGAGTGGAATCCGGATTTGATTGGAAGTCTTATTTATAACAAAACCTTTTATTTAGGCTCGTTATGTATCCCTGTTTGCTGGTGCATTGTGTATTATTTGCAGGGTTCTTACGATTTACCTTTTAGGCGCTCCAGGTTAAATGAAATGGTACAAACATTTTATACAACCATGGTTGGTGTTTTACTTTTGTTTTTTGTTTTATTGCTTGATGATGAAATTAAATCGTACCGAAATTATTACAAATCTTTTGCCGTGCTTTTCAGTCTGCAGTTTTTATTGACTGCCATTCCTCGTTTGGTACTTTCAACAATAACTAACAGCCGCATACACCAAAGGTTGATGGGCTTTAATACCCTGTTAATTGGAAGCAACGAAAATGCGTGGAAAACATACAATGAGATAGAGGCCCATAAAAAAGGAAATGGAAACCTTTTTAAGGGTTTTTTGCATATCGACAACCGCAATGGTTTCTCAGAAAAATTACTTCTGCAAGTTCCCCATTTAGGAGAGTTAAGTGATTTGGTAAGAGTGATAAAAAAACATAAAATTGAAGAAATTATTATTGCACTCGAATCATCCGAACATAATGCCATACAGCATATTTTAAATGATACCTTGGATTTAGAAGTAAAAGTTAAACTTATACCTGATGTATACGATATTTTATCGGGCTCGGTACGGTTTACTTCTGTTATACATGCACCACTTATTGAAATTAGCCGTGAGGTTATGCCCAGGTGGCAACTAAACGCAAAACGTATTTTCGACATCTGCTTTTCGCTTTTTGTTATTATTGGGTTTAGTTGGTTTTACCTCTTACTTTGCCTATTGGTTAAGGCTACATCAAAAGGACCCGTTATTTTTTCGCAAGAAAGACTTGGATTGCATGGTAAACCCTTTAAAATTTATAAGTTCAGGAGCATGTATACAGATGCCGAGAAAAATGGTCCGGCATTATCAAGTGAACATGATCCCCGTATTACACGATTTGGCTTGTTTTTACGTAAAACCCGTTTAGACGAATTTCCTCAGTTTTTTAACGTGTTTTTTGGGCATATGAGCATTGTAGGGCCAAGACCCGAGAGACAGCACTTTGTTAATTTAATAGTAGAAAAAGCACCCCATTACAAGTATTTACATAGGGTGCGACCGGGTATTACTTCATGGGGGCAGGTAAAATTTGGGTATGCCGAAAATGTGGACGAAATGATAGAGCGCCTTAAATATGATCTGCTTTATACTGAGAATATGAGTATTATGGTGGATATTAAAATCATCATTTATACCCTACTTATTGTGGTTCAGGGACGGGGTAAGTAGAATGGTTTTTGGGCTGTTAATTTTTATTTGGGCGTTCCCCCAAGCAAGCATTAATCTGCTCTTCCAATGTAAAATCAAACACGCTTACTCGGGGTCTGGCTTTCCGCTCCAAGTCCTCGCTCGCCTCAATAAGATTCCAAAAATATATTAAATCACGGTTGGGCGAAGCTGTGGGCTTTCCGCTACAATCCCTAACGCAAAAAAGGGGTAAGGCCCACATATTCCATCCTTATCACAATTTTTTTTGATTAATTGATAAAATAAATCTATATTTGCCCCCTCATTTATAGAAAAACAGAGCTATGTATAGGACATTTCAGCCATCCAGAAAAAAGAGAATAAATAAGCATGGGTTTGCAAAACGCATGAGTACTGCTAACGGACGCAGAGTATTAGCAGCGCGCCGTAAGAGGGGTCGTAAAATATTGACCGTATCTAGCGAAAAAACGCACAAATAACAGATTGTAACATATATATGTTAAAAGCTACTCCTTTACGGGTAGCTTTTTTCTTTTTAAAAACCTTACTTTAGAACTTTTAAAAGACAAAGTTATAAAACAAGTTTTTCTCATATTTCTATTATTGGTTTGTACCAAAACTTATTCGCAAAGCGCTTCGGGTAATTTACGCAAAGCCGGCGACGCGGTTGCAAGTGGCAATTATGATCGCGCTATCCAAAAATACCTCGCTACTTTAAAAGAAGATAGTTTAAACTTTAAAGCCAATACCGAATACGGATTACTGTTAATTGAATATTTAAACGACCCGGGCAAAGCAGGCACCTATCTTTTACGTGCAGAAAAACTTTCTTCAAAAGATACTATGCCCGAAATTATTTATGGTTTAGCTAAACATTATCATTATCAAAATCAGTATTCAATGGCTATTATTTATTATACCCGCACATTAGCAAAAGCAGATTCCAGCGAAGAGGAAGGTGTATTTATAGCAAAAGAAATAAAACGTAGCATAGAAAATTGCAGATACGCAATCAAAAATCAGGTTCCGTCCAACAAAAAAATAAAAATAATTAATATAGGCGAAGGTGTTAATACATTTTATCCGGAATATGTACCACTTGTTACCAAAGATGATAAGTCAATTATGTTTACCTCGCGACGCGAAAATAATACCGGCAATAAAATTGATGATTTTGACAGTAAGTATTTTGAAGATATGTTTTTGGCAACACGCAACAGTAGCGGAAAATTTATTGATGCGCACATTTTTTCTGAAAATGACTTAGGCTTAAAAGAAGTAATTAATACCAAAGACCATGACGCCGTTGTTTCGCTATCGCATTCCAATAATAGACTTTATATCTACAGGAAGAATAAAATATTTGAGTCAGAGTATATAAACAATGCCTGGACCAGTCCAAAAGTACTTGGCGACTCTATTAATTTATTAGCTTTTCAAACCCATATTTGCATTAGCCATGATGATAAAACTGTCTTTTTTTTCGTGTGAAACGCCTGAGAAATTGGGAAATGTTGATATATATAAAAGCGAAAGAAAAGCGAACGGCAAATGGAGTATTCCCCTTAACTTAGGTAAACAAATAAATACTCCCGAAAACGAAGAAAGTCCTTTTTTAAGTGAGGACGGGAAAACCCTTTACTTTGCTTCTAAAGGACATGGTGGTTATGGTGGTTACGATATTTATAAAAGCACACTTAAAAACGGCATATGGAGTGATTGTGTAAACTTAGGCATCCCCTTTAACAGCTCGGGTGATGATATATATTTAACCATCAATCAAAACGAAACCCAGGGCTATTTTTCTTCCTCGAGGGCAGGTGGATATGGGGATATGGATATTTATGAGATAAGGACGGAGGGGCCATTTGAAAATTTTATTGCAGATGCAGAAGGCAAGCTTAAAATAAGTATGCCTGATACTTTTTATATAAATGAAAAAATAACCCTTGGGGCTACTTCAACAAAATTACCTCCTTCGGCTTTCAAGCGCTATTACTGGCAGGTAAATGATTCTACGTTAGCTGTGGAAGGTGAGATTGCCATGTATACTTTTTTAAAAACCGGTGAAGTCAGTATAAGAGTTGTAGGGCTTACTGCAGATAATGGTTTTATTGGTTACGAGAAAAAAGTTATTGTTACTGAACGAAGAATAGCTACCGTTGTAACTGCTACAACCGTTGTAACTAACACTACAACAACAGTTGCTACTAATACTATTTCTACGGGCAGCACAAGTAGTTCCGGCAGCAGTTCGGGTATGGACAATGTTTATTTTGGGTTTAATGACAACCTTATTAATACCGAAGCGAGAGCTACACTTTTGCGTAATCTTAAATTTTTAAATGATAATCCGGGTACCACTATCAGCGTTGCGGCTTATAGTGATTCGCGCGGTTCGGCTAAATACAACGAGGCTTTATCAGAAAAGCGGGCACGTAATGTAATTTGGTATTTGTGTAAACACGGGTTAGACAAGAAACGCGTTAATCAGGTTACTTGGTTTGGTGAAAAGGATCCGCTTAACAAATGCACAGATGGCACGCCTTGTACAGCAGGAGAATATAAGATTAACAGGCGGGTGGAGTTTAAGTTACAAGGTAAGTAAAAGAATAGTTAGAATTTTTGTAAATTAGTGGCTTATCACCTCATTGGTAAGGGTATATTGTATGGAAGAAGAAATTGGGCCAAAAAAGAAATTTGATTTTAATGTAAAAGAACTTTGGGAGTATAGGGAGTTATTTTATTTTTTTACCTGGCGTGACGTTAAAGTAAAATATAAACAAACAGTCTTTGGGATATTATGGGCCATAATTCAACCCCTTGCCATCGCGCTTATATTAAATTACTCTATCGGCAGTGTTTTAAGTAAAAATTACAATTTACCAATTCCCTACATCATATTTGTGTTTAGCGGCTTTATATTATGGACCGTTTTTTCCGGTGGACTAACAAATGCAGCAAATAGCATGGTTTCAAATGCCAATATTATTAAAAAAATTTATTTTCCACGTTTAGTAATACCACTATCTGCAGTTTTAAGCAGTGTATTTGATTTTTTATTTGCATTAATTGTATTTTTTATTCTTTCATTTTACTATTCAGTCCCATTATCAATTTGGGCACTCGTTTGTATTCCTGCCGGCTTGTTTCTTACTGTCACAGCTGCCTTAGGCTCGGGCATACTTCTGTCGGCATTAAATATTAAATACCGTGATTTCAGGTATGCGGTACCATTTTTGATTCAAGGATTATTATTTCTTACTCCGGTAATTTATCCGGTGAATGTTTCCGATAATATTGTCATCAGTTCTATTTTAAAATGCAATCCCGTTGCGGCAGGATTGGAAATTTTTAAAGGCTCGTATGCAGCCTATGCTATTCAACCGGATGTAATATATTTTAGCCTGTTAAGTAATTTGATAATCTTATTTGTCGGAATTTTCTACTTCAGAAAAACAGAAAGTTACTTTGCAGATCTGGCCTGATGAAACCCATACTTGAAATAAAAAATATATCCAAGAAGTTCAGGATTCATCACGAACAAAAACCGTACTTAAGTATACGGGATAGTGTTTCCAATTTATTTAAAGCAAAAACCGGTTCTGATGAAGATTTTTGGGCCTTGAAGGACATCAGTTTTGATGTGATGCCGGGCGATAGTATTGGCATTATCGGGAAAAATGGTGCCGGTAAATCAACTTTATTAAAAATACTTTCTAAAATCACACCGCCTACCATCGGAAAAATTATTACGAGAGGGCGTATTGCAAGTTTATTGGAAGTTGGAACGGGTTTTCATCCGGAACTTACCGGAAGAGAAAACATATTTTTAAATGGCTCTATATTGGGAATGAAAAAAGTCGAAATTCAAAAAAACTTTGACGCCATCGTTGACTTCAGCGGAATTGAAAAATTTTTGGACACTCCTTTAAAACATTACAGCAGCGGGATGCAACTTCGTTTAGCCTTTGCTGTTGCAGCCTTTCTTGAAAATGAAATATTGATTATTGACGAAGTACTTGCCGTCGGTGATGCCGAGTTTCAGAAAAAGTGCATGGGCAAGATGGAAGACATCAGTAAAAAACAAGGAAGAACTGTTTTGTTTGTGAGTCATGATATAGAAGCCATTTCAACACTTTGCAATAAAGGTATATTATTATCCGGTGGAGAAGTTAAAGAATTCGGATCCACACAAAGTATCATCAAACTGTATACAGATTATTTTCAAAATTCATTTAAGGTTTGGGAGGATAATGAAAGACCCGGCGACAAAATTGTAAAATTAAATAAGATACAATTAGTTGACACGAAGTTTTCACAAATAGTTCAGCCTACATTAGACCAGGAGTTTGGTATACAAATAGAATTTGAAATATTTGACGACGGAGTGGACCCTACACCTAATTTTCACTTTTATACAACAACAAATATTTGTTGCTTTGTTGCAATTGCCGAAACAAAATCCTTATCAAAAGGAAAATATTCGTCCGTCATCTGGGTTCCGGCAAACTTTCTGAACAACCAGGTTTATCGATTGGGAATTGCCATGACAACTTTTAAAAATATGAATATTCATTTTTATGAAAAAGAAATAATAAAAATTGAAGTGCTTGAAAATAAATCTGTCCGAAAAAATAATTACGCCGGTCCAATGCCGGGCATTGTGAGGCCTGATTTAAAGTCCGAAACAAAATTGATAAATTAATTATGCTGATAGAAAAGGTTTTTAGAAAAATAAAATATATGCTTAAGGGTGTTCCGTCTTCTGAACAGATTTCACTGGATATGAAAAGCTTATATTCAGGTCACCAAAAAATAACTTATAAAGGAATACAATCCATCAGATGTCCTTTTGATTATGTTATTTACCAAATGATAATAAGTGAGGTTAGACCCGATCTAATCATCGAAATAGGAACAAATATCGGTGGAAGCGCGCTGTATCTTGCCGATTTAATGACAAATTTTGGAATAGCCGGTGAAATTCATTCTATCGATATTAACGATAAAGCTTTTGAAAACGTAAAATCAAATCCCAAAATAAAACTCTTTACTAACGGATGGGAAAAATATGATTTGAATCTTACTAAAAACTTTAAGAAAATTCTCGTTATTGAAGACGCAGCACATACTTATTCCTGTACACTTGGAGCCATTGAAAAATTTGCTTCCGTTGTAAGTGTTGGATCCTATTTAATAGTTGAGGATGGAATTATAAATGAACTTGGCATGGCAGAAAAATTTGAAGGGGGTCCACTTAAAGCATTACGTGAATTTTTACCAAAGCATACAGAGTTTATGATAGATAGAAAATGGTGTGATATGTTCGGAAAAAATGCAACATTTAACGTTAATGGGTATTTGAAAAAAATTAACTAATGAAGAATTCGAGTGAGTTTGAGTGGACCGGAGAACGATTAACTACAGGCAAGAATAATGAAATTGTTATTCACCACTTGCATCGTTATGCAATAGCTTTAGATCTTGTTAAAAATAAAGTTGTGTTGGATATTGCTTCGGGGGAAGGTTATGGCAGCAATTTATTGGCAACAAATGCAAAAACCGTAATTGGAGTTGACATTCACGCCACTGTAATAGAATTTGCAAAATCAAAATATAAAAAACCAAATCTTGAATTTAAAACAGGCAGTGCCGATAAAATGCCTATTGAAAATAATTCAGTTGATGTGGTAGTCAGCTTCGAAACCATAGAGCATCATGATAAGCATGAGGAAATGTTTGAAGAAATAAAAAGAGTTTTAAAACCCGACGGAATATTGATTATGTCATCGCCGGATAAATTAAATTACAGAGATATTCCTAAATTTTACAACCCATTTCATATTAAGGAACTTTACAGAGAAGAATTTAAGCAACTGGTTGAAAAACACTTTAAGAACGTAACTATTTATTACCAGAATGTTCTTTACGGATCTTTGATTGTTCCGGAAAATGGTCTTGGCAAAAATTTTAGTGAATTTGAAGGAGACTTTGAAAAAATAAGCAATCATTCAACTATTAAAAACCCGGTATATAATTTATGTATAGCTTCTAATAGTAGTGTGAACGAAACACCGCACTACAATTTCAGTTTTTTTAATGCTCAAAGTATGCTTACAACAATACTTGGAAAAGAAAGTGAAATTTATAATTCCAAAACATATAAAGCAGGTAAAATAATTACTTTTCCATTGCGCCTTGTAAGAAAATTATTTGGCAGGTCGTAATATTTTAAACAAAAAAGAATAATTGAATCCAGGACTTTCCATTATCATAGTAAATTACAAAACCCCAGACCTTACACTGAGATGTATCAAATCTATTTACGATTCGAAGATCAGTGATACGTTTGAAATAATTGTAGTAGATAATTGTTCGATGGATAATTCAAAAAATCAAATTACAACTCTATTTCAAAACGTTATTTGGATAGCTAATTTACAAAACGAAGGTTTTGGCAGGGCAAATAATTTAGGTGCGTCAATGGCTAAAGGTGAATACCTCTTATTCCTTAATTCAGATATGTTCCTTTTAGAAAACACAATTACTATTTGCTTAGACTACTTAAAAGTAAATACAGCTATTGGTGTATTGGGATGTAAATTATTAAATGAAGATGGTACACCACAAAAATCCGTGTATCATTATATTGGAGATTACATGGGAACTCTCAAAAATAATCTGTTAATAGATTATATTTTTAGACCAAAGCAAAAAAAAATTAAGGGGGTGATGGGTGCCTTTATGATAATTTCAAAAAAAGTGTTTACCCAGGTAAATGGTTTCGACCCCGATTTTTTTATGTATGCTGAAGAATTAGACTTATGCAGAAGAGTAGAAAATGCCGGATTTAAAATTGAATATCTTGAAACAGCTACTGCCATACACAAACACGGAGGAAGCTTAACAAACACTAATACGGGTCTTAAACAAAGATATTTATCAAATGCCTTATTAGAATTCAAAGTAAAAGGAATTTTAGGTTATATTATTTTTCATTTCTTATGTTATTTTAATTTTATAACTAACTTGCTTTTGCTATGGAAAACGGATAAAGATTACAGGAAAGATTTCTTTCTGAATCAAAAAATGTACTTTTCCAATTTTATAGGTTATATAAAAATACCATTCCTGTACAGTACAACTATGGGTAAAGGAAAAAGAATTCTTAGAATATCATAATATGCATTCAGAAGAAAATACTTTATTGCCATTAGTAAGCGTTGTAACGAGTGCTTATAATTTGGAGAAATATATAGCTAAGGCCATTGAGAGTGTTTTAAATCAGAAGGTAAATTTTAAACTTGAGTTAGTTATTGGCGAAGATTTTAGTACGGATAATACAAAAGTCATACTACTTTCTTATCAAGAAAAGTATCCGGATATGATTCGGGTTTTATTAACAGAAAAAAATTTAGGGATTACTCCAAATTGCATAAGAATACATAATGTATGTAAAGGAAAATATATTGCACTGTTGGATGGGGATGATTACTGGACCGACAATAATAAATTACAAAAACAAATTGACTTTCTTGAAAACAATGTTGAATATTCCGGATCGGCACACCAATCAACAGTATTATACAATGACTCTAAACACACACATTTTTTCGGGCAGACAGTTGATGCAGATTTCGGTATTTTAGATACAGTTTCCAATAGAAAATTCCATACATCATCTCTTGTTTATAGAAAAATAATTTGGGATAAAGCGGGTGGAATTCCGGCAAGTGTTTTGGTATCGAACGATAGGGCAATATATCCAATGGTGGCGATGTTTGGAAAAATAAAATATTTCAAAGAATCCATGTGCGTTTATAGACAAACCGGGTACGGAATCTCAGCACGTGCAACCTATGAACAAATAGAAACAGAATTAGATATGATTCCCTGGCTTAAAAAAATCGACAGGAAATTTCCTTATATACGTTTTAAATCTTTCCTGCATTTATCAATTTTCACAAACTCAGCTAAAATTAATTTCTTAAATTTAGTAAAACACTATTTCCTGTTTATTTTTTGTTCATTTTCCTATTTTCCTAAAAACCTGGGTGATGCAAAATTTGGAACTATTGAATTCATAAAGAAAATGAAAAAAATAATAACCGGTTAATTAAGTATACTGCACAAAACAAATGGAAAGTACATTAATCATAGAAATACCTTATGGCGGATTGGGAGACCATTTATTTCATAGTCATATACCAAGAATAGCAAAAGAAACAGGGAAATTTGAGAAAGTATATTTATCTTCTAATTCACTTTTTCGTCATGCTGATTATAAAAAAATTGTTTGGGATTTAAACCCCTATTTAGACGGATTTATTGATAAACCGGGGGTTAAAGTTGATTTGGAAAAAATAGTTCCTAAAATTCGGAATGGATGCAATTTACTCGATGAGATAATGTATCATTATAATTTGGATGATAGTATTAAAATGCATGAGCCTGAAATATATTATAAACCTATTTATAAGGAAGAATATCACAAAGTAATTTATGATCCCAATTATCTTTCGTGGGTTGGAGCGATTGACAAAAAAGATGTAATGTGGTATTTACATAAAAACAAAATTAAATTAGATGCAGTAATGAAATTAAGAACTGCAAATGCTCTTTTTATTCCAAAATCAACAACTTCCTTTATTGAAACGCCTACGTTGCAGGACTTTTGCGATTTAATATATTCTGCCGAAAAACTTTATTGTTTAACTTCCGGAACAGCAACACTTGCTTGCGCTCTTGGTAAAAAAGCTATTGCTTTTTGGGGAGGCGGTCAGCCAAAAGGTTTCCAACATTCTTTATTACATAATTACTTATTAATAAAGAGGTGTCCCGAAAATAAATTTCTGAATTTAATTAAATCTCCTTTTAGATATATTAAACGTAATTTTATAAAATGATAACTATTGGGATGCCGGTATATAATGATGTCAGTTTTATTGAGAAATCACTTGACAGTATATTAGGTCAAACTTATCAAAACTTTGAATTGATAATATCTGATGACGGGTCGACAGATGGCAGCGAGTTAATATGCAGAAAGTATTCCGAAAAAGATGCAAGAATAAAATATTTCCGGCAGCAAAAAAACCTTGGTATTTCAAAAAACATGGAGTTCTTATTGACCAAAGCCCATACAAAATATTTTATGTGGACCGGAGATGACGATATTTTAGCGCCCTCTTTTATTAAAAAACTAATTTTGTCATTAGAAAATAACCCGGATGCAATTTCAGCATTCTGCAGCTTTACTTTCATTGATGGAAATGGAAATTTATTGGGTGAGAAACAGGACTTTGATTATTCAGGTCAGAACATAATTAAACGGTTAAGAAAATTTATTAAAAATTCCAATGATACTTTTGGATATGGAATTTTTTTAACTGAAAAAATACGTAAAGTTGAATTTCCGGTTTGGTGGTGGCCTAACAAGGAATGCCCTTTTAATAATATTTTTCCGAGCTTATGTTTCTATCTTGCAAAAGGTAATTATGTTCATACGTATACCGAACCACTATTTTTCAAACGTGAGAAATCACAACAACTTACCAATTACAGCACCCCTTTTGCATCGAATGGCTTAAAAGACACGTTTGCTTTTGTTCTAAGACGATTTTATTTGGTTTGTTTTACATCCAAAATGATAACGAAAGGGGGCGGATTAGTACCTGCTCTTCTTTTCTTTCCATTACTCATATTACATTGGTTTATTATACCTTCATACAAACAATTAAAATTGGCTTTTAATTCTTACTTTAGAAAACGATTTAAAGAATGAAGAAGGTTCTAATACTCGCTTATGATTTTCCACCCTATGTTTCAGTGGGTGGATTAAGGCCACATAGCTGGTATAAATACTTTCATGAATTTGGTATATATCCCATTGTTGTAACACGTCAATGGAATAATAAGTTTGGCTCTCAATTAGATTACATATCTTCCAGTGAATCAGCAGTGACTATTACCGAAATAACAGAAAGCGGAACAATTATAAAGACCCCCTATCTTTCTAACTTTTCTAATAAGTTGATGTTAAAATACGGAAGCTCGAAATATAAATTTTTCAGAAAAATAATTTCCATTTATTATGAAATAACACAATTTCTATTTCATACCGGCCCAAAAGCAAATCTATATTATGCAGCTAAAGAATATTTATCCAAAAATAAAGTAGATCTTATTTTAGCTACAGGCGATCCTTTCGTATTATTTAAATATGCTTCAGAATTAAGTAAGAAATTTAACACACCCTGGATGGCAGATTACCGCGACACCTGGTCTCAAAATCTGTCGTCTCAAAATAATTTTTTATTGAATAAATGGAACAATTATAATGAATCAAAATATGTTACTACCGCAAATTCTATTGTTACGGTATCTGAATTTTTAAAGATCAAAATATCCGAGTTAATTAAAAATAAAAATTTCACAATTTTACCTAATGGGTATGATCCGGAAGCTATAGATAAACTGAATGGAATAAATCAAAAAAGCGAAATACTGAACATAGCATTTGTCGGCTCCTTGTACGATTACCACCCTTTTAAAAATTTTTTAAGCGAGGTAGCAAATTTTATTCAGAACAATAAAAATGCCCGACTTAAAATTAATTTCTACGGTATAAACCTTTACGGAAGTACATTTGGCACTGATTTATATGAATTTATTTCGAAAGAATTTCCGGTTCTGACAGATTATATAGAAATTCACAAAAAAACACCATACGAAAAACTACTCATAGAGTTGGCTGAACAAAATATAATGCTTCTGTTTAATGCATACTCTTATATTGGCACAAAGATTTTTGACTATATTGGAATTAAAAGAAAAATACTACTCTGCTACAGTAATGATGCTGAGGCACTCGAATTAAAAAGGAAATACTTTGATATTGTTGAAAGTGATGAGGCAAGCAATCATTTACAGGAAGATTTAATAAATGAAACCAATTCAGGTCACGTAATTCGCGATGCCAAACACTTAGGCACTACTTTAATTCAGCTTTATGATGAGTTTTGCAGAACAGGGCAAATTGAATGCAAAACAATAAATTCGGAAAATTATTCCAGAAAACATCAGGTAAAACAATTAGCGGAAATAATCAAAAACATTTCCTCTACAAAAAATAGCAAATCCAATTAATATGTCAAATCAAATTGCTATTATTGATTACTTAATGAGAAACCTTAACTCTGTTAAGAAAAAATTAACACGCCTTTATATCGAGACCTAAAATAACATACTATTTAACACAGATAATCGAAAAATACTCGATTATCTGTGCAAATAACTTATATTTCGAACGAAAAATACTTCATCTTTCAAAAAATAAACATGCCAAATCAAATTGCCATCATAGATTACGGAATGGGAAACCTTAACTCGGTTAAGCGGAAATTAACACGCCTTAACGCCAACGCTATTATTACTTCAAACCCAACAGAAATCCTAAACGCAGATAGAATAATTTTGCCCGGCGTGGGGCATTTTGGTAAGGCAATGGAAAACTTAAACAATTTAAAATTAATAGCTATTTTAAATGAAGCAGTTATTACTAAAAAGAAACCCATACTGGGAATATGCCTGGGTATGCAATTGATGGCAAAAAGCAGCGAAGAAGGGAATGTGAAAGGTCTTGGTTGGATAGACGGAGAAGTTGTGCGGCTTAAAGTAAAAGACACTTTAAAATACAAGATTCCTCATACAGGCTGGAACCAAATAAATATTGCTAAAGAAAGTGCTTTGATGAGAAACATTCCTGATTTATCGGAATTTTACTTTGTTCACTCTTATCATTTAAAAGCTGAAAATAAAGACGTTATTTTAAATGAAACAGAATTTGAATATCGCTTTGTTTCTGCAATTGAAAAAGAAAACATTTTTGGCGTGCAATATCATCCCGAAAAAAGTCATGATATAGGAGAACTCTTATTAAAAAACTTTATTACCCTTTAAAATGTTCCGACCAAGAATTATACCTGTACTCTTATTGAAAGATAATGCTTTAGTAAAATCAGTAAGATTTAAAGATTTCCGTTATATAGGCGATCCGATAAATGCAGTGAAAATTTTTAATGATCTAAAAGCAGATGAATTAACTTTTTTAGATATAACCGCAACTCAAGAAAAAAGAACTGTTTCGCTTGAACTGGTAAAAAATATTGCAGGAGAAGCCAACATGCCTTTTTCTGTTGGAGGAGGAATCAGATCATTAGAAGATATCAAAAAAATATTGTCAATAGGAGCCGAAAAAGTCATAATAGGTAGTTATGCAGCAGAAAACCCCGAATTTATTAATCAAGCTGCTGATACTTTTGGCTCTTCCACCATTGTAGTTTGTATTGATGTAAAGAAAAAACTCTTTGGAAAAGAACAAACCTGGATAAATAACGGAAGCAAATCAACGGGCTACTCACCTGTTGATTTTGCTAAATTAATGGAAGAAAAAGGAGCCGGTGAAATAATTATTCAGGCTATAGAAAAAGACGGTACAATGGCAGGATATGACCTGGAATTAATAAAAATAATAGCGGCTGCTACCACCATTCCGGTTGTTGCTTTAGGTGGAGCCGGAACTTTGGCTCATCTTAAAGAGGCTTATTATACGGGGCACGCAAATGGTCTGGCCGCAGGCAGCATGTTTGTGTATCAAGGACCAAAACACGGTGTTTTAATTACCTATCCCGAAAAAACAGAAATTAAATTTAATTAACATACACATCCCCCCGTCTTGCCAAAGGGTTGTACCCTTTGTTGCTGACGTCCCCCTTCAAAGGGGGAATGTAATTAGTTGCTGATTTTAATTTTTAATGCCGAGCAAATTTAAATAATTTGAAGCCTGCTAAACTAACGAGGGTGATTTTCCAAGACATCCCCCGCCCTGCCAAGCAATACTCCCTTTTGGCCCGGACTTCCCCCTTGGAAGGGGGAATGTGATTAGTATAAAATAAAACATTACTTTTGAGATATAAACCATTTTAAGTGTCGGAAAAAAAGTATCAAATATGTACAAGATGTGTAATGGACACTTCTGACCCGGGCATTAGTTTTAATGAAGCCGGAGAATGCAATCTGTGTACCGAATTTTTAGATAAGCGCGCTAAGCACAATTATCACGGAAACAAAAGCGATATTCAGTTTCGTCAATTAATTGAAGAAATGAAGCAGGCAGGAAAAGGCAAGGAGTATGATTGCCTGGTGGGTTTAAGTGGAGGGGTTGATAGCAGTTATGTGGCCTATATATGCAAAAAA
>CAZZEI010000072.1:0-15161 GCA_964653165.1 uncultured Flavobacteriaceae bacterium | reverse complement strand
TGCCCTTACACACCAAGCAACAGGCATGGTTTTGCACCCCGTTTCAACGTCTCCTTTATAATCTTCCAAATCTTTTATTATTTCACGTGCCATCGACAATAAAAATGCGATGGAAGTATAACATATTACAGCCGAATACAGAAAAGTTAAATTTTCGATGTTTTGGATTAAAGGCTTTTCAAACAATAATACCTGCAAGGGAATAAGTGCGGAAAGGATTGACACAACAAGATTGCCTATAAGCACCTGTCTTTTAAAATGTGTTGAGTAAAACCAAAGTGCAGTAATGGATAAAAAGGGTAAAACAGATAAAAAAACATTACCCGCCTTATAAGCAACGTAAGAACCCAGCATAAAACCAACTAAATTAAACTGCATGTGCACGAACATAGCTACTCGACGTGGAACCCCATGATCGATATATAATTTTTCTGGTTTATTAATTCTATCGGTCTTTACATCAAAATAATCATTAATGATATATCCGGCTGCTGCAATCAGTACTGTACTAAGTACAAGCAAAGAAAAATCAAGTAAAGAAAGTTGTAATGGAATAGGAGGAGAGTGGACAAACAAAATACTTTTTATCATCCCGTATCGCACTGCAAACATGGTAAGCGCAATTACCAGCAGGTTATCGATTCGAATTAATTTTATGAATGCTTTTATACTCATTTAATGTTTCAATACTTAATACAAAATGCAAAAATCATATTTTATCGTACTAATCTGGGTTATGAGCGTTCCATTGTATTTGCAGATTACTCTACCAACCTGAAATTTCCCAATCGCCACGTACTCGCATTACCTGCTCAATTACATCGCGTACACAACCGTCGCCACCCTTTTTATCTGAAATGTAAATCGATATATCTTTAATCTCTGTTGCTGCATCATTCGGACAGGCTGCTATACCTGCACGTTGCATCACTTCGTAATCGGGTAGATCATCGCCCATGTACAAAACTGATTTATCTTCTAATTTATGTTCCGCTATAAAATCTTTGTAACATTGTAGTTTATCATGTTGCTTTAAAAAAACATGTTCTATTCCTAATCTGTGTAATGCATCTTTTATTATTTCTGAACTTCCACCCGTAATAACTACGACTTTGTATCCTTTTTTGCAAGCGAGTTGAATGGCGTAAGCATCTTTATTATTTAAATTCCGTATTGGAGTTCCGTCGTGAAAAAAATACACTTTCCCGTCGGTCATCACACCATCAATGTCAAACATCAATGTAGAAATATCTTTTAATTTGATTTTATAGTTTTCGCTCATCATAATAGTTTTTAATAAGCGAAGTAAATAACTGATACACCTTTTTTTGGTTGGGATGCTTTTCTAAAAGTTGCAAATGTTTTTTTAGTGTTGTTTTATCGCCTCGCTTAGCCGGACCGGTTTGAACAGAGGCAGGAGGAAGTGTTTTGATTTTTTTAACCGTTTGCTTTATAAGGGGCTGCAATAAATGAAAAAGATTTATTCTTTCTTGTTTTAAGAAATCGTAGGATTGTGTAAAGAGATGGTTTGTAAAATTATTTACCATTACAGCAGTAAGGTGTATTTTTAGTCTGTCGGCAGAATTTACAACTGTAACACTTTTCCCTATAGTATGAGCGATGTGGTTTAGTTTATTTAAGGAAGCGGCGTTTGAAGCTTCTATAAGGATTGGAGCAGAAGAGAATGAAACTTTTACTTGCTTTGAAAAGCTGTATAAAGGATAAAGTACTCCAATGTTAGTTGAAATGTTTTTTAACACATTCATTTCAACACTACCTGAGGTGTGAACGATTAGTTTTTTGGGAAGTTTTAATTTGGAAGAAATTTTGAGTATTTCGTCATCCGGAACGCAGAGTAAGTAAATGTCTGCGTTTTGATTTATTTTGGTAAGATCGGTTGTAAAAGGGGTTCTTAAAAGGAGTGATAATTCTTTAGCTGATAATTCGCTTTTGCTGACAACCTGAAGAATTTCGAATTCTTTTTTTTGTAAACGTTTTGCCAAGTGTGTAGCTACATTACCTGCGCCAATAATGACAATTTTTAGTGGTGTTTGTATGGTGTTAATTGCATTCATAAAAAAGGAATGCTAAGATAAGAAAAATGCTGTATTTGCGTTAGGGATGCTGTTGGCCTTGGCTCTTTTTCCACAGAAATGATAAATTGGAAGCCTAATTACATTGCAAAAAGCGGAGCGCAGCGAACCCCACAGTAGCCCGACCCAGAGCGGGTAATGATATTACGACGGAGGATATTTTCGCCACGCCTCTGGGGAACGCTCTAAAAAATATCTACGCCCTAATTATGTATCACCCAATGAGCATCAGAAACAACACAAATGCCCCCATACTTGGTAATAATGGGTTTTACGGCTTCAATTACTTTTTTTGCTTCCTTCTCATCGCAGCAAATCATTATCCAACAGTTTTTAAAGCCTCCGGCAATACCGTGTCCGTCCTTATCCCCACGCATTCCTTTTCCGGCAACGTCTTTTAAAACAGTATAGCCAGATACACCGGTTTCGTCAATTAGTTTTACTAATCTGCTGCAGAAGGCATAGTCTGTAATTATTTCTATTTTTTTAATATCGTTTTGCATGGTAAATATTTTAAGTGTGAATTTGTTGTAAGATGTAATAATAAAGCGGCAAGCCGGCTATAATATTAAACGGAAAAGTAATTGCGAGCGCGACGGGAACATAAATTCCGGGATTGGCTTCGGGGATAGCAATACGCATGGCAGCGGGTACAGCAATGTAAGAAGCACTGGCACAAAGTACTGTAAATATAAATGAATTACCCTGAGACAATCCAAGCATATAACTTATTCCAATTCCTATAGAAGCGTTTAATAGAGGCATTAAAACTCCGAATGCAATTAAGAACCAACCTGCTTGCTTTAGCGCCCCAATACGTTTTCCGGCAACAACACCCATGTCTAATAAAAAGAAAGAGAGCATGCCTTTAAAAATATCTCCGGTAAATGGTTTCATAATTGCCATTCCTTTATCGTGCGACAAAATTCCGACAATTAAACTACCCAGTAAAACTACTATAGAGCCGTTTAAAAATGCTTCGCGGAAAAGTTCTTTAAAAGATAAATGATGCGTGGTATCTTTTGTATCGTAAAATTTGCGGTAAAGTAAAACTCCGATTATGATAGAAGGAGACTCCATAAGCGCCATTGCTGCAATCATTTCTCCACCGTATTCAATTCCTGAGTCCTGAAGGATGTTTGATGCAGTAATAAAGGTAACTGCGCTAACCGAACCGAAAGCAGCGGCAAGAGCTGCGGCATTTGGAACATCTAATTTTCTTCGTAAAATCCAAAAAGCATAAAGCGGGGTAATGATAGCCATTAACATAGCAAACAATAAAACCAGCATCACTTCAGTATTAAAACCACTGTGATGTAACTCTACACCACCTTTAAAACCTATTGCCATTAAAAGGTATAGCGAAATAAATTTTGAGATTTGAGAAGGTATTTCTAAATCTGATTTGGCTAGAACCGCTATTAACCCTAAAAAGAAAAAGGGGACTGGCGGAGCCAGAAAGTTGCTTAAGAGTTGATTAAAATCCATAAAGTGAAATTAGAATTATATGCAATCAAATATCATCAATTAATTTAAGGAATGCTAATTATTAAAACAGGAAAGTGCTAATTTTTGTTAAAATGCAATAAACGTAGAGAGCACGGAGAGTAAGCACAGAGGAGCCCAGAGAAAATTTGTTGTCGTGTAAAATAAATAGAGGAAATAGGAAGGAAATTTACTACAAATGGACAAAAATATTTTATAAAGGTTTAAAAATTATCTCCGTGTCTCCGTGGTTTTATTTTGCCCGAATACGCTGCCAAACAGCAAGTCCGGTACCAAAAACCATAACCAAACAACCAAGCCACAAAACATTTATATAGGGAAACATATAAGCTTCCATAACTATAAAATCCTTTTGATTGTTTTTTCTTTCACTTAGCATAATTTCCACCGTGGTATTGTCAGGATTTTTTTCATCAGGATTTATTTTCCAAAAAGTAAATTTTAATCCAAGGGTTGCAATCGAATCGGCAATTGGATTAACATGGTTGTTAACCAAGTGATATTTTGGATAGGCGTAGGATACGTTTTTCTCTATATCAAAAATTTTTAAAACTGCTGTAATCCAAATGGAAGAATCGTTTTTTTCGTATTGCTCTTTTGATACATCCGATTTAAATGCTTCAAGAACGATGATCGCCGAAGTAGCAAACATAGTATCATGCATGTGAATGATATTGTTTTGCGGTTCGCTAAACTCTACAGAGGAATTCTCGCTGTCTGTATTTAAATTGGCGGCAAAGGTAATATGTGTATAAATATCATGACTTAAAAACCTTCTAGTATCAGGCTCGGCCGTATTTCCCATGCGCTCGTTTAGTTGAACGCGGGGAGATAAAATGAATTGCCTTGCGAATTTATTATTCTCCCGTAAAAAATATGCTACATTAAAATCAATATTGATGCCTGATTTTACTTTTCCTGTATAAGTAACATAATACGGGCCCATTGGCAATGTATCTCCTTTGGTAAGCAGAATACTTTTTTTGTCACTGAATTCTTTTCCTAAAGACGAAACACTTTTTTGAGAAGAGTTTTTGGAAAGTGTTACCTTTTTTGAAGTTGAAATTAATGCGCCCATCAACAATAAGGCAAAACCAATATGCGCTATCGAAGCACCTGCGTTTTTTATTTTCCCCTTTAAAATACGGACTAAGTATTCGGTATTAGAAAATAAAGCAAAAGCAGATGCAGTAAGCAGCAAAGCGTAGGTAATGAATTTCATTTTTAAATCAGAATTTGCTTCGCCCCATCCATTTGAAAAATACAATGCTATCGAGGCAACGATACCAAATAAAAGAGAGAGCGCTGCGGAAATACGCAGACTTTTAAAGAGTTGTTTTTTATCTGTGCTTTTGTATTTAAAGAATTGTCCGATGGCCAGTAAAAGCGCAACAACAATAGCAAAAGGTATTTGCCAGGAGTTAAATTTATCTACCGTAAATGGTGCCTTGTTCATTCCGAATAGTTTATTGAATACGGGAATAGTAGTAAAAATACTTATTGTAACAGCAGAAAGAAATAATACAAACGAGGCTGCAAACATCCAAAACTCACGACTATAAATACTTTCGTCAGCTTTATCTTTAGGAAATCCAATAAAATATCCGGTAAAAATTAAAATTGTTGATGCGCTGCCCCATACAATTAATAAAACTGATGGCTGAATTGTAAATGCGAAGACAAGTAAAAATAAAACTATAGTCAGGCACAAATACGTAAACTTTATATTTTTGTTTGATTGCAATAACCACACACTTAAAAACATAAACGTGAGAAGATAAAGCAGTAATTGCTTTTGCATTCCTAAATCGGTGAAAGAGTGCACGGACGAATTTCCCAAAATGCCGCTACGCGTTAAGAATGTAGAGTAGAGGACAAGTATAAAACTTACAATAACTAAAATAAATCCTGAGAAAAGAGAATTGCCTCTTGTTTTGTTTACGAGCAATACGTGTGCACCTCCAACTAAAGTTAACCAAGGAACCATAGATGCGTTCTCAACAGGATCCCAAGCCCAAAAACCCCCAAAACTAAGCGCTTCATAAGCCCATGCACCGCCCATCAAAACACCAAGCCCTAAAATCATTACTCCGGTGTAAGCCCATGGCAAAGCCAATTTTTGCCAACCTGTAAAGTCTCTTTTCCATAAAGCTGCAATTGCGTATGCAAACGGAACAACAGTTAAAGCAAAACCAAGAAAGAGAGTGGGAGGATGAATAGTCATCCAATAATTTTGCAACAGCGGATTTAGACCTTTGCCGTCTAATTTTTCCAAATAGTTTGGATTTAAAAAAAGTGGAATGTTAGCCAATTCGGGTATTTCTCTTTGTAGTAAAAAAGGGTTGCTGCCAAATTTTGTTCCTAAAATAATTACACCAAGCAACATACTTGCTAAAAACACCTGTACTAAAGAAATAATAGTCATTACGCCAGACTCATAATGCTTAGCAGTGCGCTGCAATACTAATCCTATTATGCAATGCCAGACAGTCCAAAGCAAGAAGCTTCCTTCCTGTTCAGCCCAAAAGCATGAAAAAATATAGCGCATAGGCATTACGTTATCCGAATGGCGAGATACATAAGAGTACTCGTAATAATGATTACCGAGCATCCAAAATAAAGTGCCCATAATACCTATGACACCAAAAACGTGCAAACGAAATGAATAGCGAGCCAATGATAACCAGCTTTTTTCTAATGGATTCCTCTCAGCGGAGAAATAAGAAATGGCTGCCTGGAGAGAAGCAACGAAAGAGAGTAAGATGAAAAAGTTGCCTAGATGCCCGGCCCACAAATGTTCACCTATATATGTAATTTGTTCTTGCATGAGGGCGACAAAGATACATTTTTAGTTAATAAAACAGGACATCTATTAGGTTGCAATAAACCTAAATTTTTGTTATGTTTAAGCAATGAAACGAGTGTTCCATATAGTAGCTGTTTCTTTCTACTTAATTTTCCAATTTCAATACGCTTGTGCACAAAACCGAAATATTGATTCTCTTCTAACGCTCACAAAAATAGATAAGGAAGATACCAATAAAGTAAAGCACTTAAATAATTTATCCAGAGAATATGCAAACATAAACATGTATATCGATGGTTTAAATTACGGTAAACAAGCATTACAATTGGCCTAACATTTATTATTTAAGAAAGGTATTGCTTATTCCTACAATAACATCGGGATTGCTTATGATTATCAATGAATGCCTACAGATGCATTAAAAAATTATTTTGCCGCATTAAGAGTATTTATAGAAATTGCAGACAAAAAAGGTATTACCAATTCGTATAATAACATCGGAGTAATTTGGCAAAATGAAGAAAATTACTCTGAAGCATTGAAAAATTACTTTGCTTCCTTAAAGATACGGATAGAAATTAAAGATAAAGCCGGAATCGCCCTTTCATATAAAAACATTGGAAGCACTTTTGTTGCTTTGGGCAATTATCCGGAAGCATTAAAAAACTATTTTTTATCTTTAAAATTTAGCGAAGAGGGTAAGGACAGAAATGGAATTGCTGGCTCGTACAATAGTATTGGGGAAGTTTATCGTCGGCAAAACAATCATACAGAGGCATTAAAAAATTACCTCATGAGTTTAAAAATATTTAATGAAACAGAAAATAAAAGATGTATTTCAATTTCTTACAATAATATCGGAATTATTTATACCATTCAAGGCAATTACTCTTTAGCCTTAAAAAACTATACCGCTTCCATAAAAATTAAGCAAGAGTTTAATGATAAAAAAGGTATTTCAGCTTCTTTCATATAAGCCCGGAATTGGAATTTGTTACGGCAATTTGGCTAGTTTACATAATAGTGTTTCAAATTTTAAATTAGCTATACAATATTGTGAATCTGAATTAATAATATGCAAAGAAATAGAAGATATAGATGGGGCAAGAGAAGCGTATGAAAACCTGGCTAACGCATACGGTAAAACCGGTAGATATAAAGAAGCGTACGAAAATCATGTAAAATACAAAGCATTAACGGATAGTATTTTTACTGCAGAAAACAGTAAGCAGTTGGGCGATTTAAAAACGCATTATGAAGTTGAGAAAAGGGAGGCTGAGCTAAAAATAAAAGCAGATGCACAAGTGGCAATTAGTTTTGAAGAAAAGCAAAAGCAGAATATTATCATTTATTCTGTGGTTTGAGTATTATTGATTGTCCTTGTTTTCTCTCTATTTTTAGTTAACCGATTCAGAATAACTCAGAGGCAGAAAAAAGTAATTGAAGAACAGAAAACGCTTGTGGATATAGCTTTCGCCGAATTGCATGAAAAAAATAAGGAAGTGTTAGACCCCATTTATTATGCAAGAAGAATACAACTTTCATTATTGCCGACAGAAAATTATATTACCAAAAGTTTGAATAAGTTAAAAAAACACTAATTAATCAGAGGATGAACCAATTCAATAATTTAAAGATTAATAAAAGGCTTGCAGTTTTATGTTTTTTGCTTTTTATTTCATGCTTTTGCTCAGCACAAAATGCTAAAACTGATTCTATCGTTATTCTTCTTAAAAATGACAAAGAGGACACGGCTAAATTAAATCATCTCAATTAATTGTCTCATGAATTTGAATTAACAGGAGATTTTGAAAACGGTTTAAATTATGGACAAAAGGCAATTGAATTAGCGCTTGCCTTACCTTCTAATACCATTGCCAAAAAGGGAATTGCAAAGGCGAGTAACACTATTGGAACTATTTATTTAAAAAAGGGCGATTATCCCAAGGCATTAAAAAACTATTTGATGGCTTTAAAAATTGATGAAGAGCTGAATGACAAAGGCGGGGTGGCAAAACGATTCGGGAATATTGGAATAGTTTATCATATGTATGGTGACTATCCCAAAGCTTTAGAATTCGGTTTAAAGGCTTTGCGGACAAATGAAGGGCTTGGCGATAAAAGGAATTGTGCAACAAACCTTGGGAATATTGGAAATATTTTCTACAAACAAGCTGATTATACAAAAGCGCTTGAATATTATTTTAAGGCAATGAAAACGGATGAGGAGTTGGGAAATAAAAATGGAATTACCCGACAATTGGGTAATATAGGAAATGTATATTATGAACAAAAAAAATATCAAAAAGCACTTGATTATTATTTTAAGTCCTTAAAAATTTCTGAAGAATTAGGAGATAACTTCAGTACAGCAAGAAATTATAGCTGTATCGGAATTATTTATGACGAGCAAAAGAATAGCAACAAAGCTAATGACTTTTATTCTAAGGCATTGAAACTGGCAGAAGAAGTAGGGGATATTAACGGGATGGCAATTACTATTGGAAATATGGGTTCACTTTACACCGATCAAAAAAAATATAAAGAGGCAAATGATTTTATTTATCGTGCCTTGATTATGGATGATAGTATAGGCGAAATGGATGGCGTAAAAGATGATTATAAAAAATTAAGTATACTATACGAAAAATCGGACATAGCACTAGCTGATAGCGCGGGAGGCAAGTTATTAAATAAGGAACAAATGAGATTGAGGGTACTTTATTACTATAAACGTTTTATTGAATTACGTGATACTCTTTTTAGTGAAGAGAACAAAAAGCAATTGGTGCGAAAAGAAATGAACTTTGAATTTGATAAGAAAGAAGCAGTAACTAAAGCTGAACACGACGCAGAAAGCAAGCAGCAAAAAATTATTACCTGGTCGGTTTTTGCCGGTTTATTATTGGTAATAGTGTTTGCCGCATTTGTTTTTCGTTCTTTACGCATAACACGTAAACAAAAGTATATTATTGAACTACAAAAAAACGAAGTATCACAACAAAAAGAAATAATAGATAAAGCTTATGGGCATTTGCATGAAAAAAATAAAGAGGTGTTAGACAGCATTTACTATGCCAGAAGAATTCAGAGGGCACTAATTACATCTGAGAAATATATTGCTAAGCACTTGAATAGGTTGATGAAAAGTGATTAGTGCTTAGGGTTTGGTGGTTAGTCGGAGCCATTTTGTATTTTCTTTGCTCTTGCTTCTTTATTCTTGCTTCTGCCAGTTGCTAACCTTTACTCTCCGTCGGCTTACCATCATTATATTTAGACGGACATTTCATTAAAATATCATTCGCTTGAAACTCTCCGTTTTGCATTTTACCAATAACAACTACCTGCTCAGAGCGTTCAAAATCCTGTGGTTTGCTTTTGTGTAAAATAACTTTATGTTCTTCGCCTTTATTATCAACCATAAAGAAAATAAACTCTTCGGTATTAACCGCAGGATTATATTCAGTAGCTTTTTCTGTAGCACGCTTACCAACAACATGATATTCTGTATCCGGATTATCTGAAGCCATTTTAAAATCGGCATAGGTGGCGCCCGTTGGACCTAACGTTACAATTAAAGCACCAATGGCTACGGCTACTATTACAATAAGGGCTATGTGTGTTTTTTTCATGATATTCTCTTTTTACCTCCGCTTCGGTTATCGACTTCGCTCGAACTGACAATGATTTCGCTATTTTTTACTTTCCAATTTTTTTAATTTCCTGTCAATGATAATCAAGTAAGTCGCTAAACATGTAAACACTATGCAAAGCACAAGTACTACAACATAAATTTTTCCATTATCTCTCATTGTGTCCGCCATTTGCGGAGCATCATTCTGACAGTTTGCAGTAGCAGCAAACAACATTAATGTTAATAAACTAACTATTCTCTTCATTGTGTTTTAGTTTTAATTTTTTCATTCTGCTTAAAATATTCAGTAACCAACAACTCATCAATATCCATCCTATGCAGGCAGGCCAAAAAACCATACGCATATTATTATCCATATCGTATTTTCCAAAGGCCGGGTTTCCTCCGTTGCCTGGATGAAGAGAATTTGGCGCCAATCGCGGATAAATCATTATAAAAACAAAGGTCATAACAAATGCAAAAATATTGTAGACTGCTGATATACGCGCTTTCTTCTCTCCATCGGCAATAAGAGCCCGCAACAAATAATAAACGCAATACACAATCATAGATGCCATTACTCCTTGAAGTTTTGGATCATCTGCTACCCAAGGTTTGTTCCAAGTGTATGTAGCCCATACAGAGCCAGTAATTATCCCGGGCAAAGCAAACATACCGCCTACAATAGCTGCACGAGATGACATAACATCGTATTTTGATTTATATCCGTTTAAATACATCAAAGCAAACACCCACGAAATTCCCATTTGAACAAGCATGGCAAACCATAGTGGGACATGAAAATATAGATTGCGGATAGTTTCGTATAAAATATGAAGGTGTGGAACTTCTCCCAATAAACCCATAGCTATTGAGTACAAGACCAAAACAATTCCAAGTATTTTCCACCACCAATTCTTCATTTCTGATTTCTGATTTCTGATTTTTGCATTTTTAGATCACAATCGTAATTCCTTATTTTTAAATCACACCTCATAATTCATAAATCATACCTCAAATTACTCCCTCCAAAGATACCTAAATAAAAAAAGTGAGAGTGTGATAATTATCAAATCAATTAATAACAATCCACCCAAAAAACTGTAGCTAACCGACCAATCGAGGTCATCGATTGCGTTTCGGGTAAGCCTTAGGGCTATGAGCATAACCGGAATACAAACAGGAATGCTTAATAAGCTCATTACAGAGTAACTGTTACCTGTTTTAGAAGCTATGCAACTCATTAATGTAAGAGCGCCGGCAAGGGCAGCCCCACCTAAAAGAATAGTTATAATAAACAACAATGAGTTTTGCACGGGATAACTAATCATCCAGCCAAAACAAAAGAAACTGCATAATACAACTACCCAAATAAGAAGGATATTGTAAATCATTTTTGAAACAACAAACTCAGTAGGGTGGTAAAGCGTATAATTATACATAGAGCGATACCTGTTTTCGGTAAAGAAACTTTTAGAAGCTGCGTTTATGCCGGCAAAGAAAATGACTATCCAAAACAGGGCAGCCCACACATCCGGTCTGATTCCGCTCTTAAAACTCAGAAAACTTATAAAGACTATGCTTAAAACGTACAGTAAAATACTTGCCAATGAGGTCTTTTGCCTGAACTCAAGCAAAAACTCTTTTTTTAGTAATTCTATGATATTTGAGCTGTTCAAAACTTAGCGCAAAGATAGGCACAGATTTTGCTTATTACACGTGATTTTAACCAATTCTAAACTATATTTGAGCCATGAAGACAATACTTGCCGTAACATTATTAGCTTTAAGCTCTATGTTATCAACCGACACAAAATCTATACACCAGTTTAAGGTAAAAACCCTTGAAGGAAAAGAATTTGATTTTGCTTCTTTAAAAGGAAAAAAAATAATGGTGGTAAACACTGCCAGCGAGTGTGGTTTTACACCACAATACAAAGACCTTGAGGCATTGTACCAAAAATACAAAGACAAAAACTTTATTATAATCGGTTTTCCGTGTAATGATTTTGGCGGACAAGAGCCAGGAGGAGCTAACGAAATACGTGAATTTTGTACTAAGAATTACGGAGTAACGTTTCCTTTAATGGAAAAAGTAAGCATTGCAACGAGTCCGGTTTACCAATGGTTAACACATAAGGATAAAAACGGAGTTGAGGATGTAACAGTAAGATGGAACTTTAGTAAGTTTTTAATTAATGCTGATGGTAATTGGGTAAAACATGTTGGGACCAAGATTAATCCTACAGATGCAGAAGTTGTTAGCTGGATAGAGGGGAAATAGCTAAAGCCAAGCCCTCCGGGTGAATACAATGGAACGCAGATAACTCGGATTTAGCTGATAAGCGCAGATAAATTAAAACAATACAATCTTTCAATAAAAATTCATTTTAAATCATAACAATCAGCGTCATCTGCGTTCTATAGCCGATGTTAAATAGTAGTAAAAACATGCAAGTAGATATTTTAGCCATAGGAGCACACCCGGATGATGTTGAACTGAGTTGCAGTGGTACGCTTATAAAGCATATTGCCCTTGGTAAAACTGTTGGTATATTAGATTTGACTCTTGGAGAAATGGGCACTCGTGGAAACGCAGAGATACGTACGCAGGAAGCAATGAAAGCGGCCAAAATAATTGGCGAAAAATTTCGTAAACAATTAAATTTAGGCGATTGCTTTTTTGAAAATAATAAAGAAAATCAGTTAGAAATAATAAAAGTTATTCGTGAGCATAAACCACAAATAGTTTTGTGTAATGCTATTGAAGACAGACATCCCGATCATGGTCGCGCGGCAAAATTAGTTGCCGATGCTTGTTATTATAGCGGCTTATCAAAGATTGAGACAGCAGGGCAGGAGGCATGGCGTCCAAAAGCAGTTTATCATTATATACAGGATAATTTTATTCATCCGCATTTCGTTATTGATGTAACAGCGCAAGCAGAAAAAAAGCGAGAAGCAATTATGGCTTTCTCATCTCAGTTTTACAATCCTTCATCAAAAGAACCGCAAACACCTATTTCTTCTCCCGAATTTTTAGAGACGCTTTTTTCTAAAATGAGTATTTGGGGCAGGGCAATAGGCGTGAGGTACGCCGAAGGGTTTACAACAAGCCGTTATCCGGGGGTTGAGAATATTTTTGATTTGCTGTAAGATTTTGCTCGGTTTTGGGTTTCCGATTGAAAATCTAAAAAAATTCGTACCTTTACTTTGTTATTATGCGACAGAGAATTTACATAGATACTTCGGTAGTTGGAGGCTATTTTGACGAAGAGTTTAAAGAAGCGACCAGCGGACTTTTTCTAAGACTTGAAAAGAAAGAAATAATTTTTGTTGTTTCAGACCTTCTTGATCTGGAACTAATAGATGCTCCTCAAAACGTTAGAGAACTCCTTCAAAAGTATTCACCGGACAGTTTTGAACGGGTTTCTTTGACCGATGAAGCTTTAAAGCTTGCTGATACTTATGTTTTAGAAAAAGTTATTGGGCAAACAAGCCTTGAAGACTGCAGACATATTGCGTTGGCAACAATTAATCGTGTTGATGTTTTAGCAAGTTGGAATTTTAAACACATTGTTAACCTAGACAGAATTAAAGGCTATAATTCGGTAAACTTAAAACTTGGTTTCCTTATGATAGAAATAAGAAGTCCAAAAGATTTAGTTAATTATGGAAACGAATAAAAAAGCAAAAACGTTTGACGCAGTAAAAATGATGCGTGACATACGGGACAAAATAAGCTCTGAAACTGCCAATATGACTTTTGATGAGTTTAAAAAATACATTGAAACTCGTATCAAAAACAGTGGGCTTAAACCAACAGGGCAATAAAGTCTACCTCAATTTCTTCTCCCGAATTTTTAGAAGCACTTTTTTCTAAAATGAGTATTTGTGGTAGGGCAATAGGAGTGGGGTATGCCGAAGGATTTACTACAGCGCGTGATCCGGGTGTTGCGAGTTTATTGGAGCTACTTTAATAATAAGGGATTTGAAATTTATGAATTTTATAGAATTGCAAATAAGTAAATTGCCTGATTACAGAAGAAAAAAATTACGCGCACTATTGAATAATATAAAATCAATTGGTATACGTAGTAATTTAACCAAGCTTGCCATATTGTATAAAACAGATAAATGGGGTGCTCATTTTTATACGCCACATTACCAGTATCACTTTAAAAAATTCAGACTTAAAAAAATTAATTTTCTTGAGATTGGAGTAGGTGGTTATGAAAAGCCTAAATCAGGTGGCGAATCGCTTAGAATGTGGAAAAAATATTTCTCCTTTGCTAAAATATTTTCATTTGATATTCATGACAAATCATTTCATGAAGAAAGGCGCATTAAAATATTTAGGGGAAGCCAGATTGACGAACCGTTTTTACAAAATTTGGTAAAAGAAATTGGGGTTATTGACATTATAGTGGATGATGGAAGTCACATTAATAACCATGTTATTAAAACCTTTACAATATTATTTCCCTTATTATAAAAACGGAGGCATTTACGCAATTGAAGATACACAAACATCTTATTGGCCGGATTATGGCGGTGACAGCGAAAACCTGAATAATCCGGATACAATTATGAATTATTTTAAAAAGCTAACCGACAATCTTAATTATAAAGAATTAAAAATTCCGGGTTATCAACCAAGCTATTTGGAGGAAAACATAATCTCTATGCATTTTTACCACAATATGATATTTATTTATAAAGGTAAAAACAAAGAAGAGTCTAATTTTGTAAAAAACGGTAAGACCTAGTGTTTTGCAATGAGGAAACTTTAATGCATTTTTAAATGAGTATTTGGAGCAGGGCAATAGGAGCGAGGTATGTGGCGGAGTTTACTACTGCGCGTTGGCTGACTCGGTAACGAAATATTTTGTACTTTTATTTATCGGTTCTCGCGGTTGACAGTTTTCGATTTCAAAACCCGCCAAGGCAAAGCTTGGAAACGTTAAAAAACACTACATTTAGGCACCTTATTAAAAAGGATAAGAACAAAATTGAAAAGAAATGAGTTTTACTAAAGTCATCAATTATTTTATTCCTAAAAACTACGTTCACGATGAGGAATTGAATCGTGTAAATCTTCAGCATAATGTGGACTAAAGTT
>CAZZEI010000071.1:0-15233 GCA_964653165.1 uncultured Flavobacteriaceae bacterium | reverse complement strand
CGGGAAGTGGTAATGTTGTAACAGGAAGTGGAACTTCTTTTGCTACACCCATTTTAGCCGGCATGGTAGCTTGTTTGTGGCAGGGAAATCCAACAAAAACAAACATGCAGGTAATGTCTGCAATAAAACAAAGCGCAACAAAATTTACAACACCCGATTCTATGATGGGTTATGGTATTCCTGATTTTTGTTTGGCAGATCAGATTTTAAAAGGAAATGTAAGCACGCAAATTTATGTGTACCCAACTTTTTTTTCTGACCAATCAAGCGTTTATATTACAGGAAGTAAAAGTTTAAATCTTACAATTGAATTGTTTGATATTAACGGGAGACGTTTAGTAAATATGCCAGCAAAAATTTTACAGGATAACGGGTATCGTCAGGTAATTGAAATTCCAGAATCAAATAATCTTCCTGTAGGAATGTATTTAATTAAAATTACTTCTGATACAGGAGAACGCTGGGTAAGGAAACTAATTAAATCGTAGACACTATTGCACTCCTACGGAGTTTGAAAATCTAATTTGCTTATTTTTTATTAATATCGGACTCCTCTGGAGTCGGAAAATGATTGTTTAAAGTTCTGCGTGAACGCAATCTTAATAAATGAGAAACAATAGAATAATAACGAAGTTTCGGAGTAGAGGTATATAATATCGGACTCCTCTGGAGTCAGAAAATGATTGTTTAAAGTTCTGTGTGAACGCAATCTTAATAAATGAGAAACAATAGAATAATAACGAAGTTTCGGAGTAGAGGTATATAATATCGGACTCCACGGGAGTCAGAAAATAATCATTTCAAGTTCCGTAGGAACTAAATCTTAATAAATAAAAATAAAAAATACAGCAAAGCCCTGTAGGGGCGACATAATTTGCGAAGTGGGATTAACTAATTAAGAGAGAGTTGCGGAAAGCCACTGTGTATTGTATCATAGAAAGCCAATTCAAACACATCGGGTTTCATAAAATTGTAGAGCGGAAAACTTTGTATTAAATCGTACACATGTTCCAATGATTTTGCTTCAAATACAATCCAGACTTTAGAACGATCAATAGCTAATCCGTAGCTGACTATTAATCCTGCGTTCATTAGTTCATCCACTTTTTTTCTTTGTTCCGGAATAAGTGTTCCGAATTTTTTTGAGAAAGAATCTATCAACTCAATTTCTGCTTTGTAAGTGCTCATTATTAATTTTCTTTAATGTGTTAAATGATAATTTTTATCAAAACAGCAAAATGTTTTTAATTTGCCGTTGTTATATACTATATATCTTTTTTCTTTTATTAAAAACCAACAACACATAATTTAATCTGTGAAAAAAATCTGTGCAAATCAGTGAAATCTGTGGCAGTTTAGCGGGCCAATAATTGTTTTACCATTTCAGAAATTGCTTTGCCATCTGCTTTACCTGCTAAAGCTTTTGAAGCAACCCCCATTACTTTACCCATATCAGCATGAGAAGTCGCGCTTACTTGTGCAATAAATTTTTCTATTTCAACTTTTAATTCATCAGCACCCATTTGTTTTGGCAAATAACTTTCAATAACATTTGCCTGTGCAATTTCTACTTCAGCTAATTCCGGACGATTTTGTGTGGTGTATATTTCTGCAGTCTCTCTGCGTTTTTTTACTTCTTTTTGTAATGCTTTGTTTGCAGATTCTTCTGTTAAACCTTCGGCTGAAGTTTTTAATAGTAATACTACAGCTTTCATGGCGCGTAATGCTTCCAGCTTTTTGGCGTCTCTGGCCAACATAGCTGTTTTTATATCAGCATTTAATTTTTCTTCTATTCCCATGATTTAAAATTTTGGCGAATATACAACATTTTTCATAACCACTTTTTCACCGCAAAGGTGCTAAGACGCAAAGCTTTTTTAATAGATTTGTTAAAGAGGTTGTTGTACATTAAAGGCGCAAAAGGGATTATTCCTCCAATAGAAACAACGCCTCTCTTAATTCGCTGAGGGTTTTTTGTTTGCCCTGAGCATGCGCAAGTTCAATTCCCTTACTATAAATATTTTTCGCTTCTTCTACTTGTTTTAATTCTTCGTAACATTTGCCGGCTTGATAGTAAGCAGCCAAATAACCTGGTTTTGTTTTTAAAATATTTTTTAAATACTCGAGTGCTTTTTCAAAATTCCCGACAGAAAAATATTCTACAGAAATTGCGTATTGCAAAAACTCATCGTTGGGTTCTTGCACTAACATTTGTTGGAGTTGCTCGAGACGGGTTGGCATAACTAAGCCGATTTAAACTGCTTTAAAAAGCGCACATCATTTTCAAAAAATAAACGTATATCGGTAATTTTATACTTAAGCATCGCAATACGTTCTATGCCCATGCCAAATGCAAAACCGGTGTATTTGTTGACGTCAATTTTACAATTGGTTAAAACCTGGGGATCAACCATGCCACAACCTAAAATTTCTAACCATCCGCTGTATTTACAAACGTTACATCCTTGTCCTTTACATAATGTGCAGGAAATGTCAACCTCCGCGCTTGGTTCTGTAAACGGAAAAAAACTTGGGCGCATTCTTATTTTTGTTTCTTCGCCAAAAAAGCGTTGAGCAAAATATAAAAGTGTTTGTTTTAAATCGGCAAAAGAAACATTAGTATCAATATACAAACCTTCTATTTGATGAAACTGACAATGACTACGCGCAGAAACAGTTTCGTTACGATAAACTCTTCCCGGAGAAATGGTTCGAATAGGAGGCTTGTTATTTTCCATTAAATGCACTTGTACGGAAGAAGTTTGTGTGCGCAAAACAATTTCAGGATTTGTTTGAATATAAAATGTATCCTGCATATCACGCGCCGGGTGATCTTCGGGAGTATTCAGCGCTGTAAAATTATGCCAGTCGTCTTCTATCTCTCTTCCCTCACTAATTGAAAAACCTATGTCTTCAAATATTTTTGTGATTTCGTTTTTTACGATGGTAATAGGATGAAGCGCGCCTAATTCTGTAACAGGCTCGGCAGGTAATGATAAATCAATGTCTTGTTTTGTATTTGTTGTTTGCGATTCGAATTTTTCTTTCAGCTCATTTATTTTATCCTGCGCTTTTACTTTTAATTGGTTTAAGCGCTGACCCATTTCGCGTTTTACGTCCGGAGCCACATCTTTAAAATCTTCAAACAGTTGTGTTATCTCACCTTTCTTGCTGAGCCATTTAATACGGTATTCTTCTACCTGCTCTTTACTTTGAGCTGTAAATTTTTCTACTTCCTCTAAAATATGTTCTATTTTCTCTTTCACGTTTAATCGGCTTGCAAAAATGGATAACGATAATCAGTTGCCGGCACAAAAGTTTCTTTTATTGTGCGTGGGGAAACCCAACGAAGTAAATTAATTTTTGCTCCAGCTTTATCATTCGTTCCGCTACCGCGTGCGCCACCAAATGGTTGCTGACCAACTACAGCGCCTGTACATTTATCGTTTATGTAAAAATTTCCTGCTGCGTTTGATAAAGCTTTTGTGGCTTGTTCAATTGCATAACGATCTTGCGCAAGGATGGCTCCCGTCAATGCATAAATAGAAGTTGAATCAACAATTTTTAAGATCTCATTCCATTTTTTCTCATCGTAAACATGAATGGTAAGTACCGGCCCGAATAACTCTTCGCACATCGTTACATACTTCGGATCTTTTGCCTGGATGATCGTCGGCTCAATAAAATATCCTTTTGATTTATTATAATTCCCTCCTGCAATAATAGAAACACCTTTATCTTTTTTAGCACGCTCAATATAACTTGTCAGTTTATCAAAAGATTTCTCATCAATAACTGCATTGATGAAATTTCTGAAATCTTCAGTTGGTCCCATTTTCATGGATTTCAAATCGGCTAACAAATATTCTTTTACTTCTTTCCAAAGATTCGAAGGAATGTAAGCGCGTGATGCGGCAGAACATTTTTGTCCCTGATACTCAAATGCGCCACGGGATATTGCAGTAGCAACAGTTTTTGCATCGGCGCTCGGATGGGCTAAAATAAAATCTTTTCCGCCGGTCTCTCCAACAATACGTGGATATGATTTGTATTTATGAATGTTGCTTCCTATTGCGTGCCAGATGCTTTGAAAAACTTCTGTACTTCCTGTAAAATGTATTCCTGCAAAATCGCGGTGATTAAAAATTACTTCGGCTGCATCGGGTCCGCTCGGATAAATTAAATTTATTACTCCATCAGGAACACCTGCCTTTTGAAAAATTTCCATTAATACGTTTGCAGAATAAACCTGCGTGTTGCTGGGTTTCCAAACAACAACATTTCCCATCATTGCGCATGATGTAGGTAAATTTCCGGCAATAGCTGTAAAATTAAAAGGAGTCAATGCGTAAACAAATCCTTCAAGTGGCCTCCACTCTAAACGATTCCATATTCCGGGTCCCGAAATTGGCTGATCAGCATAAATCTCAGTCATGTAGTGCACATTAAAACGAAGAAAATCCGTTATCTCGCACGCGCTGTCTATCTCTGCTTGATAAGCATTTTTGCTTTGTCCTAGCATAGTGGCTGCATTTAATTTGGCTCTGTACGGACCGGCAATTAGCTCGGCGGCTTTTAAAAAGATGCTTGCCCGATGTTCCCAGGAAAGCTCCGCCCATTTCTTTTTCGCGGCCATTGCTGCATTAATGGCTTGTGTAATATGTTTTTTATCGCTTTTATGAAAATGTCCGAGCGTATGTTTGTGGTCATGCGGTGGCGCAATACGTATTTTGTTTCCGCTTTTTACTTCTTTCCCACCAATGTACATGGGTATGTCGAGTTGTTTTGAGCGCAGCTCTTTCAGCATGGCTTGCAGCTCTTTACGTTCTGCGCTTCCGGGAGCATAATTTTTTATAGGCTCGTTAACCGGGGTTGGGACTTTAAAAATTCCTTTTGGCATGGTAGAAAAATTTCGTCAAAAATACATATAAAAAGAATGCGTGATTTACTAAAAACATACTACTTTTCTATTAAATTAGCGCTTCAAAAAATGAAGAGAATGAAGTTTATAAAATATACAACAATTTGTGTTGTTTTTCTACTCGTTTTTACTGAGTTAATTTTACGTTTTTATTTTGGTTTTTGTGACGCTGTATTAATGAAGGAAGATTTTGCATTTGAATATATAGCGCAACCTAACCAAGATCGTTATCGTTTTAGAAAACATATACGGTACAACGAATTTTCTATGAGAAGTGATACAGTAAGGAAATCTTCTCTGAAAATCCTTGGCTTTGGCGATTCAGTAATTAATGGCGGAACCTTAACTGACCAGGATAGTATGGCTACTACAAAACTGAGTAAATCATTAAGCAGTTTGTTTGAAAGGGATGTGCAGGTACTTAATATTTCGGCGGGAAGTTGGGGGCCGGATAATTGCGCTGCTTATCTAACTAAATATGGAGATTTTAACGCAAAACTTATTTTGTTAGTAGTTAGTTCGCACGATGCATACGATAATATGGATTTTGGAAAGATAGTAGGGGTAAGCACGAGCTTTCCGGATAAACAATATTTGTTGGCTGTTTATGAATTACTTGACAGATATATAAAACCAAGAATTTTCGGACAAGTTAATTCGGAAGAATTAGGGATTAATAAGCGTAAAACGGATGATAAATTTAATTCCGGATTCGAAAAAATATATAATTACGCACAGCAAAAAAACATTCCTCTGATTTTGTATTTGCATCCTGAAAAGGGGGAGGTACAACAAAAAAAATATAATGAACAAGGGGAAGAAATAATAAAGTATGCAGAACAGAATAAAATTACACTTATTAAAGAATTGGAATGCGGGATAACTGAATCTGATTTTAGAGACGATATGCATTTAAATGATTCTGGTCAAAGAAAAATGTTTAATAACTTTTATTCTCAGGTTAAAATGATAATGTATAAATCTGTAGTACTTAACGATGGTAAATAAATTTCTGTTTTATTAATAACGACTAAAAACAGTAGTTACAAAAAAGTAAAATGTCAGGTGAAAAAGAAATTACAACCAGCCAGCTAATTTTTCTGAAAACACAAAGCGAAATACCTATACTGGATAATTTACGCGCCGTGGCAGCTTGGTCGGTAGTTCTTTATCATTTTATTTGCACAACAATTGGTTTTACGGATGTAAACAGTTGGATATATAAGACTTTTTATTTTGGACAATACGGGGTTCATTTATTTTTTATTATTTCCGGCATGGTTATCCCCTGGTCACTTTACAAAAATTCATATCGTATAAAAAACCTATTCAGTTTTTTACTAAAACGACTTATTCGTTTAGAACCGCCATATTTATTTTCTATTTTATTGGCAATAGCATTTATTTATTTCAGGAAATATAGCCCTACATACGATGGTTTAGACCGACAAATTACCGCGCTACAGGTTTTTTTACATGTAGGTTATATGGTTCCTTTTGTTGAAAATGTTTCGTGGCTTAACAGTGTTTATTGGACATTAGCAATTGAGTTTCAATATTATCTTATAATAGGAATGTTGTATTTTTTATTTATATCGCCCTATTTACTTATAAGATGCTTGGGCTACATAATTTTATTGGCGGCCCCATTAATTTCTTCGTCCGGTAATTTCCTTCCGTATTGGCTTCCTTTGTTTGGAGTGGGTATTGTTCTTTTCCTTTATAAATCAAATCAAATTAAAGTTTTCGAATTGTGCGCAACAAGCATTTGTTTTGTTTTGCATCTGTTTTTTTTTAATGGTTTGGTGGCCGCCAGTATTGCTGTTGCCAGTATTTTTTTAATACTTTTCATGTTTTCTTACTCCAACCGGTTTTTATCTTTTCTGGGAAAATTTTCTTATTCTGTCTACCTTATTCATCCAATAGTAGGAGCTGCCTTTGTCAATGTATTATCACATTATGTAGCAGGCGCATTCGAAAAAATGCTCCTTGTGTTAGGAGGTTTGGTTATTACTGCTGTTGGTAGTTATATAATGTATATGGCAGTTGAAAAGCCTTCTAAAAAAATCAGCTCAAAGCTTGGGTATAACAAAAGATAAAATGGCTGAAGAACTGAAAATAGAAATTCAGGAAAGAACATCACAGGAAAGAAATATTACTTTCATGATTTTCTTATCCATTTTTTTAGGCTCCTCCATACTTTTGTTTAAAACCCCTTTTGATGGATATTTCCATTATGTAATTTACCTTTTATTACTTCCGTCATTTGTAAGTAAATTCGGATTGCCTAAAACCCCATTTAAACTTCTTTTAATTCCACTTGTTGTTGGTGTTTTTCAAATAATACTGGGCAATAACGAAACTTTTTTATTCATCAAAATTTGGGGGGGAGTTTTACTTTCAGTTTCTATTTACCATTATGTGATGGAGTACTATGAATTTAATGTCGACAAAATGTTTCGGCTTTATTTAACCTGGGCATACTGGACAGCCATAATTGCACTGATTCAAGTAGTTTCATATAAATTAAATTTTAAGCCGGGATATGATTACGGTTTTTTGTTAAACAAGGGAGGTCATGTAGTAACAGAAGGGGGCGGAATACGCGTGAGTTCTATATTTCTTGAACCTTCTCAATTAGGTATTATGCTTGGTCCTGCCGCATTTGTTTCGATAATTAATATCATGAGAAAAAAGAAATATCATTTTAAAATTTACCAAAATATAATAATATTATTAGCTGTTTATTTAAGCAAATCTTCTACAGGCTATCTTGGCATTTTTTTCGCTATATTATTGTTGGGATTAAATTTTGGGTACGTAATTTATGTAGTAGTATTTTTCGTTCTTGGATATTTTGCAGCATTAGGGCTTTATAACACGGTTGATGAGTTTAAAGACAGGGTTGATAGTTCTACAGCATTGTGGTTACACGATGATCTGGCGTATAAAAATGTTAATACCTCAAGTTTTGTTTTATACAATAATGCGCAAATCGCATGGGCCAACCTAAAGGAAAATCCGTTGTTTGGAACGGGGCTTGGTTCGCATCCTGTTGCTTACGAAAAATATTCATTGACAAAAACCGTTGTTAAAGTTAAGGGCATAGAGTTTAATAAGCAAGATGGTAATAGTATGCTTATACGTCTTACTTCCGAAACTGGTTTGTTTGGTTTAGTGTTTGTATTTATTCTTATTTTTAAATGTTTTGTTGGTTACGTTGGCAATGACGATGACAACTGGATCATTTCCGGTGCCCTTTTGGTAATTATTTCATTGTATTTATTACGACAAGGCAACTATTTTCTAAATGGATTTCCGTTTTTTGTGTGGTTATATTATTACACTAAAATTTCCAGTATAAAAAAAGTTTCACAAAACAGAACCGACGAAGGTGACCTTGCCAATACGTAATATTTTATTTTTATATACTGAAATAGCCCCCTATTTTTTGGCTTGCTGCAATACGCTTGCAAAAAAATACGGAGTAAAAGTTCACATTATAAGATATCCTGTAAATGATGAGGCTCCTTTTTTGTTTACCGAAACGGGCATGGATGTTATTTTATATAACCGTAAAAATTATAACGCGCAACAACTTGTAGATCTTGTAAAAAGTTTAAGTCCATCGGTTATTATTTGCAGTGGATGGATTGAAGGGGAATATTTAAAAATTTGTAAACTATTTTTCGGAAAAATCCCTACAGTGCTGACAATGGATACACATTGGCGTGGAGATTTAAAGCAGCATATAGCTACTCTATTAGGCCCGTTTTATTTACTTAAAAGATTTTCAAATGTTTGGGTTCCGGGAAATATTCAAAAAAAATATGCGTTAAAATTGGGTTTTAAAGAATGGCAAATTGCCCGGGGTTTTTATTCAGCCGATACGAATTATTTTTCTTCGCTGTACGAGTTAATCACAGATGAAAAGAAAAAATATTTTCCTAAACGTTTTATTTACGTTGGACGGTATTATGAGTTTAAGGGAATAACTAATTTGTGGAATGCATTTATTGAATTGCAAAATGAAAACCCAAACGAATGGGAGCTTTGGTGTTTAGGAACCGGAACTGTTGCCCCTGTTGTTCATCCTAAAATTAAACATTATGGTTTTATACAGCCAGAATATTTACTTGACTATGCAAAAAACACTGGTGTGTTTGTTATGCCTTCTTTGTATGAACCATGGGGTGTTGTACTGCATGAATTTGCAATAATGGGTTTTCCTGTAATAGTTTCAGGTAGGGTTGGAGCAGCAGAAGTTTTTGTAAAGGATGGTGAAAACGGGTTTTTGGTTGAAATAGAAAATATAAGTTCGCTAAAAGAAAAATTAAAATCTATTATGCAGTTATCGCCCAAAAAGTTAACTTTGATGGGAGAAGAAAGTCGTAAATTGGCTTTTCAAATTACGCCTGATAAATGGGCCGATACTGTAATTAGTTTTTTATGACGAAAATTTTGGTAACCGGCGGCGCCGGAAACATAGGAAGTGTTACAGTAGGAAAACTGCTTAATGACCCTATTAATTTTGTAGTTGTAGCAGATGATCTTTCAACCGGATTTTTAAGCAAACTTCCTTTCGAAAAAAACCCTAATTTTTTATTTTTTAATTGTGATGTAAACAACTTAGCCGATATTTCTAAAATAATGATGGCGCATAAGTTTGATTATGTTTTTCATTTTGCAGCCGTTGTGGGTGTTAAACGAACTCAAGAAAATCCGGTGAGTGTGCTAAAAGATATCGATGGAATAAAGAACATTCTGGAACTTTCAAAAACTACCGCTGTTAAGCGTGTTTTTTTCTCATCATCTTCTGAAGTATACGGAGAACCTGTTTCACTTCCACAACATGAGCACACAACTCCTCTTAACTCGCGCGTTCCTTATGCAGTAGTGAAAAATGTGGGCGAATGTTTTTGCAAAAGTTACCATCAGGAATACGGGTTGAATTATACAATTTACCGGTATTTTAATACATACGGACCAAATCAAAGTACTGATTTTGTACTTCCTCGTTTTTTAGAAGCTGCACTTAAAAATAAGGATATTACTATTTATGGTGATGGAAGTCAGACGCGCACGTTTACCTATGTGGATGATACCATTGATGCAAGTTTAGCTTGTTTGTTTAAAAATGAAATTATAAACGATGTAATAAATATTGGAAATAATATTACTATCACGATGCTTGAATTAGCAAAACTTATTATCAGTATCACAAAGTCAAAGTCAAAAATTATTCATTTAGATCCTTTAAAAGAAGGAGACATGACGCGCCGGCAACCTGATAATACTAAAATGCGACAATTGCTTAACCGTCCGCTTATTTCCCTGGAAGACGGAATACAAAAAATGCTGAACGATAAAAAATTTCTTAACTCCATTGGTCTTTAATGTGTGGCATCAGCGGAATAATTTCTTCTCATTTATCGGCTGATAAAATTATTCCTGCTTTGCAACGCATGAATAAAGCCATTGCACACCGTGGACCGGATGCCGAAGGAATATGGAATGATGATTGTGTTTATTTAGGTCATAGACGATTATCAATTATCGATTTGTCGGACGCAGGAAAGCAACCCATGCATTCGTATGATAACCGATATGTAATTACGTATAACGGCGAGTTATATAATTACAAAGAACTCCGTTTGCAATTACAAAGGGCAATACAAGGCACAAAGGAGCAGCCGTATTTTTTTTCTACGCAAACAGATACAGAAGTTATTCTGGCATCATACATGCGTTGGGGAAAAGATTGTCTGCAATATTTTAATGGGATGTTTGCGTTTGCAATTTATGATAAGCAGGAAAAAACTGTTTTTATTGCCCGCGATAGAATGGGAATAAAGCCGCTGTATTATTCATTCGAAAATAATACATTAATTTTTGCTTCTGAAATACGTGCCGTTTTAAAATCAGGGTTGATAGAAAAAAATATAAATAAAAATTCTGTAGTTGATTATTTACAATATCAAACGGTGCATGCTCCTGATACTATTATTGAAGGTGTAAACATGTTAATGCCGGGACATTTTATTTGGTTTGAAAAAAATAATTTACAAATTCAGGCGTATTGGCAAATAGAGAAGTCCATTAATTTTGAAAGCAAAGAAAAGTCGTACGATGAAATTTGTAAAGATGTTCGTACTTTGTTTTTCTCAGCAGTAGAAAGAAGATTAGTTTCAGATGTTCCTTTTGGTGCTTTTCTTTCGGGCGGAATAGATTCAAGTGCTGTTGTAGGAGCAATGTCGCAAGTTTCTTCGCAACAGGTAAAAACTTTTTCGGTTGTATTTGATGAGAATGAATTTTCAGAAGCCCAATACGCACGTTTAGTGGCAAAAAAATTTAATACCGAGCATCACGAAATAAAATTAAGTCCTACCGATTTTTTACAACAGTTACCCGAAGCATTAAACGCGATGGATCATCCCAGCGGAGACGGACCAAATACATATATTGTATCAAAAGCAACACGCAATGCCGGCATTACGATGGCTTTATCGGGTTTAGGAAGCGATGAAATTTTTTGCGGATACGATATTTTTAAGCGTAGTTATAAATTAGAAAAACAGTGGTGGCTAAATATGGCGCCAAGATTATTCAGAGTCCCTGCAGGAATGGCAATGAAAAATTTTGGCAAAAGTGTTTCCTCACAAAAAATGGGGGAAATAATTTCTAAACCACTAATAAATTTTACATCTGCTTATCCTTTATCTCGCCAGGTGCTTTTAGATGATGAAGTAAAAAAAATGCTGAATAAAAGTGATTTGCCAATGAATAAAGTGTATCGTTTTTTGCGCATGCTAGATTATCATCAAAAAAACCACCGACTCAGTAAATATGCTATCGCCGAGATTTCTACCTATATGCAAAATGTTTTGTTGCGCGATACCGACCAAATGAGTATGGCGGTTGCTTTAGAAGTACGCGTACCTTTTTTAGATTATAAATTAGTTGAGTATGTTTTAGCGGTTTCAGACAAGCATAAATATCCGCATACGCCCAAAAAATTGCTTACCGATTCTTTAAAAGACCTATTGCCTCAAGAAATAATAAACCGAAAAAAGATGGGTTTTGTGCTGCCTTGGCAACTTTGGATGAAAAATGAGTTAAAGGGTTTCTGCGAAATAAATTTAAAAGGGTTGGAGGAAATTGGTTTTAATCCAGGTCAGGTAAATAAAATATGGAGTAGATTTTTGGCAGACGACCCTCAAATAACCTGGAGCAGAATATGGCCTTTGGTAGCATTAGGGCACTGGAAAAACAAAATTTAAACCGTCCATCCCTGTTTAAACGGGTTTAATTAGCCAAAATTACCCTTCATTCAGAATTCCAATAAAGCCCTGTTTTTTAATCAAATAATGTTTGTTTTTGGGTCTCATTTGAGTATATTTGGTATGCATTTTTAAAAAGAATAAGTATAGTAGGACAGCATTATTTTATGGGGCGATTAAAAAGGGTTAAATTTTACAAAGCACCCAACCTTTCAATAAATATAGCCATCTTTAGTAGTAGAGTGAGAATTTGTTCCTTTCAATAAATTTTAAATTAGTTAGTGTGAAAAAGATTTACGGCAGTATTTTAATGGTTGTGTTCTTTTCGCAGATGATTTTAGCTCAACAAGCAGCTAAAGTGTCTTCTCCTGAATTTGAAGCTCATCAGCAAAAAAGACTAAAGGAAACCGACGAACAACATAGAATTTATAAAACCTATTTTTCTTCTACAAGTTTTGATGAAATGTTTGAAACCGCTGCTTCCAGAGCAAAAGTTGCATCTACCGATCGTAAAGGTTTTTATGAAATGATTCGTGAAAAATACTTCTATAAGGATAAAACTATTATTCTTGAAAAAATAAACCGTAACGAATTAAATGACCTTAATGTAATACCCTTTAAACAAGGTATTATAAATGAATATGCTTCTTATTACCAAGGTGCATATTTACAAGGTAAAACAAGTTTATTGGGAGATAATTCTCCTAAAGTTAAAAATTCAACCGGCAAAGAAATGGAAGCATACTTATCTTCCAGATTAGGTACTAACGTAACGCTTGTAAATAATTGCGGTAACTCTGATTTTGAAACCGGAAGTTTTTCAGGTTGGTTTGGTGCCAATTACGCTGTAAGCGGCGCTTTTGGTTGTGGTATTGGTACCCCAAATCCTATGACTAACGCAGGGTTTAATTATACTGGAATGAATAATACACTTAATGAGCATGGTTTAGTTAATGGGGGTATTGACCCTTCGGTAACAGCGGGTACATTACCTTGTGTGTCTCCTTTCAACGGGGCAACTACCTCTGCTCGCCTTGGCGATGTTTTTGATGGCTGTGGTGCTGCCCAAATGTCATTTAGCTTTACAGTAAATTCTTCAAATACTAACTTTACTTATTCTTACGCAACGGTTATGTATGATGGACACGTTGCTGCTGATGCTCCGAAAATTATTTTTGGTATGGTCGATCTCACAACGGGTCAGCCTATTGCTTGCGCTTCTTATTATATTGATGCAACTCAAGCAGGTCTTCCGGGAAGCGGGTATTTACCTGCTTTTACCGGGTCAACCGCTTTATTTTATAAGCCTTGGTCCTTAGTATTTGTACCGCTTACAAGTTATATTGGAAAAAATGTACAACTAAACGTAGCAACAACCGATTGTGATGGCGGTGCTCACAGAGGGTATGCTTATTTTGATGCCAGTTGCGCACCCTTTCAACTTACATTTGCCAGCAATCCTTGCGGTGGAGGTAATGCAGTAATTGTAGCTCCGGGTGGTGCGGCAACTTATACATGGACAGCTTCCGGTGGTGGAACCATTGTTGGTTCTACTAGCTCGCAATCAGTTACTGCTTCAACAAGCGGAACATATTCTGTATCTATGACATCATTTGGTTCAGGTTGTGGATATACACTTGATACTACTATTATAATTACTGTTGCTCCTGCACCAATAGCTACTTTTTCTGCTACTACCGTTTGTATTGGTACTGCTACTCAATTTACGGATTCTTCTTATGTCACGGGTGGCCCACCTATAAATGGATGGACATGGGATTTTGGGGATGGTGGAACTTCAACTTCTCAAAACCCACCGCATACCTATGCCACGGCCGGCACTTTTGTTGCCACTTTAACTGTTGCTGTAGGGGCTTGTACAGCTACTTATACTTTAAATGTCGTAGTAAACACAACTATAACACCAACTTTCTCTGCACCAACCGTCTGTTTTGGGTCGCCAACCGTATTTTCGAATACTACAGCAGGTGCTTCAACTTATAATTGGACATTTGGCGATGGAAATACATCTACAATAGCAGCGCCTTCAAATACCTATTCAGCTGCGGGATCTTATGTCGTCTCTTTAACAGTAACAACAGCCAGTGGATGTGTTGGCTCTGGAACAAATACGGTTGTTGTAAATCCAATACCTGTATTAAACCCTATGCCTGACATTGGAGTATGCGACCAGCAATCAGTAGTTGTTGGAGGTTTTGTATCTGTGCCCGGAGGAGCTACAGTAGGATGGAGCAATAATAATACTTCAATTGGTTTGGGAGCAAGCGGAGCTGGAAATATACCAACCTTTATCGGCGCAAGCAATGGATCTCCAACACCTGTTGTTGCAACAGTAACTGCCATACCAACCTTGAATGGTTGTGTAGGACTACCTGTTACATTTAATATTACCATCTCGCCACAACCAACAATTACATTAGTATCACCGGCTCCTTTTTGTCCAGGAGATGTTGTTCCTTCACCCGTAATTGTGAGCAACCCGGTTGGCGCAACGTTTGTGTGGGTAAATAATAATACCCAAATTGGATTAAGTGGAGGCGGAATAGGTGTTCCACCACAGTTTAATGCTATGCCAAATCCAAACTTTACTTTAAATAATGTACTTGGTGTAATAACTGTTACGCCGGCAATCGGTACTTGTATTGGTCAACCTGCTTCTTACACTGTAACGGTAAAACCAACACCCGTTGTTAACCCTCCCGTCGATGTAGAATATTGCCCGAACGTAAATACTTTAGCCATAAACTATACTGCCTTGCCGGGTGGAGGAGCACCAACATTTTTCTGGACAGCAACCAATACTGCAGTAGGTCTGGGAGCATCATCGGGAACAGGAAGTTTACCTTCTTATTTAACTGTTAACGGAGGCAGCAGCTTAGTAACAACTCAAATATTAGTTTCCGCAAGTTTAAATGGATGTCCGGGTCCGGCTGTACCATTTAATATGACAGTAAACCCAAATCCTACAGCTTTGTTTATAGCAAATAATAGAATTTGTGAAGGCTCACCAA
>CAZZEI010000070.1:0-15305 GCA_964653165.1 uncultured Flavobacteriaceae bacterium | reverse complement strand
CCGATAAACTCTCCTCCTTCTTTGCGGTCAATTAACACTTTTTGTGTGCTGCCAATTTTTTGTTGATTGAGTTCCAGTGAAATGTCTTGTTGAAGTTCCATCACCGCATCGGTGCGTAGTTGCTTTACTTCAGCTGGAACATCGTCAACCATGGAATAGGCGTGCGTATTTTCTTCGTGTGAGTACGCGAAAATCCCTAATCGTTCAAACCTTGACTTTTCAATGAAGGTCATCATCTCCTGAAATTCTTTTTCAGTTTCGCCTGGGTGGCCGGCAATCATGGTAGTGCGAATAGCAATACCCGGCACTTTTGCACGAATGGTTTGCAATAACTCTTCCGTTTTTTCGCGGGTGGTTCCTCTGCGCATAATCTTTAACATGTTGGTAGATCCATGCTGCAACGGAATATCAAGATACTTACAGATGTTTGGACGTTCGGCCATTACATCTAATGCATCCATGGGGAAACCGGTAGGAAATGCATAATGAAGACGAATCCATTCAACTCCTTCTACATCACTCAAAGCATCCAGCAAATTTGCGAGCTCACGTTTTTTATAAATATCTAATCCGTAATAGGTAAGGTCTTGAGCAATTAATAAAAGTTCTTTTGTTCCTTTTTGTGCAAGTGTAGCGGCTCGTTTTACTAACTCTTCAATCGGGACAGAAATATGTTTGCCTCGCATAATAGGAATTGCACAAAAGGAGCAGGGGCGATCGCAACCTTCAGAAATTTTTAAGTAAGCGTAATGCGATGGTGTAGTCAGCAAACGTTCACCAACTAATTCATGTTTGTAATCTGCTTTTAATGTTTTTAAAAGTTTTGGTAAATCGCGTGTACCAAAATAGGCATCTACATCCGGAATTTCTTTTTCCAAATCTCCTTTGTAGCGTTCGCTTAAGCAACCTGTAACGTACACTTTTTCTACTTGTCCGTTTTTTTTAGCCTGCACATATTGCAAAATTGTATCAATGCTTTCCTGTTTTGCATTATCAACAAATCCGCAGGTGTTTATGATTACAATTTGGTGGTCTTCACTATCGCTTTCGTGTTCTACGTCAAATTTGTTGGCGCGTAGTTGTCCCATTAAAACTTCGCTGTCAACAATATTTTTGCTGCAACCCAGTGTTACTACGTTTACTTTATTTTTTTTTAGGGATTTGGTTTTCATTTATTTTTTGTAACGTTTTTCTTCATCTCTTTTTGAACAAATAAACCTGAACACGTTAATCGTTATACCCTCTAATTCATAAATCAGCATATAAGGAAATTTTTTCAGGGAAATTTGCCTATAATTTCCAGTTGCTTTTTGAAATGAAAAAGGGTGCTTGGAAACTACCTCTAAAGTATTTTCCCAATCTATAAATAGTTTTTCTCCCAAACCAGACTGTTGATATTCATAATATAAAACCGCGTCTTCAAGTTCTTCAAATACACATGGGTCAATCTTAATGATGAATTTCATTTACCCAAACTCTTCATAATTTTCTTTTTTACTTCTTTTGGCGTGAGCATTTTTGACTTACCTGCCTTATAGGAAGCTTTTCTGTCTTCAATTATGCGAATGTCTTCATCAGTTAATTGAAAGGAACTGTAAGTTGTTCTACTGTTAAGAATTGTATAAACAGCTTCAAGGATGCTTTCATCATCAATGTTATCAATGGCTTTGTGTAATTCTTTTTTTAAAGCGGTTTGTGTCATTTGAGTGGAATTTGTTAATTCAAAGGTAGTGCTTTTAGACTTCAAATAAAAGACTTTTTACTTTTTTAAACTTGCATTATAAACACCAATATTTTCTTCTATATAAGCCAAAACATCGTCCTTACCTGTTTTCTTTTCGGCAGAAGTAATAAAAAACTCCGGCATTTCTTCCCAAGTAGTAAGCATTTGCTTTTGGAATAAAGCGAAATTTTTATGCAATTCTGCTTTAGAAAGTTTATCGGTCTTTGTAAATGCAATGCAAAACGGAATTTCTTCTTCTCCTAACCATGTCATGAATTGTGCATCGATTGGTTGTAAGGGAAGGCGGGCATCTATCAATACAAAAACAGAAACTAAATTTTTTCTTTCTAATAAATAAAACGAAATAAATTTTTCAAACTCGTGGCGTGCGTTTTTTGAAACGCTTGCGTAACCGTATCCTGGTAAATCTACTACGTACCAGGCTTTATTAATTATGAAATGATTAATAAGTCTTGTCTTGCCCGGTTTGCCGGAAGTGTGCGCAAGAACTTTACTGCATAACATATTAATAAGCGAAGATTTACCCACATTACTTCTGCCAATAAAAGCAAATTCGGGAAAATGTGTATTCGGACATTTATTTACGTCTGTACTGCTTAAAGCAAATTCGGCTGAAGAGATAAGCATGAATTAACTTTTAGCTTTTTTAGCTTTGTAAGATTCTAAGTGACGCTCCTTTTTTGATTCATAAATATCTGCAATACAAACCAATATGCCCGTTTCTTCTACATCTCCAAAAGTTGGATTAGCTGCCGTGCCCCAAGTCATCATAGTAGGGGATAGGTTCATGTATGCATTTACAAGGGGAGGAATATTTTCGCCAAGGGCGCGTACGTTTTTATTTAAGATGCTGTGACCTTCTTTGTAATTTAATCCTTCTAAGCTTTTTAGGAAAGCTGATGTGTCTGTTTTTATTCCTATTGGATGAATGGGTGTGACCAGTTTCTTTTTATCCGGAAAATAATAATGCATAAAAGCTATAATCATATCGCGTGCTTCTACATTAAAATGCGTGTACATGGTTACTTTGCCCGAAAAATATTTTACATCGGGGTTGTGCTCAATCAAAGCACCCAAACCATCCCATAAATTATCCAATGAAAACAATCCTTTTCTAAAATGTTCACTTGGCTGGTACTCGGGTTGTACAAATGAGCGGCCTAATTCGATTGTAAAAGGAGCATAGGTTTTTAAAAATTCGTCAGAGAAATTAAATAGTTCGGTAGTAGCAAGTTCAATTTTTCCTTCATGAAAACCTGCATTTTTACAAAGTATATAACGATAAGCGCCCACAATTTCTTCGTCCTCCGGATTCCAAACAAGCAACTGGTCGTATGGGTTTTTGGAAGTATCAAACTCATCTAAGTCAAAACTTTTACCGGTTCCTCCACCTGCGTATCGAAAAGTAAGTTCGCGCAAGCGCCCGATTTCCATCATTACATTTGGTGAATTGTGAGCTGTAATAATATATATTTCGTTGTGGCCGTTGTTTGTTTTACGAACAAATCGATTAGCGGCTAACTCCTCTTTTATAACCTTTCGGTTTATTTTATTTATGATTGCGTTCATAAAACTATTTCAAATATATCTTTTATTTGGCTTTATTGTATGTTTAAAAATCGTAAATATGTTTTGGGCGTTTCCCCGCAATAAAATCTTTACATTTTGTATATTTCTCCGGCGGGGTCGCGCTTTACGCTGCAAGTCCTCCTTCACCCGCAAATACAGAGCGGGTTCAGTGCGGGCTTTACGCTACAATCGCTAACGCTGCATTATTTTAGTTTGTTTTAAATATGATTTATGATTTTGCGTTAGGGATAGAGCAACGGTGTTGGAGCACATGACGCCCCCGGCTGTTGCGGCATTGCGACTTGCGAAAGCCCGGCCCCAACCGAAATTACGAATTGAAAAATAATTATTCAGTTGGGGAAACGCCCAAAAGCAACTATTTTTTCTATATTTAATTCTTGCTTCCATACTCCATTAAATAGGCTTTTATAAATGCATCTAAATCTCCATCCATTATTCCTTGCACATCACTGGTTTCGTAATCAGTACGAAGATCTTTTACCAATTTGTAAGGATGAAACACGTAATTGCGTATTTGCGAGCCCCACTCAATCTTTTTCTTACCTGCTTCTACGGCTTGTTTGGCTTCGTTGCGCTTACGCATTTCAATTTCGTATAGTTGTGAACGCAGCATTTGCATGGCACGTTCTTTATTGGCTAATTGAGAGCGATCTACCTGGCACATTACCTGAATGCCAGTTGGTAAATGTTTAATAAGCACCTTAGTCTCAACTTTATTTACATTTTGTCCGCCCGCACCACCAGAGCGTGCTGTACTTACTTCTATATCGGCTGCTGGTATGTTTATTTCTATGGTATCGTCTACAATTGGGTACACATAAACTGAGGCAAAAGAAGTATGTCGCTTAGCATTTGAATCAAAAGGGGAGATACGAACTAATCGATGTACTCCATTTTCTCCTTTTAAATAACCGTAAGCGTAGTTGCCGTCAATTTGCAAGGAAACAGATTTAATTCCGGCAGCATCGCCATCAGTGTGGTCGATTTCAGAAACTTTAAATCCGTTTTTTTCTGCCCACATAATATACATACGCATGAGCATGCTTGCCCAGTCGCAGCTTTCGGTTCCGCCTGCACCTGCATTTATTTCAACAATACAACTTAGGGCATCTTCGTTGCCGCTGAGCATATTTTTGAATTCTAAATTTTCTAAATTTTTTTGCGCCAGTTTAAATTGCTGCTCGGTTTCTTCGGCAGTGGCTTCGTTTGCTTTGTAAAATTCGTAAAGTGTATTTACGTCATCAATTTGCCGGGAGAGTTCGGTATAAGATGTTGTCCAGTCTTTTTTTAATTTAATGGTACGAAGTATTACTTCTGCTTTTTTGGGGTCGTTCCAAAAATCTGGGGCAAGGGTTCTTTCTTCTTCTCGGGCTATTTCTTCAATCTTTCTATCTATGTCAAAGATGCCTCCTCAGTGCATGCTTGCGCTCTAGAATGTCTTTTAATTGGTCGGATGTAAACATGGTGCAAAAGTACATGTTTAAACGGTAGTAAGAAAATTTGTTTGAGGTTAAAAGTGATTAAACTTTTGTGTTGAATGGTTTGTTTTCGGGATAGATAAATTGTATATTTGATGTTCAACTAATTATTAATACCATGAAAAAAACGCTATTTTATTCAGTATCGGCTTTAATGTTGTCAACTACACTTTTAGCTCAAAACTACAAGCCATGTAGTACACATGATGTGATGAATGAATATTTCAGTCAGAACCCCGAAGCTAAAAAAAGTTTTGAAGCGCGTCAGGCAATGCTTGAAAAGCAGGATGCAGAAAACTCCAAAACAGGGAATAATAACCAATCAAATAGTGAAAAATCGGGTGACCCCCATCATACGCAAGGCACCGTATATTACGTTCCTGTAGTGTTTCATATTTTGCACCAAGGTGGAACTGAAAATATTTCGGATGCACAGGTTAAGGATGCAGTACGAATTTTAACCAGAGATTTCCGTCAGTTAAACCCCGATACAACCGTAACGATTCCTCTTTTTAAAACATTGGCTTCTGATGTAGAAATTGAATTTCGTTTAGCTACAATCGATCCAAATGGAGTTTGTACGAATGGTATTATACGTCATAATACAGCTAATACAGTATGGACTTCCGGTTCAACAGGTGCGTATACCGGTACAAGTGCAGGAAAATGGAATCCTACTAAATACCTTAATATTTATTCGGTTAAGAGTATCAGTAGTGGCGCTGCAGGATATACCTATCTTCCGGGCACTTTTGCTGCCGGAGACGGCAGAGATATGATTGTAATTTTAAGTAATTATGTGGGCTCTATAGGCACAGGAAATGCCAATGTTTCAAGAGCTGTAACACACGAAGTTGGGCATTGGTTTAATTTGTCTCATACTTGGGGTGGTACCAACCAACCGGGCGTATCTTGTACGGGTAGTGATTTTGTTAGTGACACTCCACCAACCGATGGTTCTACAACTTGCAATCTTTCAAAGCAAACCTGTAATGCAGGAGTAACTGAAAATGTTCAGAATTATATGGATTATTCATATTGTTCTACCATGTTTACTGCTTTGCAAGCAACCAGAGTGCGTAATGCAGCCACAAGCACAACAGCCGGTAGGGCAACTTTAATAAGTTCAACAAATTTAATTAATACCGGTGTAACAACTCCAATGATATGTGTTCCTATTGCAAATTTTCGTGCTACACAACGTACTGTTTGTCCCAACGCAATCATTACATTTAACGATAGCTCTGCAAATGCGCAAACTACGACCTGGAAATGGAATTTTCCTGGCGGAACTTTGCAGAGTGGCAGTACAGTTAACGACTCAATGCCTAAAGTGAGTTATGCAGCAGCCGGATTTTATACGGTTTCATATACGGCGACTACAACCGGGGGAAGTAACTCAATTACAAAAACATCTTATATTACAGTTAATTCAAATATAGCTTCTTATAATACTACCTGGACGGAGGGCTTTGAAACCGCCACACTTCCTAATGCAGACTGGAATATATATAGTGATATTGGTTTTGACTGGGCAATAACTTCAAATGCTGCAGCAACAGGTCTTAAATCTGCCTGGATAGATAACTTTGCGAATTCTGCAGGTAATAACAGTGTTATGCAAACCACATCTTTTGATATTTCAACTTTTGTTTCTCCTAAGCTAACTTTTAAAATGTCGCATAAACAAAAGGCTACCACAAACGTTGATAAGCTTCAAATATTTTCTTCAACCGATTGTGGAAGTACATGGGTATCTCGTTGGTCGCGTCAGGGAACATTGTTAGCAAATGTTACACCGGTTAGTACTTCTCCGTTTACGCCATCATCATCGCAGTTTACATCTTATACCGTAAACATTAACGGTGTAGCAGGTAGTTCTAATGTTCGTTTCAGGATTGAGTTTTTTGCAGACCCTTTAGGTCAGGGAAACAATTTGTATATAGATGATATTAATTTATTTGACGCAACACCTTTGAGTATTGTTCAAACAGAAGCGCAACTAGGTTTAGATATTTATCCTAATCCTACATCCGGTCAGGTAAATGTTGATTTTAATTTGAGCGATAAGCACACTATAGCCGTAACAGTAACCGATTTATTGGGAAGAGTAGTTGAATCGATCCCTGCAAAGCAATTTGCGGTTGGAGAAACAAAACTTACGCTTGCTGAAAAAATTTCTTATCAGCCCGGTGTTTACTTAATAAATATTAATGTAGATGGAAAGATAATTTCCAAGAAGGTTATTAAGCAGTAGGACTCTCGCTTTCCTTCGACAGGCTCAGGAAGCGACAGGTGGGCTAAAAATAAAAAAGCCTCCCGAATTTAATTCGGGAGGCTTTTTCGTTAATAAGAGATTCCGCTCTTCAGCGGGATAATGAAGCTGTAATGCGAAAGCAGAGCGTTTCGCCAACGAACCACATCTTTATCCCCTCCTTGAAGGACTAATCTGCGTACAAAAGTATTGATGGGGAAGAACTGTCATTGTTGGTTCATTGATTCTTAGTTGAAAAGCTTAAAAAGTTCTTAATCTGGGTTTTCTCTAAACTTCTTGAACAAGTGAACCATAGAACATTTGAATAGCGAAATCAGAAGTAAATACATGCACTTCGAATGTTCTTCACTCAAATGTTCGAATGTTCTTAATTCAAAGGGAATTTTCATTGAGGTTCTTGAACAAAATCTCTCAGAAAAAAAGATATGTAAGGAGATTAGCCTTGAAGAAAGGAGGGGAAGTACAAAATAAAAACCCCCAACAATGTTGAGGGTTTTTATTTTTATTTAAAATGGAGATTACATCATTCCGTCCATTCCTCCGCCCATACCTCCCGGCATAGCCATAGCTTTTTCTTCTTTTTTATCAGCTAAAACGCACTCAGTAGTTAATAGCATACCGGCTACAGACGCAGCATTTTCTAATGCAATACGTGTAACTTTAGTAGGATCGATAACTCCAGCTTTGTAAAGATTTTCATACACTTCGGTGCGTGCATTAAAACCAAAATCGTCTTTGCCTTCTTTTACTTTTTGTACAACGATAGAACCTTCAAGTCCTGCGTTAGCACAAATCTGACGAAGCGGTTCTTCGATAGCGCGTTTTACAATAGCGATACCCGTGTTTTCATCTTCGTTAACACCTTTTAGTTTCTCTAAAGAGGAGATAGCGCGGATATAAGCAACTCCACCACCCGGTACAATTCCTTCTTCTACCGCAGCACGTGTAGCAGCTAATGCATCATCAACACGATCTTTTTTCTCCTTCATTTCAACTTCGGTTGCAGCTCCAATATAAAGTACGGCAACACCGCCTGCTAACTTAGCTAAACGCTCTTGCAGTTTTTCTTTATCATAATCAGAAGTTGTGCTTTCTATTTGTGCTTTAATTTGATTTACGCGTGCAGTGATATCGGCTTTTTTACCGGCACCGTTTACAATGGTAGTATTATCCTTATCAATTGTAATTTTTTCTGCTTTACCTAACATCGATATATCTGCGTTTTCTAATTTAAAACCACGCTCTTCGCTAATAAGTGTTCCTCCTGTAAGAATTGCAATATCTTCTAACATTGCTTTTCTGCGGTCACCAAAACCCGGAGCTTTAACAGCAGCAATTTTTAGCGAACCGCGAATTTTGTTTACTACCAAAGTAGCTAACGCTTCTCCGTCTAAATCTTCAGCAATAATTAAAACCGGTTTTCCGGTTTGAACTGCTTTTTCAAGAACAGGAAGAATTTCTTTCATGTTAGAAATCTTCTTATCGTAAATTAAAATAAGCGGACTTTCTAACACAGCTTCCATTTTATCGGCATCTGTTACAAAGTACGGAGAGATATAACCGCGATCGAACTGCATTCCTTCAACTACTTCAACAGTAGTGTCGGTTCCTTTTGCTTCTTCTACTGTCATAACTCCTTCTTTTTTTACTTTGCCCATTGCTTCTGCAATCAATTTTCCAATAACGCTATCGTTATTAGAAGAGATAGTTGCAACCTGCTCAATTTTTTTTATGTCGGTACCAATAGTCTGCGATTGTTTTTTTAAATTTTCAACCACTGCATTTACTGCTTTTTCAATACCACGTTTTAAATCCATAGGGTTTGCTCCTGCGGCAACGTTTTTTAAACCACCTGTTACTATGGCTTGTGCTAATACAGTTGCGGTAGTCGTTCCGTCTCCGGCTAAATCTGCAGTTTTGCTAGCTACTTCTTTTACTAACTGAGCGCCCATATTTTCTACCGGGTTCGAAAGCTCAATTTCTTTTGCTACAGTAACACCGTCTTTGGTAATTATGGGTGAACCGAATTTTTTATCAATAATAACATTACGTCCTTTTGGGCCTAGTGTTACTTTTACTGCGTTTGATAAAGCGTCTACACCGCGTTTTAAAGCGTCGCGTGCATCAAGGTTAAATGTTATGTCTTTTGCCATTTTTTTTTGTTTTAATTGTTAATTATTCATTGAAATCATGATGTAGAATTGAGTACAAAGACTTCTTGTCTCTTGCTTCTCCGTTCTTGCCTCTATATGATAGCGTAGATATCAGATTCTCTCATTATAAGATACTCTTTACCTTCTATCTGAATCTCAGTGCCTGCATATTTTCCGTATAAAACGGTATCGCCGGCTTTAACGGTGATAGGCTCATCTTTTTTTCCTGCGCCAACGGCTATTACTTTTCCGCGCACGGGTTTTTCTTTTGCAGTATCAGGAATAATGATTCCTCCTGCGGTCTTTTCTTCAGCCGGAGCCGGTTCTATCAGCACTCTGTCTTGAATTGGTTTTACACTTACTTTTGCCATTTTATTTTTATTTTTTTAGGTTAAATATATTTTAAAAATTGAGGACAGCGAAGGTAGTCTATTATTGTGCCACAGCAAGATTTTAGCCATAAAAGGACATTATTTCAGGAAAGAGGTGAACATCCTACTTTATATTGATAAAATGGCAGAAAATTGGGCATAAAAAAAGGGGGCCGAAGCCCCCTCTTTATTTTTAGCACTCAAAAACAATATTATTTCTGAATAACCATTTTCTTAGTAACTTTTTCGTAACCAGCTGTTACAGTGTAGTAGTAAACACCGGCGTTAAGGTTAGCAGCGTCAAACACGATAGTGTTTGCACCAATGTTACCATTAACGTTTTTAACAGAAACTAATTTACCGATAGCATCAAACACACTTACGTTGATTGATTTACCTTCGTTTAAGTTAACTACGATGTTAGTAGTATGGTTAAACGGATTTGGGTAGTTGCTAACTGAGTTAACGAAATTGTTAGTATTAGTTTTGATACCAATAGCACAAGCGTTACCTGCACTACCAGCATTGATAGTTGGAGTATTAAGGAAATCAGCAATAGCATATTGACCGCAATTTTCATAGATATGGTCAGCAGGAGCAGTTCCTGTATAAACACCTGGAGATGTTTGTGTGCGAGGTAGTGTATACATCGCAGGAGCAACCCATTTGCTTGAACCGGCATCAAAATATGCTAAATCAGCTTGCATATGGAAAAAGCAAGTAGCAATACCATTTGTTATGTTAGAAGAAATGGAAGCTTTGTTACCTGTTACATCATAAGCTTTCATCCATAAATCAGGCTGGTTGTTGTAAGGTGTACCTGTAGAAAGTGGATCAGAATCTGCCCAGCTATAGAATATTTTTGTTCCATCAGTAGAACGGCTAACTTGTAAACGTGCACCGTAAGGTAAGAATGTAGCACCGTTATCAACAGCATTAAAAGCTGCAGTAGTGTCAGATGCAGGATCTCCACCTACGTAAGCAGTTAAAATAGAGTCAATCATCATAGTTTTCCAACCATAACTTGAAGAACCGTCAGTCATTAAATCCCACATAATAGGGTGGTAGTTAATATAATCCCAGCTATAAGTATAGTTAAAAATTAATGAGTCAACAAAAGCACCGTCCATATAAGGATCAGTAAAAGTAGTTACTAAGTGTAAAACATCATTCGCGTCAACTGTAACATCAATACCGTGCTGAACATAAGGAGTAAAATGTTTAGTTGGTGCAGAACGAAGTGTACCTACGTTCTTATTAAGTTCAGGATGTGAATTAGCCCAATCGTAACCCATTAAAGATGAAGCAGCCCATGTTGCACCACCATTTATAGTTTTGTAAACGATAGGAGACATCATAGAGTCAGAAGAGTTGTTACAAGTATTTGCTAAACGACCAAAGAAAACTAAATAACCAACGTTTCCACTCGGACCGAATGCCATACGCGCACCGTCACCGTAGCTTGATGCATATCCATTTCCGGAACCATCACGCTTAAAATAAAAACCTGGCATAACAGAATCTTTTGACCATACCGGGCTACCTGTAACGAAGTTACATTTTGCAATGTTAACTCCCATAGCAAGGTTATGGTTAGCATTTCCTGAAGTTGTAGTATCTGTACATTCGCCGGTTACCATTACACTGGTACCAACTTGTTGCATATCAACATTCATAAAAATAGCTGTACCAAAAGGTGAGCTTGGAGATACTCCATAATGAACGTTTTGAACTGCGTTAGCAGGAAGAACAGTTTGATCAGCAGTTGTACCCGTTAATTTACGTGTAGCATACCAAGGACCATTAAAGCCACCACCCGGTAAAGCAGGACCTGTACCAACAACCCAAGCGTTAGCTATATTTGTATTAGCTGCAGGGTTATAAATTACTCCTGAAGGGTAACGTCCACCGGCTGAGTTAGTAGAGTCACGATAAATAAGGGTTGAATCCCAAACACCTGTAGTTACATTTAACCATGTAGACTGCATAGCCCCTGAAGTACGACCATTAAATAGCCACTCTTGAGAACGACGGTGAGTAATAACATACGAATTCAAATCTTTGTTATACGAAAGACAATTTTGCTGAAAAGTGGTAGTACCACCGCCAACACCAAAGGAATTAGGCCCACTGGTTACATATTCAGGAATACAAACAGCAGAAGTACTAGCTCCTTTTACGCGAGAAGTTCCGGCAGTTGAAGTAGCCTCATTTTCAATTTTGTTTAAACCTTTATTTAAGGTTTTGTTGTTGTGGTTAGCAGCATTACGGCTGTTTTGGGCATAACCCGCAACGCCTATTAAAATAGCTGCGCCAATTAGTAAGGATTTTTTCATTGGTTTTTTTTTTAATTGTTTTTAATTATTGCGGCAAATATAAGAATTGTTTTTATTCTGTAAAATCTATTTTTGATAAGCGGTAACCTATTGATTTTAAATGGTTAAAACTACTTATTTTAGCATAAAATAGACCAATTTTCTTTTCCTCCTTTCTGTCTCCACGTTTAGAGACCTGATTAAACAAAAAGTCCCCTTGGCATTACCAGGGGGACTTTTTTCTTTTTTTAATTCTAACAAACTAATAAGGTCTTTTAAACCCTATCAGGCAAAAGCAAATTATTTCTGAACAACCATTTTCTTAGTTGCTTTTTGGTAACCTGCTGTTACAGTGTAATAGTAAACACCTGCATCAAGGGTAGAGGCATCAAATACAATTGTATTTTGACCCACATTACCATTCATGTTTTTAACAGAAACTAAATTACCAATAGCATCAAACACTTGTACATTGATTGCTTTATTCTCATTTAAATTAACTACAATGTTTGTAGTATTGTTAAATGGATTTGGGTAGTTACTAATTGAGCTTGAGAAAGCAGTATTAGTTTTAATACCAACTAAGCAACCTGCTGTTTGAGAATTATTAACAGTAGCAGTAACAGAGAAAGAAGCATTTGTAAAAGTAGCGCAGTTGCCATAATAAAAATCACAAGATTGAATTCCGTCATATACACCCGGGGAAACTTGTACGCGACCAACAGTATAAACAAAAGGTACTACATAAGCAGATTGTCCCGCATCAAAGTAAGAAACTTCTGATAGAAAAGAGAAAAAACAGTTAGCTGTACCATTTGTAACATTAGTTAAAGCGGTTAACGTATTTCCCGTTACATCATACCCTTTCATAATCATATCAGGTTGTGTGTTATATGGAACACCTGTTGAGTTTGGGTCTGAATCGCCCCAACCGTAGAAAATTTTTGTTCCGTCATCAGAACGACTAACAGTTAAGTGTCCTCCGTAAGGTAAGAAGGTAGCTGCATTTACCCAAGCGCTGAAAGCTGCAGTTGAATCACTAGCCGGATCAGAACCAACGTATGAAGTAATAATTGAGTCAACCATCATGGTTTTCCAATCAGTACCATCAGTTGTTAAATCCCAAACGATAGGGTGATAATCTACGTAATCATAATTGTAAGTATAAGTATACTGTAAAGAATCTACAGATCTACCATCCACATAAGGATTAATAAAGGTAGTAACATAGTGTAACATACCGTTTGCATCAACCGTTAAATCGTTTCCATGATGATAAGATGGAGTAATATGCATTGGCGGAGTTCCATCTAACATACCAACGTTTTTCAATAACTCAGGGTGAGTACATCTCCAATCATAACCTGCAAGCATCATTGTCCAAGTTGCACCACCATCCATAGTTTTGTAAAGGATTGGCATCATTGTAGAGTCAGCAGAATTATTATAGTTTGTTGCTAAACGTCCAACAAAAAGTGCATAACCAATTACACCAGCTTTATCAAAAGCAATACGAGCACCTGCTCCATCACTCATAAGACCTCCTGAACCGCTGTTATAAAAACCCGGTATCATAGAAGAATCGGCAGTCCATGTAAAAGTTCCTCCGCTATATGCGCCTTTTGCTAAGATTGTACCTTTAACCTCAGTTGGAGCAGCAATATCCCACATAGCACCGCTTACAATTACACTTTGACCAACTTGTTGCATATCCATATTAAGGAATCCGCAATTGGTAACACTGTTTCCAACATTACCAAAAGGAGATTTGCCATTCCCTACAAATAAATTTTTATCTAAAGATGCATTAACTCCTTGGTAATTTCCACTTGGTTGGCGTGATGAAACCCATTCGCCTAACCAACCTGAACCACCCGTAATAGAACCTGAACCTACCATATAAGCACCGGCAATAGTTGTGTTACCTGTTGGATTAAATAGAGCTCCACCAGGATAACGTGCACCGTGAGAATTGGTAGCGCCTAATGTGCTGGCAGAATCACGGTAAATAATCATAGAATCCCAAATACCGGTAGTAACATTTAACCAGGTAGACTGAATTGCACCGCTTGTCATACCCGGAAACGTCCAGTCAGCAGAGCGACGTGAAGTCCATAAAACTGTATTTAAATCTTTGTTGTAAGTTAAACAGTTTTGTCTGTATGTTGTAACACCACCACCAACAGCAAAGGCATTAACAACACCGGTAAATTTTACGGGTGAGCATAGTGCGTTTGAAGATTCATTGGTTTTTTTTGCAGTAATAGTATTTTTTGTTGGTGCCGAAGAAATATCAGCCTCAACAATTGCTTTATTGATTTCTTTGTAAGAAACGTGTTTGTTATAAATAGCAGAATTTCGATGACCCTGGGCAAAACCCGTGGTGGCGATAATTAAAGCTGCACTTAATAGTAATGTTTTTTTCATTTTGTTTTTTTTAAGAGTTAATAGTTTTTAGTAGTGGAGCAAATATAGGAATAGTTTCATATAGAAAAAACCAATTGTTTAAAACGTAATAGCTTGGTTTTTAAATTTTTAAAAACCGAAAGCCATTGTCCAAGCAGAAAACACAATGGCTTTGAAGCTAAGACTTTCCTCTTTTTTTGCGTAGCTATTTGGTAAGTGGTCGGTTTTTGCCGATAACTGGTTAAGTTTAGTAAAAAAGGATTTGTTTAAAAAGCCTTGTAAATAGGTGTTTTGATCTATTTCGGGATAATTCTTTAGTAAAGTAGCCATCCATTTATTATGAGGAGTAAGAAATCCCATTTTATCTTTACGGTTGTAAACTGATACAGGAAGAAAGTTTTTCATACTTTCCCGTAAGATGTACTTACTTGTTCCGTTTTTTATTTTAAACGCCGAAGAAAGGCGGAAGGCATTTTCAATTAATAGCGTATCATCTGCAAATGGTGTACGCGATTCTACCGAATGCCACATGCTGCATCGGTCTTCGCAGCGCAGATATGTTTTAAGGCGTCCGCCAAAAAAATCGTAATGCAAATGTTCGTTTAATGAGTTGAAACTTTGCTTTAGGTTTTCGGGTGCAGTATGCGCTTTCACAAAATCGGTATTCAAATGTTTTTTATTTGTGTTGAATTGTAATTTTCTTTTCGTGTTTTCTTTTGTGTAGAGAAGCCAAAAGTTATTTCCAAAATTTTTAATTTCTGACGATGCCAATTTAAATTGTTTGTTTCTGAGCAATTCGTTAACATAGGTTGTATAATAATGCGGGTAACCGGCAAACAGCTCGTCGCCTCCTTGCCCGTCTAACACAACTTTAATATTATTTTGTTTGGCCAATTGCATTACCCGAAACTGCGCGTATGTGCTTGTGCTCCAAATAGGAATATCGAGTGCATAAACTAAGTTTTCAAAGTCG
>CAZZEI010000069.1:0-15440 GCA_964653165.1 uncultured Flavobacteriaceae bacterium | reverse complement strand
CCTACACCTACTTGCGTTGCTTCTGTTACCGATTCTTTATTTAATATATCGCCTTTGAACTGGGGTCTACAAGCTAATTATTCCCCACAAGTGACAAGTGCAATTTGGTATTGGGGCGACGGTACTTCTACTAACGGTCTTTACCTAAGTCATACTTATTCTACAGCGGGTTGGTATTCAATTTGTGTAACTGTTTATACTTCTTGCGGAGATTCCGCTAATACTTGCAGAAATGATTCCATTTATCGTTATGCAAATACTAATTCAATGGTTAATGTTAATGTAGTGTCAACTACAGTTGGAGTAAATCATCTGTCAATAAACAATAATCAAACTTCAATCTACCCAAATCCTACAACTGGTAAATTTACAGTTGAAATATCTACTACTGAAAAACAAAGTGTACAAGTGTTTGATGTAAACGGCAGGGTAGTGTTAAGCCAAAATATTATTGGCACTACAAATATTGATGCCACAACTTTAAATGAAGGTGTTTATACCGTAACAATTAAATCTTTTGATAGCGTAGTAAATAAAAAATGGGTTATCATAAGATAGATTTTTATTCACTCCTGCGGACGTCCCCTCCTTGTGACATAGTCATCCCTTCGGGAAAAAAAAGGAGGGGAAGGAATACAACATTAAATTTCTTTGTGAACTTTGCGAAAAAAACTTTGCGCTCTTTGCGGTTCCTTCACTGGGTTATTTTCTCACTGAAAATAAGTCCTGACAGCAAATTCGTACTGACTGATAAAAACTTCTTTGAATGCTTCTATGTTATTTTGTTCATAGAATAAAAGCATTGCTTTTTTGTATTCTATAGAATTAACTGTTCTAAATGACAACGGACAATATCCATGTTTAATAAAAATTGCATTGCTCATAATTCTTGCAGTGCGTTTATTTCCATCTACAAAGGGTTGTATGTAGGAAATAAGTAAGAGCAACAAAAACGCTTTTTCAAATACGCAGGTGCGCGTATTTACAAGCTCACATACTGAGGTCATTGCTTCCTGTATTTGAAATTTATTATCTAAGGGTTTGTAATTTGTACCTGTAATTCCAACTAATCTGGTTCTTAAACCTGTAGATACACCAAGACCTTTAATTAATAAATTATGAATTTCTTCAATTTTAGAAATTGTTAAAGGGTCAATATAATTTGGCTCTTCAATAATATAATCTAAAGCAATTTTATGGTTCAACAGCATGGTTGCCTCTTCCTTTTTCTTTCCTGTTGCTTCTATCTGCTCTTTAAATAATAGCTCTGTTTCTAAAAGTGAGTAAGTGTTACCTTCTATTTGCGAGGATTTCCAACTCAAATCTATTGATAACCGTTCTAATTCCTGTTTGTATATAGAATCAGGTAAATGCAAAATATTTTTCAGATATTTTTTTTGCAAAGAATTTAATTCTTCTAACTCTGCAGTTGAAAATAAATTTACTTGGGGTAAAATATCTCTTAGTAAAGCCCAGTTAAAGCGTTCAGTAATATTTCTTTCATCAATATCTTTTTCAAAATAATTTTCCATATCAATTGGAATAAATAATTGATAGGCCGGACTAATAATATATTTAGTACCTTTACCATTGCCTGTTGTTGAAAGCAATTTGTTCTCAACCAGTTTTGCGAGATTTCTTTTAGTAGTTAAAAGCTCTACCTCAAATTTCATTTGTTCATGAATTTCTGATGATGATAAACTCGGATTTGCCCAAACAAATTCAATTATCTCTCTGCTTTTATCGACTGTATTTGTTTTCATGGTATAAAAATACGTATCACAAAATTACAAAATACGTATCATAAAACAATAAAAATGATACGTAAAATGATAGTAAATGATACGTAAAATAGTTATATAATTGATAATTAAATAGTTATAAAAATGGTAATTTTTACACTTCTAACGCTTATTTACCCTTCTACTTCAAACATCTCCCTTCCAAAAAAGAACACCCCCGAACTGCGGACGTTCCCTCCTTGAAAAACTAATCTGCGTATACATCTTTTCCTTGCAGATTTTGTTCAGGAACCTATATAAGAACCCGCTTTGAATGAAGAACATTTGAACAATTGAATGAAGAACATTCGAAGTGAATGTATTTACTTCTGATTTCGTAATTCAAATGTTCTATTGTTCGCTTGTTCAGGAAGTTTTATTGGGTTCTTTACTAGTCTAAACCCGTATCCCCACAATAAGTATATCATCAATCTGCCCTGCGGTGCCTTTCCAGGTTTTAAATGCTTCTTTTAGTTCTGTGCGTTGCTCTTCCATTCCAAGTACGGATATTTTTTCTAAAAGGGCTCTCAGCCTTTTTGTGCTGAATTTTTTCTTATCGCTTTCATGAAACTGATCGGCATAACCATCCGATGAAACATAAAACATATCCCCCTTTTCTAATTCAATTTCAGAATCGGAGTATTTTAAATTCATTAATCCGTAATGCCCGCCAATAGGATAGCCCTGTCCTTTTTTTTCGGTTAACACTTGGTTTCGTACATGATATAGTGGCCGCGCTGCGCCGGCAAACATCAATTTAGATTTTTGTTTATCAACACGACAAATGGCCATATCCATCCCATCGCGCGATGAGCTGTCGTCTTCGTTTTGTTTTAAGGCATCAATAATCTGGTTATTGAGTTTTTGTAAAATTTCTGAGGGCACTGTAATTTTTTTCTCGTTTACAATATCATTTAAGAGGGTAGAGGCAATGAGTGACATGAAGGCACCGGGTACACCATGGCCGGTACAATCAACAGCAGCCACAAAATAATAGCCTTCTGATTCTGTAAACCAATAAAAATCTCCACTTACTATATCTTTTGGTTTGTAGTAAATAAATGCCTCCGGAAAATTCTTATAAATGGCAGCCTGCGAAGGTAAGATTGCTTCCTGAATTCGTTTTGCGTAATTAATACTGTCAGTAATATCTTTATTTTTTTCTTCCAGCTGTGATTTTACAGCTTCAACAACTTCTTTTTCTTTTTTCAATAAAAAAGTTTTTTCTTCTACCAATCTTTTCAAAAGTTCTCTTGCGCGTAATAAAGAACGGGTACGCCAGGTAATTATTAAAAATCCTAAAAGAAGAAAAAGTATAGGCGTTAAAATATAAAACCAGGTTTTTTTCCAGAACGGGATACTAATTGAAAACTTTACTTCTGCCGGAATTTTATTCCATATACCATCATTATTGCAAGCTATTAACTGAAAAGAATAAGTTCCTTCTCCTATTTTTGGAAACTCGATGCTGCGGCTTGGCGTATTTCTCCATATTGTATCGAGTCCGAGCAAGCGGTATTTATAATTTACTTTTGAAGCATCAACCAATGAAATTCCTATAAAATCAATTTTTATCGTATAGTGGTCGTAAGGCATTAAAATGCTTTCTTCGGGAGAAAAATAAGAACTACCTACTGAATTTGTAATTGTTAAACCTGTAATACTGGTTCGCGGCTGGTGAATATTGGTTTTATTTGTTTCGCAATTAAAATTTACAATACCTGAAGTTGTTCCAAACCAAACATTTCCTTTTGCGTCGCCAAAACACGAATTCAAATTATTCTCCGGGAAAATAAGTCCGTCGGTCTTAACAAAATGTGTAAACTTTTTTTCACCTTCTGTTTTTTTACTCAAGCCATTTTTATGTCCTACCCAAATCGTATTGTCGTTATCAGCAATAATAAAATAACAAAAATTTGAAAGCAGACCTTCATCAATTCTGTAATTTTTAAAATCGCCTCCGTGATAGCTATAAATTCCATCACCTTCGGTAGCTATCCATATTGTTCCCGAATTATCCTGTGCCGCTGTATTGATATTAAAGAATTTCATATTAGGTATATTCTTTAAATAGGTAAATTCGTTATTTTTTAAATAATAGGGCACCGCTCCGTGCGAGGAAAACCAAACACGCTTTTGTTTATCGGTAAAAAGATGTTGTACATTATTATGTAAAAGGTCGTTTAAGGTTGTAAATAAAGTAAGTTTAGAAGTTTTAGGGTCATAAAAATAGGCACCCTCTGTGGTTCCTATAATAACAGTTTTTTGTGCATTTTCTGTAATGGTATTTATTGTTTTGGATTCCAGTTTATTTTTTTTAGAAAAATTCTCGAATTTTTTTAGAGAAGTGTTAAAAGTGTAAACGCCATTCTCGGTAGTACCTATCCAAATAATCCCGGCGCTGTCTTGCATAAGCGCATTTACCTGGTCGTTTACAAAACCATTGCTTGCGTTATATTGCATATTTTCTTTTGAGTTTTGCAAATCAAACAAGCTAAGTCCTTTATCGCTTCCAATTAATAATGCCCGTGTATTTTTATCAATCAATATAGATTTTATATTATCCTGTTCGATGCCGTGTTTAGAGCTGTAATAATTAAATTTATTCATTGGCATCTCTATAAGCCCTCCGCCTAAAGTGCCAAACCACATGTTTCCTTCAAAATCCTGAAATATAGATTGTATGTATTCATTACTTAATCCGTTTTGTTTATTTATTTGTGATATATAAAACGAACCGTTAGAATTTTTATCGTTAAATGAAATTTTTCGCAACCCTTCTCCAAATAAGGAAACCCAGAGGTTCCCTGATAGGTCGGAGTATATAGCTGAGATATTCATTGCTTGTGTACCCAATGCAGATGAAATCTTCGTCATCACATGATAACAACTTCCTGCTTTTATTATTTTAAAAACACCTTCGCCTGCAACGGTTACCCAGAAAGTATTTTTTAATGAATCGGCAGGGACAATGCATTTTATGTTTTTATTTTCAAGTCCGTTTACGGGACAAAAGGCTGATATTTTATTTTTTTCGCGTGCTCCGGACAAATTATTTTTAAAAACATATAGACCTTCGGTTGATGCCGCCAATAAATCGCCATCATAATCGAAGCATATAGAATTGAAATTTGCGGTGAGTCCAGTTTCTATTAAAGTAAATTTTAAACTCGAATCTATTTTAAAAAGTCCTTTTTGCTGTGCGCAAAACCAAACATTATTTTGTTTGTCTTCAGCAAATGAATTTATTTTTGTTTCAAGACTATCAGAACTTTTTAGTTTATAAAAGTTTCTTTTCTGCATGTAAGAAACGCCATTTTGAAAATGACCTATCCAGGTAATACCTCTGGAATCGGTAAAATGTGTATTAATAAAATTTTCGGCAAGACTATCTTTTGTGCTTGCTGTTTTAAAATGATTTCCATCAAATATTGAAAAGCCATCTCCGGTAGATAAATACACAAGACCTTTATTAGTTTGTGAGATACAATAAATATACGATTGCGGTAAACCATCGTCTTCGGTGTAGGTTTTAAAATTATAAGTTTGTGCGTTTGTGAAAAACGTGAAGAATAAAAATATGAAAATTAGTAGTTTACGCATTTTTATTTATCATCAGCCTTAACACTGATTTTAAATTTATATTTTGGCACTCCACCAATGGGAACAGAATAGAAAGGCATGGATTCTCCGTATTGATTGGTGATATTAACCACAATATTATTATTCTTGGAATCTTTTTGCTTAATAAACTGAACATCCAGCGATGTGTTAAGTTCTTCGGTTAGAACTTTATGTGTTGTTTCAATCCAGTTTCCATTGCCGGATGATTTTGCCAATTCTCCTTTTTTCATAACAGAAACAAGACGAATTATTCCGTCATCATCAAAATCAAACACTTTAATTTTTACTGCTGTTACACCCGATACTATGAAAGGATATAAATGTGCAACAGAACCTTTAGAATCAGAAAGTCTAAAGGAATATTCGTAGGTAAAAGCGTTGGCACCTTCTATTGGTTTATTCGTATTTGGTTGTGATGACATAAACATTCTGTATAAATTACCATCATCTCCTTCCATTCCTTCAATAACTAATTTAAAAACATACCCGCCGGACTCAGGTTGCCATTCCCCTTCAATAGGGTTAAACGGACCAAAAGTGTACCATTTATTATCGGCCGAAGTATCGTTGCCGAAAGTTTTAGAAGCCAGTTCTATTCCGCTTTTGAAATTACCGGAAGGGTCTTGTTTTTTTGCATCTGCGCTTGCAGCAGCACCTTTTCCGCCATAAATGGCAAATCGTGTTTTGCTATTAAACTCACCATGCACTTCGTCGTTTTTCCCCCCTAAATCAGCATCTAAAATCCGAATATAAACCGGGTTTTTTTCGTGTTGCGGAACGACAAAGAAAAATATCTGTACAAAATCATCATCGCCCCAATCTTTATCTGAACCTTTACTGAAAGTACACATAAAGGGAATTTTTTCGTCAGCAGAAGGAACTTGCTGTGCGTTTATATCCAAACAAAAGAGTTCAAGCAAAAGGATTATATGAATAATTAAATACTTCATTTTTGTTTTTTTACAAGCAGCAGTTCTACTCTGCGATTTGAAATTACTATATTTTTCTGTTGTTTGTACTTGGCAGGCACATTTTCTCCCAAAGGTATAATTTGAAGGCGGTTTTTTACAATACCTTTTTTAACAAGGTAATTCTGCACGGAGGCAGCTCTTCTCTTAGATAAGCCAAGATTATAAGCTATTGTTCCCACCGAATCAGAAATGGAAATAATCATAAGTCCTAGCTTTTTATTTTTTTTGAGTGTGTCGCAAAGCGAATCAAGGGGGTCTTTATAAGATGGGAGGATAATACTGTTATCAAAATCGAACCAAACTGTATAGGTTCTGAAGGTTTGCTTGGTATTGCCCGCTACAGAAATAATTCCGGTAAAAGGAATTTCTCCTTTCATAGATTTTTCCTGATTAATAATTAGGCTGTCGCCATAAAAACCAATTACTGCAGCTTCTTTAAATCCTTTCTCCTTAGCAGTAAGATAATAGGGAATTGCATCACTTAGTTTTTTTACGTTGCCCGAAGTGTAGGTATATGTATCTTTCTGTTTCTGTTTTTTTACATCTCCCAAACCGGAAAATATTTTGGAATCGGTAGGAATATTTTCTTTAGTAGAACCTAAATGAACTCTATAATTAACGCTATCTTTTTTTGTTTTGTGGTATTTAGTTGTCCCTTTTTTAGGTGGCGGCCAGGTTGGTTTTGTGATTGACTTGGCGTGTTGCTTCAGCCAAATACTGTCTTTTACAAGGATGGTTTTCTGCACACATAATTTTTTATATTTTCCGGTTGAATCATTTCTTGCGTCAACCCCTAATTGCAGGAGATAGTTCCCGTCTTTTTTATAAACATGTTGTGCTGAACTTCCCAAGGCATATTTTCCATCTCCAAAAAACCAATAGTTTTCTTTTAAAGTGTATCCGGGTATTTTTGATTTTTTCGAATCGATATGAATGGATTTTCCTGTATAAATTGTATCCGGACAATCAATAAAAAGCAGTTTGGGCTCTTCAACAGTAAAATCGTAGGTGAGTTCTTTGTAAAATAAGGCGCCCGACGATTTATCAATAATATTTAATTGTATAGCATAATTACCGGGAGTTTTAAAACAATGCTTTGCTCGTAGACCACGCATTTTTGTCCCATCGCCTAAGTCCCACTCATAAGTCATGCCTAAAGTATCTTCTGCCTGCAAAGTTGATTCTTCAAAAAAAGTATAACAAAAAGTAGGTTTTTTTTGCCCCGGGCAATTTTCAAAGCCTGAATATTTGTTTTTAAATAAATAAATATCATCATCACCTCCTGCCCCACGATTAGAAGAAAGGTAACCAAAGTCTCCGGTTGAATCAACCCAAATTCCGAAATCATCTTTAGGGCTGTTAAAAGGTGGCGGCAGTAAAATTAATCCATTGTTAAAAGGGTCATTAAAATCAAGTTTGTAAAAATCCAACCCTCCATGTCCGTCTTTTCTGCTACTCGAAAAATATAAAATGTTAGTGGCTGACATAAACGGAAAAATCTCATTGTCTTTAGTATTTATTGGTGTACCGAGATTTTGCGGGGCTGACCAGGTTCCATTATCAAATTTGGACATATACAAATCCATGCCACCAAACCCGCCTGGTATATCAGAAGAAAATATAAGCGTTTTTCCATCTTTCATTAGGGCGGGGTGACAATAGGTGCTTGTACCAGTACAAAAGGGCAGAGAAGAAGGATGTTCCCAATGACCGTGCACTTTTTTAGCCATAAAAATATCGAGTGGCTCAACGTCTTTTATCATTCTTTTTTCGTCGTTGCCTGTTATAAAAAGCACGTCTCCGGTGGCATTGAAACAAAGCGGGCCATCATTGTATTTAGTATTAATTTTTTCCGAAAAATAGTGTACGTGCTTAAAATGAAGTGAGTCATTTTTCACTGCATAAAAAACATCTTCTAATTCCTTGGTGGTATCAGCATCAATGTATACTAAGCCATATCGGTGCACCCGCCCTGAGGTAAAATATAATTTATTGCCTGATAAAAATGGACTAAAATCACCTCGATTTGAATTGATTGCTAAGCGCGTTAATTCAATTTTGGAAGAATCTTCGCTGGCAATTTTGGTTTGTGCATGCGTATTTAATGCAATAAATAAACTTATGAGAAAAATAAAACTATGCCTCATGAATTAAAAATGTAGCGATAATTATTCCCCTTATTTTGATTTTTTTACAAGAAGGAGCTCAACTCTACGATTTGAAAGTACGATATTTTTCTGTTGTTTGTACTTTGTCGGTACATTTTCTCCTAATGGAATAATTTCTAGTCTTTTTTCTTTTATCCCTTTCTGTAAAAGATACTGTTGTACCGTATTGGCGCGCCTTTGGGATAATTTAAAATTATAGGCTGTTGATCCTACCGAATCAGAAATAGCTATAATTATCAGGTTAAGTTTTTTGTTAGTATTTAAAATTGTACCCAATGAATCAAGTGATGCCATGCAGGAAGGACTGAGAGCACTTTTATCAAAATCGAACCAAATAGTGTACGTATGGAAGTTGGTTAATGAATCGGATGCAAAGGAAATGACCTCCGGAATAGCTCCCTTCATTGACTTTTCCTGATGTGGGATAAGGCTATCGCCATAAAAACCAAGTACAGCTGCATCTTTAAATCCTTTTTCACGGGCTTTACGATAATAAGGGATGGCATCGCGTAGATTTTTTAAATTTCCTGAGGTGTATCTGTAAATACCTAGTTCAGTGTATTTTTTTACATCTTTAATATTGGCAAATACTTTTGAATTGGTTGGAATATTTTCTGTTGAAGAACCCAAATGCACCCTGAAATTAGTACTATCTGTTTTTGATATATGATACATCGGATCTTCTTTGTGTGGGGGCGGCCAATTGCTTTTTGTAATAGTAGAAGTATGACTTTTAACCCATAAACTATCTTTCACCAATAAATTTTTTTGTAAACAGAATTTTTTAATCTTCCCGCTTGAATCGTTTTTAGCGAGTATACCTAGTTGCAGCGTATATTCTCCATCTTTTTTATAAATATGTTGCACAGAATTTTCTGCAGCATATTTTTCATCACCAAAATACCAATATGTTTCTTTGATGGTGTGCCCCGGAATAATTGATCTTCTGCAATTTATTGTAACTGCCTTTCCTGTCGCAATAGTATCCGGACAATCGATAAAAATTTGTTTCGGATCTTCTTCTATATAAAAATCGTAGTTCGATTCATTATAAAATAAGGCACCTGATGATTTATCAATAATATTTAAACGTATAGAATAATTGCCAATACTTTTAAAACAATGTTTCGCCTTCAGGCCACGTATTTTTGTCCCGTCACCTAAATCCCATTCGTACGCCATACCTAAGGTATCTTCAGTTCGCAGAGTTGATTCTTCAAAAAAAGTATAACAAAAAATCGGTTTTTTTTGAGTTTGACAATTTTCAAAATCAGGATATTTTTGTGTAAAATAATAAATTTCATCATCGTGCGCATTTACACGATTGGAAGAAAAATAGCCTGAAGTTTCTGAAGAATCAACCCAAATACCAAAATCATTTTTAGTACTGAAAAAAGGAGGAGGAAGCAATTCAGGTTCGCTGCTCGTAGGTTTGGTTAAATTAATTTTATAAAAATGAAGTACGCCAAAAATGTTTAGCTTGTTACTTGAAAAATATAAATTATTACCAGCTGATATAAATGGAAAAACTTCGTTACTTGATGAATTAATAGTTAAACCCAAATTTTGTGGTGTGGACCAGTTTCCTTTTTCAAATGTTGATTTATAAAGATCCATTCCGCCTAATCCGTCCGGCATATCTGAGGCGAAGATTAAAGTCTTTCCGTCAGCCATTAATGTAGGGTGGCAATATGCATTTGTGCCGATACAAAAGGGCAGGGGTGTTCGATAACCCCATTTGCCATGAATTTTTTTTACAATAAAAATACTAAGAAGTTCTTTGTTCTTATTAACTCTGTCTTCATCAGTTCCGGATATGTACATAACATCTCCGCTTTTGTTAAAACAAAACGGACCATCATTGTTATTTGCTTTTTCAGAAAAGTACTTCGGATGTTTAAAATTTATCGAATCAAATTTATCTGCATAAAAAACATCTTCCAACCCCCTCGCGGTGTCTGCTTCAGAAAATATTGGGCCATAAAGGTGAGCGCGCCCTGAAGCGAAAAATAATTTATTGTCAGCAAAAACCGGACAAAAATCAGACTGTGTGGTGTTAATACCTAAACGTGTTATAGAAAATCTTGAAGAATCTTCATGGATTATTGTTGTATTTTGCGCGAAGCAGAAGAGGGTATGCCCTATAATAAATAAACCTATAGAAACAATTCTGTTTAATTTCATACATCAAAAATACCTTGGACTTTGCGGATTTACTTTATAACCAAATTCGTATTTCAGCATAATTTCATGAGAGCCTTTTACAAAAGTTCCGAGTTTGGATGTAGTTAAATCATACGAATATCCGGCACTAAACTGCATATTAATGTTGTATTGAATTAAAAATACCATTGCGTCGTTGCTTCTGTAAGAAAAACCTAATCCAAAGTTTTTGTAATAGGCATTAAGATTTGCATCAAGCTCTACAGGAGAATTGTTTATGTACTTTACTAATACAGATGGTTTAATTTTAAAGTTTTCGGATAGTGAAAAAAGATAACCCGCTGTAAAAAGCATGGGTTTATATATTAATCCGCTTACTTTTTTTAGTGTGATAAGATCAGGGGCAGAAGCTCCTGCATAAAATTTTTCATGCTTAAAATAAATACCAAATCCCGTTTCAGGAATTGTTTGTTGACTGTATTGCCCCGTAAACACCTGGTCACCTGCAGTAGTCGTTTGAATTTTACTCCAATTGTTTCTGATTAGATCAACGCCGGCCTGCAAACCAAAAGATAAACTGCTTTTCTTTAAAAATATTCTATAAGCATAAACTGCATTTATTTTATTTCGGTTTGTTATTCCAAGTCTATCATTGATAACGGATAAGCCCAGATTAACTTTTTTGTTGTTTAAAGGAGAATGAATGCTGAAGGAAATTGTTTGAGGTGCGCCATCAAACCCAACCCATTGATTACGATGCACGGCTGTTGCACTTAATACTTCATTGCTTCCTGCATAAGCAGGGTTAAGTAAAAGTGCGTTGAACATATACTGACTGAACAGCGCATTGTGTTGAGCAAACAACGATGCGCAAAATGAAAGGCACAGTATGATAAAAATTTTCCTCATTTTCTTTTTAATACTACGAAGCCTTTATATGTTTTTTGATTTGGAATCTGTAATGTAAAATAATAAGTGTCGTCAGTAAGTTCTTCTGCTGTTGCATTTTTTCCGCTCCAATCATTTTTATAATCAGTGCTTTCGTAAACTAGGTTTCCCCAACGGTTAAATACTTCCAATTTAACATTTGTGAATTGTGTTATGCCCGGAATTTCAAAATTATCATTCGCCCCATCACTATTTGGTGAAAAACCATTGGGTATTGACAGTTCGTTAATTGTAATAATTACATCATCAAATGATGCCGGACAAACACCATTAGAAATTGTCCACCGAATAATATTTTGACCGAATTGCAAATTAGTTACCTGTGTTGTTGGATTAGCGGAATTTGCAAAAGTTCCACTGCCCGAAATTACCGCCCAACTGCCTGTCCCTGTTACCGGTGTATTTCCGTTCATGTTTGCAGAAATGCTGTATTGAGTCATGTCTGATCCTGCGTTAGCAATTGTAGGATTTGAGTAAACCAAAATATTTACTGTGTCGCTCGAAGAAAGACATGAGTTGTTTGATGTTGTCCATACAAATGTGTTTAATCCAATTTGTAAATTGCTAACGGCACTGTTAAATAAATTAGCATTAGAAATAAGGGCGCTTCCCGTAATAACTGACCAAACACCTGAACCAACTAAAATTGTATTCGCAGAAAGAGTTGCCGTTGAGGCGGAACATAATTCCTGATCAATACCTGCATTTGCTACAGTAGGAGGAGCGTTTACAAAGATTGTTACTGTACCTGAAGAAGCCGGACAAGTTCCATTACTTATTGTCCACATAAAAACATTTGAGCCAGCAGGTAAACCAGTTACAGAAGAGTTAGGATTTGCTGTCGCAGTAATTATTCCTCCCCCGGAAACCAGCGACCAAGCACCTGTTCCCACAGTTGGTGTATTAGCAGAAAGTGCCGTGGTTGTAGAAGCACAAAGATTTTGATTTGGTCCCGCATTGGAAGCTGAAGGCAAAGTATAAACTTTTATTGTAACCGTATCTTTTGAAGCAGCACAAACACCATTAGAAATACTCCATACAAAAATGGTTGTCCCGCTTAAACCGCTAACAGAAGTTGTTGGAGAAGTAACTGAAGTAATTGTTCCGGTACCCGAAATTTGCAACCATGATCCTGTACCGGTAACAGGAGTATTTGCGTAAAGATTTATACTTGAACTGCAAATGGAAGAATCTATTCCTGCATTTGCAACAGTAGGAAGTTGATTAACCGTAATTAAAATGCTGCTGCTTGTTGAAGTGCCACTACAACCTCCCGAAGATATTACCGTGCGACGATAATACGTATTTGCGGTGAGTGCAGGAGGAGAATAATTTTGCGTGTTGTTTGTTCCTGTCGCTGATGACCAGGTTAAATTATTCGGACTTTGCTCCCATAAATACGTATAAAGAGAACTTCCGCCTGAAGGAGTAGAACCAATGAGTGTAGCAGGAATTTGATTTGCACAAATTGTTTGCGCGGCAGAAATTGAATTATTAGAAATAGGGGCACAGCCAATTTTAGCGACAAAAATATTTGGTGGAGAATCGGCGGTAAGAATGTTTGTTCCAAAGGCCGCATTATTTTCGTAAGATCCGGCGGTATAAATTTCTCCGTTGCTGTGTGAAGCTATGGCATAAGAAACATCTGAACCATTATCTCCTGCTTGTGTAGCCCATTGTATTGTTCCTGTTTGAGAATAGGCTGCAATAAACACATCTTCGTTTCCTGAAGAAGTGATGGAAGGTCCACCACCAAAATTTATTCCTGTGTTAAAAGCTCCGCTAACGCAAATTAAATTAGAAGTGTCAATACAAACAGAAAAAGCAATCTGGTCATTATTCCCCGGTTCAGATTTTACCCAATTTGTATTTCCCGATAATTTACTGAGTTGAGCTACAAATATATCAAGCCCTAAAGCGCCAACAGCAACAGGGTTTGAAGCATAGCTTGGAAAATTTGCGCTGCTACTGGTTGCGCCTGTAATAAAAACTCCGGAAGTATTTTGTGCTATTCCTTTTCCTAAATCCGAACCTATGCTTTGCACTCCTCTTGTCCAATTATAAGGTCCGGTTACTGCTAACGACATAACAAAAATATCTTCATTTGAAGGGGATGAATTCGTGAGGAAACCTGCAAATGTCCCCCCGTAATTATAAACAGATAAGGTAGTATTTTTAAAATCGCCTGTTATATAAACATCATTGTTATCAGCAGCAATATCTCTTCCAAAACAACTTTGTCCGGAGCCTGCATCGGTAAGCCATTGAATGTTTCCGTTTGTATCATAGCAATCAACAAAAATATTTTCGTTAGCGCGATTGGATGCAGTTGGAATTCCCGAAAAAGTTCCTGAATTGGTAAAATAACCTGTAACAAATATGTTATTGGTATTGGTGCAAACAGCCAATCCTTCATCGTCCGAAATTCCTCCACCTTGTCGCACCCATTGTAATTGTCCGGCCGGATTATATTTGGCAACAAACATATCTTTACCACCGTTAGAGGTGAGAATAGTAGAAGTTATCGAGTTACCTCTAAAATCGGCAATATTCTGAAAATATCCTGTTACGTATACATTTCCTATAGGGCTTATCGTAACACCATTGCAGGCGTCATCTTGGTTGCTTCCTATTTTAAATGCCCACAGCACATTTCCTGATGCATCGTATTTGGCAACGAAGCCTCCTCCAATCGCTGCTGAAAAAGCGCCTCCGTAAAAAGCGCTTAAATCACTGTTAAAAACGCCAACTGCAACAACATTACCGGTAGAAGTATCAACTGCAACGTCTGTGGCCCATTCGGCAGCGGTAGTATGTGCATCTTTTGCCCATAGCCAAGCAGGAGCTTGGGAGTAACCAACTTCTCCAAGAATGAAAAAACAAAAAAAACGTAAAATTTTAAATCTGCCTGCAATAGGGAACAATCCTAACGGTTGAAAAATGTAATTTTTTATGTAATCGCTTTTAATCAAACCAATTTTTGTAAGCAGAAAATTAAAAAAGCTCAATTATGTAACAACCCCTTATTCACCAAAGTTTCTAACAGATAAATGTACTAAAAATTTATTTGAAATCAAAGCCTGAATGGAATAATTATACTCTTACTCCTATAATCAAAACATCGTCAATCTGCTCAACTTTACTTTTCCACTCGTTCAGTGTTTTACTGAGTATTTCTTCCTGTTCGCTCATTTTTTTCTGCGAGATGGTAAGCAGTAACTCTTTCAGGTGTTTTACTCTGAATTTTTTTCCCTTAGGACCGCCAAACTGGTCGGCGAAGCCATCTGTAAAAATATAAATACAATCCCCTTTTTGTAAGGTGTAAGAGTGGTTGGTAAAAGTTTTTGTTACATCGTGCTGCAATCCACCAATAGAAATATGATCGGATTGTATGGTTTCAAGTTTATTTTCGTTTTTTCGAATAATGATTAATGGGCGGTTGGCACCGGCAAATTCTACAATTACACTGTTCTCGGCTGCGCTCGAACTGGTATCTTTTTCAGGTGTTTTCTCGTTTCTCGACTGCGCTCGAAATGACATAATTGCGGTAGAGGCGGGGGATATAGCGCAAATGGCGATATCCATACCGTCTTTTGCGCCCGAAATATCGCCGGTATCTTGTTTTAAAGCATGGCGAATGCTTTTTTGTAAATGATTTAAAATTTCTGCAGGTTGTGTAATTCCGTTTTGTAAAACAATATGGTTTAGCTGGTCAATACCAATCATACTCATAAACGCACCAGGTACACCATGACCGGTACAATCAACTGCAGCAATAATTTTTA
>CAZZEI010000068.1:0-15678 GCA_964653165.1 uncultured Flavobacteriaceae bacterium | reverse complement strand
CGTCAGACCCCTCCGTCCGCCGAAAAGGCGGACACCTCCCCTTGAAAAAAGGGGAGGAGCCAAATACAGCATTTAAATTCTTTGTGAACTTTGCTAAAATACCTTTTCGATACTCACTTGCTTCACAATAAAAATAAAAAATCATACTAATCAGCGTCATCAGCGCCTGCCCCTTGTTGTTTTGGGGTTCCATTGTATTCCTAATTCCCCGCTACAACTGTTTTACTTACGGTTGCCGACATACTAAACCATCCAATTGCTTTCATGCCACTGCCTGAAGATAATTTTATGTTTGTTTTTACATTCTCCGGAGTGGTTGCAAAAAGTCCGCTACCTGCATTATTCATTTGTGTTTGCATCTGCAATAGAAAATCGTATGTATCAGCAGTAATAGAATGAATTTCGATTGTACAAGCATCATTACGATAAAGCGGTTCATCAACTAAACTGAAAAATGCAATAGGCGGAATAAAAGGCATTCCATCTGTTCCGATGCCGCCCGCATCCTGAGAAGGATTTATTTGCCGCGGACCATTAAAAAATGCACCGTTCTTGTAGGTTTTTATCCAATAATAATCATTTACTCCTATAGTGTCACGTGCAATTAAATACGGAAAATATTCTCTGGGACTTGAGGTGTCTGCAGGATTATTCCCAAAGTCTCTTCTTGAGTTTTTAAAAATAATTGTATCAATTTTTGTTGTGCGGTTAAGTTTTGTGAGTGAAGTATAATTTGAACCATTATATAAAACAGAAAGCTGATACTTGTGTCCAATCTGCGCCATACTGTCGTTAATAAATGGCACATAAAAATAATTTCCGTTACCATCAGGAGTAAACGTGTAGGTTTTAGAATTTGTTATATCAAGTAAAGTAACTGCTGCCCCCAATACCGGCGGTGTATTTGTGTTGCTGAAATAATCTGCAGTAAAAGTTAAACGTACTGTTTGTGTTTGCGGTAAATTATTTACAAATGCATCTACAACTAAAAGTGTTTCGCCCTTTTTTAGATCAACTTGTATTACGTCCTCACAAGACAAGAGAAATATAACACATAATGCGCATCCGACTTTTTTCAACACAGAGGACACAGAGCGGAAACACAGAGGTGCGCAGAAGGTTGTTGTTGTGTGTGTTTTTATAGCGGAGAACACAGAGTTTTTGTTCAGAGTTTCCCGGATAGCTTTTTTAATTTTTGTAATTAATTCCATTTTGTACTTTTTCTTTTCTTTATTTACGCTCTATTTACCTTTTTTCTACAGTCATCCAACCATTTCTCTGTGTCCCTCTGTGCTTACTCTCTGCGCTCTCTGTGTTTAATGTATTTAAAATTTAAAATTATAAGTTAACGCAGGAATAATTGTCCCTACCACCGAATACCGAATTGCCTGTGTTTGAACCTGATTATTAGGATCTGCCTGAAAATAAATAGCAAATGCATTTTTTCTCGCATAGGTATTATACACACTAAACACAATACTGCTTTGCCAACGCCTTCTTTCATTTCCTTTAAAATTATATGTAGCTGAAAAATCCAAGCGATGATAATCTGTATTGCGGAAATTGTTTCTTATACCGGTTGTGTTATATCCCTGCACATATCCTTGTAACTGAAAGCGAACATCAGGAAAAGTATTTGGCGTTCCGGTTATATAAACAAAATTTGTTGAAACGTTCCAGCGTTTATTAAAATCATAATTTAAAACTACGCTTAGGTTATTTGGCCTGTCGTATTTGCTCGGATACCAGGCATCATTACTGATTCCTTCAACAAGCCGCAGCGTACGTGAATAGGTATAACTTATCCATCCGTTAAATTTTCCCTTGGTTTTACGAATGTATAGCTCCACTCCGTATGCTTTTCCTTTTCCCTGCAGTAAATCCTGTTCGGCATACTTATTTAAAAGCAGACTCGCATTATCAACATAATCTAAAAGGTTTTGTAAATTTTTGTAATAAACTTCAACCGAAGTCTCAAACATATTTTCTTTTAAGTTTCTAAAATATCCCAATGCATATTGGTCGCACAATTGTGGTTTTATATTATTGGTACTTGGCGTCCAGATATCAAGTGGAGTTGCAGCTGCGGTATTTGAAACAAGATGAATGTATTGCGCGGTGCGGTTATAACTTGCTTTTAAAGAGCTGTGGTCGTTTATTTCGTATTTTACTGAAAGGCGCGGCTCAAAATTTCCATATTGCTTAATGGTTTCAAACATGTTATAGTAAACAGTGTCTTTAAAACGCTTATGAGAATTTGGAACACTGTCATAAAAATTATACGCATTTCCTTTTCCCATATAATTAAATAGAGAATAGCGCAAACCTGCTTCTACACTAAAGCGTGTGTTTATTTTGTATTCATCGCCGGCATACAAAGCATTTTCCATTGCGTATTTAAACGGAAGCGTTACTGTGCTGGTAGCTCCATCAGAAGTAATTTCAGTATTGCCCGGTTGAAACTGGGTCATTATACTTTGCCCACCAAAATGAATAGTGTTTTTACTGTTTAAGTAAAATGAAAAATCAGGTTTCAAACTGTAGTTAACTATTTTGGATGTCCAAGTGAATGATTGATCACTGCTTTCGTTTGTAAATCCTAAGCCATAATTGTAATTGCTGTAAAATGCGGTTGTGTTTAGAAATAATTTATCGTTGAATAAATGATTCCAGCGAAGGGTGCCTGTGGTATTACCGTAATTAAAATTGAATCCTGCGCCAAGCACATCACGTCCAAGGTAACCGCTTAAAAATAAAGTGTTTTTAGTGTTTATACGGTAATTTATTTTTGCAGTAAGGTCGTAAAAATAAAATTTAGCATTGGCAAGTGCAGGGTATTTTTGTTTTAAGATTGGTTTTACCAATACATCAATATAACTTCGGCGCGCTGCGACAATAAACGACATTTTATCTTTTATAATCGGACCTTCAATAGAAAGTCTGGAAAAAATTGTTCCGATACCACCGTTTATTTCAAATTTTTTGCTGTTACCTTCTTTCATGCGAATATCAAGTATGGATGAAAGTCTGCCGCCGTATTGAGCAGGGATACCTGCTTTAATTAATTTTACATCTTTTACTGCATCCGGATTAAAAATGGAGAAGAAACCAAATAAGTGAGAAGAGTTAAACACAGGCGCTTCATCAAGAAGAATTAAATTTTGATCTGTATTACCGCCACGCACATTAAAACCGCTTGCACCTTCTCCCATGGTTGTTACACCGGGTAATAATTGGATACTTCGTATAATATCTACTTCTCCCAGTAGCGCCGGAATTTTAGAAATCGTTTTGATGTCCATTTTAACTACACCCATGTCCATGGATTTAATGTTTTGGTCTTCGCGTTCTGAACTAACCGTAACTTCTCCGAGTTCCTGACCATCCTCGGCTAATTCAATATTAAAGGTTATGTTTTTTGTGAGCATTGTATCTTTTGCGATTGGAGCAAAGCCTAAATAAGAAAATGCAATTGAATGTTTCCCTTCAGGGAGAGTAAGAGAATAAAAACCGTAGACATTGCTTACAACACCAATTGTTGTTCCTTGCTTGTATATGCTTACGCCAATAAGGGCCTCTCCGTTTTTGGCATCTTTAACAAAACCGCTGATGGTGTGCTGCTGTGCGAAGGAGATGCAAGAGTAAAGAGCCAAGAGGCAAGAGAGAATATATTTAGTATAAGTTTTCATTTAATTTCTCATCAATCTTTTTAGACTCTTATCAATGTATTTTTCATTAGGCAAAAGCGAGCGTTGTATTCTTCTTGCATAGTAAATACTATCCAGAATTTCCTTTTGTTTTTCTTCAACCAAATGTTTTTGTGCTTCGATAACAGCTTTTTGTTTTCGTGTAACACGAAGCGAGCGAAAAATTATAAATGCAACTACTGCAACAAGTAACAAAACGAAAGAAACAAGGATTAATACAATGCGTTGTCTTTTTGCATCAGCAGTTGCCACTGCGTTTTTTTTATCCTGCTCTGATTTTGCTTCTGCTTCCTTTTTTTCAAATTCAAAATTTATTTCTTTGCGTACCAATTGTTTTTTGCTTTCTTCACTAAAAAGTGTATCGCGTATTGAAATATAACGTTTGTGATAATATAAGGCACGCAAACGCATTTGCTCGGGGTTTAAAAGCTTGCCCCCAACAGAATCTGCCAGAGATACGGTTGATTTTTCGTATAATGTACTTAATGCCTGGTATTTACTTTTTACAAGGTTCTTTGCTCCAAGACTGTCTGAAAGTATAAGTGAACGGTATAGATATGTAAATGCTTCATTGAATTTTTTTTGGTCTGTATATAGTGCGCCTATGTTTCCAAATTTTACTGCAATACCTATTTTGTTTTCCAATGCTTCGTCTATTTTTAATGCTTTAAAGTAATAGTCTAAAGCTTTAGAATAATCCCTTTGTTCATCGTATAGAATCCCAATGTTGCTGAGATTAATCGCTATTAATTTTTTATTTCCTAATTCATCCGCAATTTTTAATGCTTTAAAATAACAAGTGAGTGCTTTTTGATAATCTTTTTGCTCCATGTAAGCAAGGCCAATATTACTAAGTTGGATTTCAACTCTATTTAAATCTCCTAAATTTTCACCCAGTTTTAATGCCTTGTAAAAGTAGGACAGGGCTTTTGGATAATCAGATTGATCCATATAAAGAAGTCCCAGATTGCCGTAAATAGCAGCAATTTTATTTTTATCACCTAATTCTTCCGCAATTTTTAATGCTTTAAAATAACTGTCAAATGCCTTGGCGAAATTAGCCTGTTCTTTATATACAATTCCTATGTTTCCAAGCCACATGGCTATATTGCTTTTATTTCCCAGCTCTTTGCTGATAGTAAGCGCTTTAAAATAGTAATCTAATGCCATTAAATAATTACTTTGGTCCATATAAACGATTCCGATGTTACCGAGTCGTTTCGACATTCCGTTTTTATCACCAAGTTCTTCATCTAGTTTTAATGCTTTTAGATAATAATCAATTGAGCAAGGATAACTGCCCTGTAAATAATTTACTGCGCCTATATAATTATAAGCATCTGCCATTCTTTTTTTTACTCGGTTTGATATTTGGGGACTTGTATTAATTAATTGTTGCGCTAATTGCAAGGCGGAGTTGCTATAGAATAGTGTGCTGTCGTAAGTTGCAATATTTAAATATTCGCGGGCTAATTTGGTTTGGTGATTTAATTTGCCTGTATCTTGTTTGTCTTTTTTTAATAAGGTAATAAAGGAATCTATTTTTGTATTTTGTGAAAAACAGAAGCAAGAGGCTAAGACCAGATAGCCACTCAAAAAATGGGTCACGCAGTTAAATAAAGGTTTGTGTAGACGTTTCATTTAATTTCTCATCAGCCTTTTTAAACTCTTTTCAATGTATTTTTCATTGGGCAAAAGCGAACTTTGTATTCTCCTTGCGTAATAAATACTATCCAGTATCTCCTTTTGTTTTTCTTCCACTAAACGTTTTTGTTGTTCAATAACCGTTTTTTGTTTCCTAATTCTTCATCTATTTTCATTGCCTTTAAATAGTAGCCCAAAGCTTTAGGATAATTACCTTGGTCTTTATAAACAATTCCGATGTTTCCGTATCTGACCGCTAACCCCTTTTTATCTCCAAGTTCTTCTCCGATTTTAATTGAGCTTAAAAAATAGTCCAACGCTTTGTGATAATCGCCTTGAATATGATAAACAACTGCGATGTTGCCCAACTGTTTTGCAATTCCGTTTTTATCTTTTAATTCTTCATTAATCTTTAATGCTTTTAAGTAAAAATCAAGCGCCAAGGAATAATTGCCTTGTTCACGATTTATGGTTCCAAGATTGTTATAAGCATTGGTAATTCCTTTTTTATAGGGAGGATTTAATTGCTGTGAAATTTTTAATGCTGTATTAGAAAATGCGATGGACGAATCGTATGCACCAATACGAAAATATTCAGAACTTAATTTATATAAGTGAATTACCCGGTTAGTATCTCCCGGGCAAGGTGTTGGGCATACTTCTTTATCTTTTTTGAGGAGCGTGAGGAGCGAATCAATTTTTTTATTTTGACCAAAAGATGGAGTACTGATTACGCTGATTAGTAAAATAAAATATGATTTTATAAGTATAGATTGGAGGATATTATTTTTTTCATTCACATTAATCATAAAAATCTGCGTTCTATTATTAAAATCTCACAAAACTACGGAAAACTATTTTTTATTTCAAAGTTTCCTGCTGTTGTATTTATTATTTCTGGTTTAATATTTCGTGTTGTGTAAAGCCATTTTTTATTTCGGTTCAGGCTGTTAACCCGAAACCCCAAATAAATAACCCGTAATGGCTGCTGCTGCCTCCTGCTACTGCCTCCTGCCACTGCCTCCTGCCAACTTTTTCATTTCCCATCTCTTTTCCATTGCCGGTAACAATCCATAATAGGCGCATAAAGGTCATAACCATCATGCGAAAGAATATATTCATCGCTAATCCTCCAGCAATATCTTCTGAATTTATCATAATCAATAAACTCATCTTCGGTAAGCTGCCTTAATATTTCAGGATTAAATTTCTTGGCAACCTCTTCCTGCATCAATATTTGTTCAAAAATTTGCTGCAGCTTACGTTTTTCCTTTCCCTTTCTGCTATACATGTCGTAAAGCGCAGTAATAGGACTTTCAATAGCATTAATTCCTTTTAGCGCAGCCGTTTGTTTAATGTACCTTTTCATATAATCAACTTCGTTTGGCCGTACTTTATAAGAAAAGGCTGTAACCGGAGATAAGTTGACCGCCATATGGTGCATAACTACTTTTAATGGCTTTTTTGTGCTGTCGCTTAGGTTTTTAATAAGCGATACAGGGTATTTTTTTCGTGCAAAACCCAGGTAAGAAAACACCAGCGTATCGCTGTTTTCGGCAATAAGAGAAAATCGTCCGTTATAATCTGTAATAGTACCGTTGCCATTGGTATGGTTAATTAAATATACATAGGGCATGGTAGTGGAAGAATCCTCTTCAGTTACAACACCCGAAATAGTAAATTTACGTTCCTGTGAGAATGAAGGAAAGGCAAATAACAGTGCAAAAAGCATGAAAACACGAAGTTTCAATGTTCTTTTCGCCAAAAACCCGACCGCCGAAACAAAGACCATACAAAGGCAGGCAGGGCCACAAAGCCACGAATTCCGATAGCTATCAGAATCACAAAGATATTTTTGTGTTTCTTGGAGCCCTAGTACCTTAGTGGCAGGTCTTCTAAGTATCTCAAAATAATTATGCACAATAGTTAAAAACTCTTAACGCAAAAGTACTGTTTAAATTTTACCTTTGGAGTGCATAAAAATGGAAGAACGTTTTGTAGTATCGGCTCGCAAGTACAGGCCTCAGACCTTTATAACCGTTGTAGGACAGCAACATATTACTACTACGCTTAAAAATTCCATTAAAAATAATCATTTAGCTCAGGCTTTTTTGTTTTGTGGTCCAAGGGGAGTAGGTAAAACTACCTGTGCGCGTATTCTTGCAAAAACCATTAACTGTTTTAAGCTTACGGATAATACAGAGGCTTGTGATAAGTGCGATAGTTGCGTGTCTTTTAATAGTGGACAATCATTAAATATTTTTGAATTAGATGCTGCTTCAAATAATGGAGTAGAGGAGATACGAAATTTAATAGATCAGGTAAGATATGCGCCGCAGTTAGGGCAGTATAAAGTATATATTATTGACGAGGTGCACATGCTTTCTTCTGCTGCATTTAATGCTTTTCTTAAAACACTTGAAGAGCCGCCCAAACATGCCATTTTTATTTTAGCAACCACCGAGAAGCATAAAATTATTCCTACTATTTTATCGCGCTGTCAGATATTTGATTTTAACAGAATTAGGTTAGAAGATATTTCTACCCACCTTGCGTACATTGCCAAAACAGAAGGCGTTTCGGCCGAGGCAGAAGCCCTTCGTGTAATAGCACAAAAGGCAGACGGAGGCTTGCGTGATGCTTGCAGTATGTTTGATCAGATGGTGAGTTTTGGCGGAAATATACTTACTTACAAAACCGTAATTGATAATTTACATGTTCTTGATTACGATTATTATTTTAAAATAGCGGATGCCCTTAATACACAAGATACTTCTACTGCTTTATTAACTTTTAACGAAATAATTAATAATGGTTTTGATGGGCATCATTTTATTTCCGGACTTGGCGAGCATCTTAGAAATGTATTAGTTTGTAAAGATGCTGCAACCATTCAGTTAATGGAAGTAAGTGAAAATAGTAAGCAAAAATATTTAATTCAGGCAGCGGCTTGTCACATGCAATTTTTACTGAAGTCATTAGGAATTATTAATCGCTGTGATGTAAGTTATAAGACTGCTAAAAATCAGCGACTACATGTTGAAATTGCTCTTTTGCAAATGAGTTATTTAAACGCTGTATCTACCGATGCAGAAAAAAAAAACGATGAAGTAGATTTTGGAGTTAAGGAAAACGCTTCATCTTCAATTCCTGTGACAAGAACGGTTGAGAAAAAAGAGGTTATAACAAATACGGTTAATGTTATAAAGGAAGATACCGTACAATACAAAACAACAGATAAACCCGTTACATTATTTAAAGACCTTAATCTCACCTCAGGTTTTCGTTTGCAACAGGCTAAACAACCTATGCAGCAGCAGGCTGTAGTGGTGGAGGTAAAAGAAACTGCTGCGCTTGCGGATACAGTTTTTACATTAGAAAGATTGCAATTAACAGCGACTAATTTTGCAAAGTTAATGCAGGAGAAAGGAAAAAAGCAAGTGGCTACTATGTTGCGACCAGAAATGCTTTTACTTAAGAATGAGACGGAAGTAATTATAGAAATAGAAAACAGTGCGCAAAAAGAAAGTTTTGAGCCGGTGCGGCAGGAATTTTTAGATTACCTGCGCAAAAATCTGAATAATAGCATTGTCTCTTTACGCATAGAAGAAAAAATAACTAATGGAATAAAAAAGGCTTATACTCCATTAGAAAAATTTGAAACTATGATGCAAAAAAATCCGGCTTTGTTAGAAATGAAAAAGCGATTTAATATGGAATTGGATTATTAATTTTATTACTAGGCAGCAGATTGATTAGTCTAGTTTTTTTACACCAAATCTAAATCCTGCATTTAAAGTAAAATTGGGTAATGAATAGTTCATCGCAAATAAATGTGTTTAGGCAAAAGTAATGTTGGGGTAAATTCCAAAATTGCTATTTTTTAACATTGTTGTCCGACTAAATTACAATAAAATTCACTTCCCTATACGGAAATCAATCAAAATTTAAGTTTTTAAAAATATAGAGCCCTAACTCATTTTAAACGCCATCTGACTGGCAGGTGGACTATGATTTTTTCTCCATGCCTTGTAGGTGTCCTTTATAAATTCAAAAAGTTCAACATAGCTCATTAGATGAAGTCGTATCACGGTGATTATGTTTGCGAAAGATTTTTTTGATTCCGCTTTCTTCTTTATTACCACCATTAAGAGTTGTGCTATTAAAACGCAATAGATTTGAATCCCAATTCCATTCTCAGATTCGCTCCAGAAATAGTTTAGCGGAAAGTTTTGTTTTATTTGTTTGAATAATAACTCAATCATCCACCTCTTTTTATAAATCACGGCAACCTGCTGGGCAGATATTTTAAAATTATTGGTAATAAAATAAAAAATCTTGCCGTCATCAGCCTTAAAGGTTATTCGCCTTAGTTTTACTTTCTGAATCTCGCCATTATTGTCCTTGTAACTGATAAGAATGTATTGCTCTTTAATTACTCCTTTACTGTTTTTCTTTTTTGTTTTATCGTTAATAACTTTGGTTACGTGAAACACTGCATTATCCTTCATCCGGGTTACAAACCAAATTTGTTTTTTAGACTAGCGGTCAAACTGTAAATAATGATTGTACGCTTTATCAAATACAACAAAACTTTGCGGCTCCAGTTTAAGATAAGGGAGAAAATTTTTATCATGCACTTTTGCAGAAGTCATTCTAACAAAATCTGCAACCCCACTAAAAGCATCCATTAAGGTATGAACTTTTATTCCGCCTTTTTTCTTGGAGCCGTCTTTGGGATTTCTTCCAACACCCTGTAATATAGAACTGAACAAACGAATGGTTGTTGAGTCTATGATTTTCAGCTTGCTTATACTCAGTCCCTTTAACCGGCTGTCCGAGATAAAACTATCATATCTTCGGAGTAAGCCGTAATAAATAGCCTCCAAGATTCTCCAATCTCTATTATTATTTGCATCTCAAAAAGTACTCTTCGGCGGAGCTTTATCCAAACCGAGGTGTGATAATTTCCCTTCGCAGGCTAACATTCCCTCACAGACTTCCCTTAGTCCATTACAATAGGTGAATACGCCATACAGTAAACTGACCAGATGAACCCTAAGAGGAATTTTCTTATAGTAGCGATTGGCGCTAACCCTTTGGGTTACTTCAGTAACAATACCCTCAGGGATACAATCCAATATCTGGCTCAGTATCGGCTGTCCGACAAATTTTTTAGCTTTGCTCATGTCAATCTAAGGTTTAGTCACTGCAAAATTGACAAAAAAAACGGGGTAGATTTATTTCTCCCCGTTTTTACAAAAATTTAGTCGGACAACAATGATAAATTATATACAGTAGAAACAAACGGCGCTTTGTACGAAACCGATATGGCAATAGGCTTATGCAAACAATTAGGTAAACCTGATTTTGGTGCAACTGCTTTTATGACGGGAAGCGCAGATAAATTACATACTATAGAAACATCTGGTAATTTATACGAAGTAAACGTAAAATAAAAAAACTTCTCATTTCTGAAAAGCTTTTTATTTATTCTGTTTAAAGAAAAATTTTACTTCTTCTCAGGCTCCTGATACGTTTCTAAATTAATGTGAACTTTAATTTCACTTCCAAGAGATTTACTTTCGGTACCGATTTTGAAATCTATACGGTTAAACAAAGCCTCTCCGTCAAAAGCATAAATATATCCTTTTATGTTTCCTTCTTTATCTTTCATTGCTGTTTTACCAACATAGTTAAACCAAACATCAACCGGTTTTGTAATACCGCGCAGTGTTAAGTTACCATGCGCAATGTATTTGTAATCGTATTCGGCTGACGTTGAATCTATACTTGTCGATTCAAATTTTGAAACTGCTATACTATCAGCATGAAAGTAATCACTGGTCTTTAAATGTTCATCTCTGTCCTTGCTCTGTGTATTAATAGATTTAATACCCATCATTACAAAAATGTGAGAAGATTTTAAATCTGCTTTATTTATTTGAATTATTCCACTGTCAATTGCAATACTTCTTTTTGATTTTGAAAGATTGTGGTTCAAAGCAAAATCAACGTACGAGTGTGATTGATCCACAAAATAATTTCCGCTTAATTCAGACAGAGTATCCTTTCCTAAATTCATAATGCTATCGCACTGAGATTTACTTGTACAAGTATATTCAACCCCATTAATATTGCATTTTAAAATTTCTTCGGTAACAATTTTTTTGTCGCCGCCGGTAGAAGCAATGTATGGAGCGATTACTAAAGAAACAATCGACATTAATTTAATTAAAATATTCATTGAAGGACCGGAAGTATCTTTAAAAGGATCTCCAACAGTATCTCCTGTTACAGAAGCTTTGTGTGGTTCAGATTTTTTGTAGAACATCTCTCCGTTAATGCTTACACCTTTTTCAAAAGATTTTTTTGCATTATCCCAAGCGCCACCTGCGTTGCTCTGGAAAATTCCCATTAACACACCACTTACAGTTACACCTGCTAATAAACCGCCCAATACTTCCGGACCAAAAATAAATCCAACTAATACAGGAGTGATTAATGCGATTGCACCCGGCATCATCATTTCTCTGATAGAAGCTTTTGTAGAAATAGCCACACACTTTTCGTATTCAGGTTTTGCTTTGTATTCCATGATACCCGGAATTTCGCGGAACTGACGACGAACTTCCTGTACCATATCCATCGCAGCTTTACCAACCGCTTGAATACATAATGCAGAAAAAATAAATGGAATCATTCCACCAACAAATAATCCTGCTAAAACATTTGGTTTGTAAATGTCAATGGCAGAAATTCCTGCAATACCAACGAAGGCTGCAAATAATGCTAATGATGTTAATGCTGCAGATGCGATTGCAAAACCTTTTCCGGTTGCTGCTGTTGTGTTACCTACTGCATCTAAATTATCTGTACGCTCTCGAACTTCGGGTGGTAATTGACTCATTTCTGCAATACCTCCTGCGTTATCTGCAATCGGACCGAATGCATCAATTGCTAATTGCATTGCAGTAGTTGCCATCATACCTGCTGCTGCAATTGCAACTCCGTATAATCCTGCAAAATAATAAGAGGCCATAATTCCACCGGCTAGAGTTAAAATCGGAATAACAGTTGATTTCATTCCAACAGATAAACCACCAATAATATTTGTCGCGTGTCCGGTCGATGATTGTTGAATAATTGAAAGCACAGGTTTTTTACCCATTGCTGTGTAATATTCAGTTACAATACTCATTATCGCACCAACTATAGTACCAACAACAATTGCCCAAAACACATTTAGTTTAGAAAATTCGTAGCCGCGTAAATTTAAAGTATCGGGTAACATCCACATCACCACAAAATAAGAAGCAGCAACTGTTATTAGCATAGATGCCCAGTTACCCATGTTTAATGCGCCCTGTACATTTGATTTATCATCTTTAATGCGGACAAACATAAAACCAACAATAGAAAATAAAATTCCCAATCCACAAATTACCATTGGTAAAAGAATAGGGGACATACCTCCGAATTTATCTGCGGAAGCATCAATTTCTTGTCCGAGTACCATAGTAGCTAAAATAGTTGCAACATACGAACCGAATAAATCGGCACCCATACCTGCAACGTCACCAACGTTATCACCGACGTTATCGGCAATAGTGGCGGGGTTACGAACATCATCTTCAGGAATACCTGCTTCAACTTTTCCTACTAAGTCTGCACCTACGTCGGCAGCTTTTGTATAAATACCTCCACCTACACGAGCGAACAATGCAATTGATTCTGCTCCTAAAGAGAAACCTGTTAATACTTCTATGGCTGTTTTTGTTTTAACTGTATCAGCACCTAAGTCGCCGAATATGGATAAAAGCACAATGAATAAACCTCCTAAACCAAGTACAGCAAGTCCTGCAACACCAAGTCCCATTACTGTTCCACCTGTAAAAGATACTTTTAAAGCTTGTTTTAAGCTTGTGCGGGCTGCTTGTGTAGTACGAACGTTAGCTTTAGTAGCTACTTTCATTCCGATATATCCTGCGGTTGCAGAAAAAACAGCACCAATTATAAATGCAATTGAAATTATCCAGCTGGAGTGTATGTGTACACCGTTTACTTCATGAATTGTCCCTGAATAAGCCAGTAAAGCTGCAGCAAAAACAACGAAAATGCTTAGCACTTTCCACTCTGCTTTTAAGAATGCCATAGCGCCATTAGCTATGTAACCTGCAAGTTCTTGCATTTTGGCATCGCCGGCATCTTGCTTACTAACCCAGGCCGATTGTATGGCCATTACTATTAAACCTATTATTCCCAAACAGGGTATTAAATACAGTACGTAATCGTTCATGGTTTCAGTTATTGATTTTTAGAGTTATTGAATTATAGATTAATTAAGTAAATTGTTGGTTTAATTCTCCAAATCAATAACTCTCTAACTCTACAACTCATTTTTGGGGTGCAAAGCTAAATATTTAAAGGAAATTATCAAATGCTTAATAAATTGTTGTTTTTGCCCCTTTTTTGAGGTATATTTGGTATCATAATTACCGCATAATGAAGAAATTATACTTTTTGGCACTATTCTTTGCGGGTTGTACTTTACGTGCACAAAATAATAGCTTAACGGTAAAGGATTTTGATGAACAAAAAGCAATTGCTGAAGCCAAGGCTAAGGGAATTCCTGAAGGAGATATTAAAGGGTATGTAAATGCGGTAAGAGCGCGTTTCGTGGGTCAAAATCATAAACATACGGAAGATGAATATTACAATAAAAAAGTTACTTTAATAAATATGAATACCGGTAAAGTAATTGAGTCTATACAAACTTCACTTTGTCAGAATAGTGATTTATCATGGTTAAACTATAGCAACTGGACTGGTGATATTTCAAACAGTAACATGTATGCGTTACCTTATCCTGTAAATATATATACCGGGACCGGGTTTAATGGGAATGGAGGAACTCCGATAATGTTGAATACCGATCCTTGTATGGGGACTACAATTGCAACAGATAGGCATGTGCTTATGTCAATCACAATTGGCCCTGCAACAAATAATATTGGTTTAGCATTCAATAATGGATATGATCCAAATTGTCAAAATCCTAATACGGGATTATTTGATTTATCGATGACTCCTTCAAATGGCGTTAATAGTATCAGGTTAGGTTCTGCCTATCAGAATTATACTGGTGAAAAATTAAGGTATGCTATAACGGTAAATAGTTCCAACGCACTTTTTTCATATCAATATGCTGTTGTAATTAATGACGGCACCCATATGCCTGGCGAGCAAGCTGCATTTTTATTGTCAATGAAGGATACAAACGGAAATATACTTACTGCGGCTGGTAATCCTTCGTGCGTTCAATATAATGTTGATGCGACAGAGGCAAGTTACGATACATCTTTTATAAAAACTATATCTACTTGTACTCAATCTGGAGTACCATGGACTTATTATCGTAAATGGCGTACTGTTAAAATTGATTTAAGTACTTATGTTGGGCAAACTGTTTATGCAGAGTTTGAAACAGTTGATTGTATTTATTCAGGGCATTATTGTTATGCTTATATCAGTGCTAATTGCGGAAGCCTTGGTTATAATGCTACTAGTTTTTGCGGAACTTTGGGAACCGCAGTCATGAATGCACCGTCAGGATTTGCAGCATACCAATGGTATGGCCCAAACAATACGGTTCCTATTAGTGGCGCCACGAGTCAAAGTTATACAGCTACATTCGCATCTCAAGGTGATGTTTTTTCAGTTGATTGTATAACTCTGCAAGGTTGTACCACTAAATTAAATGTTACAGTTCAGCCAACGATTTTACAAGTTAATTACAACGGAAGTGCTTCTGGCGTTATAACATCAAGCAACGATACTATTACTGTTTGTCAAGGAGATTCGTTGATTCTTTCAGGCGTTGGCGCAAATACTTATTCTTGGAGCGGCGGTATTAGTGATGGAATAGTGTTTTACCCTGTTGCTTCGCAAATTTATACTGTTACAAGTGATTGTTTTGATCAAATAGCTGTAAATGTTATTATGCAACCATGCGGATTTGGAGTAACCCAAATAAAAACAAAACAAACTCCGGAAATTTTTCCTAACCCAAGCTTTGGAAGTTTTGCCGTAAACTGTTCTAAAAATATTGATGAGATAAAAATTACGGGCATACTTGGAAATATTATTTACAGCGCTAAACCTAACACGCAAAAAGTAAATATGCAAATAGAAGAGGCAGGAGTTTATTTTGTTACTATAACAAATGGGAAAGAGGTTACTGTTAGGAAGGTTATTGTGAGTAGGTAGGAGTGTTTTAATTAAGATCGTAACGGTATTGTAGAGTGGGTTTTCCAGCCCTCACCCC
>CAZZEI010000067.1:0-15774 GCA_964653165.1 uncultured Flavobacteriaceae bacterium | reverse complement strand
CTTTTTGTTGCAGATTATGCTTTGTAATGCACAAAGAGACCTTGATGAGCAGGACCCACTTTTTACAAAGGCTTTTAAAGAATATCGAGAGAAGAATTACAAAGAGGCGTATTCATCTTATACAATTTTTCTTCATAAAAAAAATAATGAATATGGGTTTTATAATAGAGCCTTGTGTAGTTATGCTATGAACGACTACAAAGATGCCATTAGTGATTATACAAAAAGTATTTCTTATGGCCGGAAGCATCATGATGTTTATTATGGGAGAGGTCTATGTAATTTCCTACTGAAAAATTATGCACTTGCAATAACCGATTTGGATAGTTCTTTGCAGTTTAAAAATGATTATAGCAATACGTATACATATAAAGGAGCTTGTTTGTATCATCTTAAAAAGTACGATGAAGCACTTGCTTTAGAAAACAAAGCCATTGCATTGGAAACTAAATTTGAGCCAAGTTATTATTACCGTTGTATGATTAAATATTACCTGAGTGATTATACCGGAAGCTTAGCCGATTGCAACATCGCTCTATCAATGAAAAAGCATTATGACACTTATTTTTGGAGAGGATTGAATTATATTGAATTGGAAAGATACCAGGAGAGCATTGTTGATTATGATACGGTAATTAAACGCGACCCAAAATATTCGACCGCCTATTATAATCGCGGACTAGCTTACTACGAATTAAAAAATTATAAAAAATCACTTGAAGACAATACGCATAGTATAGAGTTAGACCCAGGGTTTGCAAAGCCTTATTATAATCGTGCTTTATGTAAATTTCAATTGTTACAATATAAAGAAGCTGAAAGTGATTTTAGTTCGGCTCTTGCATTGGGAATTAAGGATGATAAGTTGTATTGTTGGCGTGGCGCTAATTATTATTGGTTAAAAAAATATGGTGCTTCATCTGAGGATTTGAATAAATCGATACAACTTAACAGCAAGGAGGAAATAGCTTTTTATTATAGGGCATTATTGAAATATGCATTGGAGGATGATAAAGGATGTATAGAAGATTGTAATAGCGCACTTGATTTAAAGAAAACAACTGAGTCGTATTATATGCGCGGGGTAAGCAAATTCAATACCAAGGATTATGCAGGGGCACTTAATGATCTTAATGAATCGCTGAAAATAAACCCAAATTATAAATTAGCCGTTTTGGAACGAGGAATAACTTATTTTATGTTGGAAAAAGATGAGATGGCACAAATTGATTTGACCAAAGCAATAGAAAATGACCTAAAATCCGGACGGGCTTATTATTATAGAGCAAAATCAAAAAAGTATAAAAGTGATATTGCCGGGAGCTGCGCGGATTTTAAAAAAGCTGCATCTTTAGGGCATGAAAAGGCGACAGAAGAAGTTGCAAAAGGGGAATGTAAATAATTTAATATATGATACAGACAGTAAAATTACTTAGCATTATTTTCTTTTTTAATTTATTCCTTACGGCAGATACAAAGGAATATGAAAAGGATTTAAAGTTGAATTTAACGCTTACTGCATTTGGTTCTTTGGGCGATAGAGGTGTCAAATTTAGCATGACTAATAAATCTAAAGATAAAGAGTATGAAATTTCTATTTTAGATAATCCCAACCCAAATAATTGTCCGCTCTACTTTAGTTTCAGTGCTTTTATGATTGATGGAAAGGGAAAGTGGAATCTTTTATCAAGTAAATACAGAGAAGCCTCTCCTAAGGATTTTAAAACCGGAACTAAAACCATGATATTAAAACCAGGTACAACTACCGAGTTATACAGTATGATTATGCCACCTAAAAAATGGTTTGTGCTTTCTGGTATTGGAGCATCCGTAAAACTTGTTGGGCATTATAAATATAAAAAGAGGGAAGCAGTTGATACAAAAAATGAAAGTGAATTGAAAATTCCTGCTTTTGTATTAAATTCTGATACAATTATTGTTAATATACCTCAATAACACATAAAATAATCTCCGTGTTCCTTTGTGTTCTCCATGCCTCCGTGGTTATGTGCTAAGAATATAGGCCAAAGCGAGTCCCATTAAAATACTTAATAATTTACTAATATGATAACGGTGATTTTTCTCACTGCTTTCAAAAATTATTGTTGTTGAGATATGTAAAAATATTCCGATTACTAAGGCCGTGAAAATGGTTGAGAGTTGACTTATGTCTGAGTATACTTTTTCAATTAGATGTCCGGAAAGAGCACCCAATGGAGCCATTACTGCGAATAGTACCAGATAGTAAACAATTTTATTTTTTGAAATATGTTGATGTAAAAGCAAACCGGTAAAGGCAATTGAAATCGGAATATTGTGTAATGTAATTCCCATTAAAAAAAAAAGCAACGAATTACCCTGAGTTTCATTATAAATTCCTGCTAATGGTAAACCTTCAATAAAGGAATGCAAATACAATCCAAATAACAAAACAAAAGGAATTTTATGGTCTTCAGAATGTATATGCGCGTGACCATGCTCAATGCCACTTGAAAAAAACTCCAGCAACACTTGTATAAAAAATCCTGCCAGTATCCATAACCCGGCTTGTTTTGAAGATTGAGCTGAGAACACTTCCGGAATTAAATGTAAAAAGGAAAGGCCTAATAAATATGCGGCGCTAAAAGCAAGAATAACTTTTAATCGATTTGCACTTAACTTAATATAAAACATGGCAAACCCCGCCAGTAAAATAGGCAGAACTAAAAGCGCTATATAAAGAAATGTGTACATTTTTTTATTCGTAATTCGTTGTTACTTTACAAAAATAAGAATTAATCGTTCCGAATAATTTTCATCAAAAGGCTGCAGGGCGTAATTCCCAAAAGTTTCTTTTAGTTTTAATCCTGCTTTTTCTGCCAGTACTTTAAAATCGGGTAGGGTAAAAGCCCGAACTTCTTCTGTATAAATGGATTCCTTTCCATTCTCATTTATTTTTATTTCCTTTATAATAAAGCCATCCTCTGTCTTTTTATTTATTTTAAATAAAACTCCGTCAATTGTCTTTTCTTCGCTTGATGTTATGTTTTCAATGGTAAGCGCGGCGTTTAAAAAATCTAACACAAATAATCCGCCGGGTTTTAACGAATTGTAAACAGATTGAAAAACTTTCTCATCATCATGTTTACTTTTAAAATACCCAAAACTTGTAAAAAGATTAAATACCGCATCAAAATAGTTGGCATAAAATAAACTGCGCATGTCATGCTTATAAAAATGTAATTTTTCATTTTCGTTTTGCAAACTGCATTTTATATTTTCTTCTGAGAGGTCGGTTCCGATTACTTCAAAACCTTTTTTATTCAAATAAACTGAGTGGCGACCCTTGCCACAATTTAAATCCCAGCACCGATCACCGGATTTTAATTTTAATTGCGCAAGTAAATTAGTTAGAAAAAAAGCGGCTTCCTCATCGTTACGTTTTCCGTATAAAAGATGATAATAGGGTGTATTAAACCAACATTCAAACCACTTCATCAAATGTTCTTCTTCCTTATTTCTTCAGAACCTGCTATTACTTTAGCTTTTAGTTCTTCTTTAAAATTAATAATTTTCTCAAGGAGGTTACTGTCACCGGTAGCTATCATTTGTGCGGCTAAAATCCCCGCATTTTGCGCCCCATCAACCGCTACACATGCAACAGGTATTCCGCTTGGCATTTGAACCATTGATAAAAGTGAATCCCATCCATCTAATGAAATACTTGCTTTAATAGGCACTCCAATAACCGGTAAAGGTGTACATGCCGCAATTACTCCGGCAAGGTGAGCTGCTCCTCCTGCTCCGGCAATAATTACCTTTAATCCGTTTTTTACAGCATTTTGAGAATAGGCTATAGCTTTTTCAGGTGTTCGGTGGGCAGATATAACATCAAGTTCATACGGAACCTCAAATTTCTTCAAAATATCGGCAGCAGCTTGCATAATTGGCAAATCACTTGCGCTTCCCATAATAATACCCACCAATGGTTTTTTGCTTGACATATTTAATTGTTTTAATTTTTGCTGAGGCGCAAAGGTACAAAAAATAAAAAAGGCCCTCGCAAAATGCAGAGGGACTTTAAAAAAATAGTTTACAAATTATTTGACTATAGAAACAATTCCGTGGTACTCATGCTTTAATCCCTGAATGTCTTTAAATTTTACTTTCCAAACGTAAACATCTTCTTGAACAATTTCTCCCTGGTGCCTTACACGTCCATCCCATGTCTCCTCTAAATCGTTAGAGTGGAAACACTGATTACCCCAACGGTCAAATACCCAAAGGTTGTAGGTTTCAAGATCAATACCGATACCGGTTCCCTTAAAACCTTCGTTCTTATTATCTCCGTTTGGTGAAAACGCATTTGGAATGTAAAAAGTAAATATTGGGTTTATGGTAACCGGCAATGTGATAGAATCTTTACAGCCCCACAGATTTCTTACCCATTGCGTAACATAATAGGTATAAGCTATCTGATCGTTATAAATGTGTGTAGGGTTTGTTAGATTGCTCCAGTTAGCTGTATCCTGATATCCAATAAACACATCTCCAAAATAATAATTTATAGGGTTTGCCCCCGAACCACCAACTGATGTATTTGTAAAATAAACGGTTGGATTAAACAAATCTACATCGTACGGATTCCAGTAAAAACCTGCAATTGGCTGCGGATAAACTGTTATGTAATTTGGTTTGGTAATAGAAGCAGAACAACCGCTATCAGTAGTAACAGTTAATGAAACGTTATACTTAATAACCTGCGTTGGAGAGCTATTATTGTAAAGAACAACCGTTGGGTTTTGATTTACGGAAGTTTGTCCATTCCCAAAATCCCAGCTCCATGAAATTAATTGCGCAGGAGGTGGTGCGGTAGAACTTTCAGTAAAATTAACAGGATGTATCGGGCAGCCCATTAAATCATCGCCAACAAAGTTAGGGTTAGGAGGGAAGTTTACATATACAGGTTCATACACTTGATTTCTACATCCTTTGTTTGAGGTTACATTTAATCCAATGGTATGTGGACCTGCAGGAATTAGTATTGTTTGCGGGTTTGGACTGCTAGCATCTAAAAATATTCCGTCATTATTAAAATCCCATGCCCAACCAACAATAGTTCCGTTTGCTACATACGATTGATCTGTAAACTTTGTTGGAGAGCCAATACAAACTGTATTCACGTAAAATGAGGGTGTAGGCAATGGGTTAATTGTAATGTTAAATGTTGAGTCGGGTCCATAACATCCATTTAAATTTGGGATAACGTGAATTGTACCTGAAACAGTTGTAGTACTCGTATTTATTGTGAGAAAGGATGCAATATTCCCTGATGTTCCCGTAGAAACTAATCCCACACCTATGGCTGTGTTTGTATTAACCCAAGTATAGGTAGTTGGACCTGCAGGAATTGATGTGAAATTTATTGCCGTTGTGTTTACGCTTGGGCAATATTCAACATCAGGAATATAATTTACAAAAGGGGTTGGTCTAATTGTAATCGTATAATTTGCCGGCGGACCAACACAACCATTTAAAGTTGGGATAACTGTAACTACACCTTGCATATTTGCAAGTGAATTATTTGCGCTTACAGTAAATGAAGGTGGTATACCGGAACCTCCGTTATTTAAGCCAATTGAACCATTGTTGTTAGTCCAAACATAAGTTGTTGCAGGGTCATTGGGGTTATTTGTAAATGTTGGCGAGGGTACAACATCACCGGGACAATAAGGACCCATGTTTGCAACAATAACAGTTGGGGTTGGTAAAACAATAACTGTATTTGTGTAAGTGGCCACACAGCCATTAGTAACCGTTAAACTTACGGTGAACGTTCCGGAGCTTGTATAAATATTTGTTGGGTTTTGTTGGGTGGAAGTGTTTCCATTACCAAAATTCCATGTCCAACCTGTTAATGGTGCGCCACCATTTGGATTTGATTGATCGGTAAACTGCATGGGTGTATTTGTACAAACAGGAGTTGACGAAAATAAAGCAATTGGTAAAGTTGTTGGAGAAATTGTGATAACGGTATCAAGCGTATAAGGACAAGCAGAACCAAAAGCAGTCATTGTTACCTGGTAATTTCCGCTAGCCGTAACAGTTGCTGTTTGTGCATTTGTTGCACCTTGAAAAGTACCAGGACCAATAGATGTCCATGTATAAGAAGCTGCACCAGTAGGAGCTGTTATGGTAAAACCTCCACCGGCGCATGTACCAAATGGAGCTATTGTTAATTCAAATGGAGCACAAGAAACATCGAAATAGGCATATCCCTTATGGGCAGTACCATCGCAATCTGAAGTAATTAAATGTATCTGCACAGTTTTTCCAATAAATGCTGTTAATGGCACAAATACAGCTGACCATGGTTTATAATAAATACCAGGTGCTAATGGGTCGGCAGATAAATACCCGCTACCGGCACCACTTGCCTGCGTAGCATCAATATAATATGCAGCACACCCTATTGGCTGTCCGGTTGTAATATCTGTCATTGCAATTGAAATTTTTGGTGCATCTGCTGCAACGTGCCCGTCATATAAAATTGCAGCGTAGTAATAAGTAAAATTTGTGTTTTGAGAAGTAACGACAAAATCGAAAGTCATTTCTGCGGCTCCACATCCATTCGAAATATCTCCTAAACGACATGATGTTGTACCTCCAAATGGAGATACGGTTGGTAAAGCAGCCGTAACAACAGTAGGGTCATTACCGCCATTACATAAGCCGTGTTCGTCAGTAGTAGTATTCATTGCTGTATAACCAAATCCTGCAGTAGGCATTGGGTTTGGAGTACCTGCTCCGCAATTAAAAGCGCTACTGGTATTATAGTTAGCACCAGCCCATCCTGAAAAATTATTTAATTCAAAATCAGAATTACCGCATGCAATCGACATAACAACCGGAGTACCCAATTTAGAAGATAAATAATTCTCAATTTCATGGTTGCCAACTCTTTTTACTTTTGGCGCATTCTCACCTAATAAAGTTGTTTTTCCTTGTAAATAGGTTCCTTGGTAATAAGATGCGTACTCGTTTATTTTTCCTTTTATGTATGCATTAACATTTGCGTCATTTAGTTCGTTACGATTTATTTTTGAAAGAATTTCATTTCTGTCGCTATACAAATATTTTTCCTTTAACATATCAGTAAAAGCTTTCTTATCATTCTCACTTACATTAGCCAATTTAACAGCACTCGAAATAATAGTTGCGTTGGCTTCAGGAGAAAAATATGCTTTTACCATTCTGTGCTGCTCAGCTGTTTCCTTCAATCTTTTTTGATTGTAAACGGCAAACTCAGCCTTTGATAGATTTTCGTTTTTCTGCGCAAAAAGAACTTGGTGTCCTAAGGCAGAAATTAAAAGAAAAACATAAATCCTATTCATATAATCAGGTTTTAATTTATAGAAACAAAACTCTCACTATTTATTATAGATTGCATTAATACTCAAAAGGTTGGGTATCGAAGGTAAGGTATTTGAAATAAATACAACCATTTTTTCGCCCAAAACCAAATTTTTAACTAACAAAGCTATGTTGAAACCGTTAAGAACCAATGTTTTAGCAACCTCGCTGTTAGCTAAGCAATAAAAAAGGTACCTTTATGGCAATGAAAATAGGCATTGTTTGTTACCCCACTTATGGTGGTAGCGGGGTTGTAGCTACTGAGCTAGGTAAAGCTTTGGCAAAAAAGGGGCATCAGGTGCATTTTATAACCTATAGCCAGCCATTCCGGTTAAGCTATTTTACCGAAAATATATTTTATCATGAGGTTGCTGTATCTGACTATCCCTTATTCGAATACCAACCTTATGAATCTGCATTAGCAAGTAAAATTGTTGATGTTGTAAAATACGAGGGCTTAGATTTATTACATGTGCATTATGCAATACCACACGCTTCTGCAGCATTGATGGCAAAAAATATTCTGGCAGCTCAAAATGTTTTTATTCCGTTTATCACAACATTGCATGGAACAGATATTACGCTTGTTGGTCGCGATCTATCTTTTCTCCCTGTAATTAAATATTCATTAGAAAACAGCGATGCAATAACATCCGTTTCGGAGAGTTTAAAAAGCGACACGGAAAATATTTTTGCACTGCAAAAAGAAATTAAAGTAATTCCTAATTTCATAAATTTAGAAGAATATAAAATAGATGGCGATAAGTGTCAGCGTCATCGTTATGCTCCCGATGGAGAAAAAATAATGATACATGTTTCAAACTTCAGAAAAGTAAAAAGGGTTGAAGATGTGTTGCTTGTATTTGATAAAGTGCGGCAAAAATTACCTTGTAAATTAATTTTGGTTGGCGACGGACCTGAACGCGGAAGTATTGAAAAATTATGCAGAGAATTAAATACCTGCGGAGATATTATTTCTCTGGGTAAAATTGCCGACCCAAAAGAAGTACTTTCTATTTCTGATTTATTTATTCTTCCTTCAGAAACTGAAAGTTTTGGTCTGGCTGCGTTAGAGGCAATGGCAATGAAAATACCTGTTATATGTACAAACACAGGTGGTTTACCGGAGTTAAATATAAATGGTGTAACCGGTTATATGTGTAATGTAGGTGATGTTGATGGTATGGCAAATCACGCAATAGAAATACTTTCCGACGAAAAAAAATTAACGCAATTTAAAAACGCTGCCTACAAACGCGCTTCTGATTTTGATATTTCTAAAATACTCTTCGAATACGAAAATCTTTATCATCAGGTTTTAAGTAATCATAAGGTTTTAAAATAAATTGTTCAGCTTATTGTTTAATAAGCTTCTCCTGCAAAACCGGACTCCTGTTTTTTTGTACATACAAAACATAAGTGCCGGCAGTAATTCCATCCAGATTAATTATGTTTTGGTTTACTGAAAAAATTTGAGAAAAAACTTTTTTCCCCAGTAAATCAAATAATTGGATTTCGTATACTGATTTACTAACCAGCGCATCTGTAATAATAATTGTCAAATCAGAAACAACCGGATTAGGAAAAGCTTTCACCTCTATTGTCCCGTTAGCTATTGGGATTGTTTGCCCAACTGATTTCCTTTTTACAATAACTTCATTGTCGTTAAGGTTAATAATGCGTCCCTGTTTTTGAAGGTAGATCTTATTTGTTTTTTTAGGTAATGCATTTGCTTTGTATTCAAGTTTACAAAGCAAAAGTGGAGTAGGTAAAGTTGCTTTTTGGGCAATAATTTCTTGCTGAGCAAAAAGTGTTTTACCGCAAAGTGCAATCACAATAACTGTTGTACTGATTATGTTTTTCATATTTTTTGTTTCCCAATAAATACAAACCCTGTGCCATACTAAAATTAATACTCCAAACAGTCATGTTTCGGGCAATATTTGTAATTTACGCACGTTTATAGAAGGCTTTGAAAAGATTTTCCTACATATTGTTATTATTTATCGGCCCATTCCTCAATACCTACAATTCTTTTGCGCAAACAGCTACTTTAATCGGTAAAGTTTTTGACGATGGGGGCACTCCTGTTCAAGATGTGCAAGTTGCTGTTAACGGATCAACCATACAATCTGTTTTTACCGATTCTACGGGTGCGTATAAAATAACCATACCTGCCGGAAGAGAAATTGAAATTGTTTTTTTTAATCTTAGCTTTAATACGCAAACACAAAAAGTAAATGCAAAGTCCGGCGAAAAAGTAACAATCAATCCCAAATTAAAATTTAAAAATGAATTAAATCCTGTAAATATTATTGATGAAAACCGAAAAGTGGATATTATTTTTATCGAGCCAAAAGATTATTTTAAACTGGCCGGACCAAACCCCGATATAAGTAAATTACTTTTATCGCAAGGCTTAGGAGTGCAAAGCAGCAATGAATTAAGTTCGGCTTATGCGGTGCGCGGAGGTAATTACGACGAAAATCTTGTTTATGTAAATGATGTTGAGGTTTACCGTCCCCAGTTAGTGCGTAGCGGCCAGCAGGAAGGATTAAGTTTTCCTAACCCAGATATGGTTTCGGGAATTAATTTTTCTTCAGGTGGTTTTGAAGCAAAGTACGGTGATAAAATGTCTTCGGTGCTCGATGTTCAATATCGAAAACCGCGCAATTTTAGTAGCACTGTAAGCGGCGGACTATTAGGCGGAAGCGTTCATTTGCAAGACGTAAGTAAAAACAAACTTTTCTCCTGGCAAGTAGGAGGAAGGTATCGCAGCACGCAATATCTTTTAAAAACACTGGATACAAAAGGACAATACAAACCCAGCTTTTACGACGTACAAAGTTTAATGAATTTTGATTTCACCGAAAAATTTTCCATGGAAATTCTCACCGGTATTTCAGGAAATAAATTTCTTGTTGTGCCAACCGACAGAGAAACAACCTTTGGAACTTTTCAGCAAGCTATGCGCTTTAAAGTTTATTTTGACGGACAAGAAGTTAGTAAATACAATACTTATTTTGGCGCTTTAACAGCTACCTACAAACCTAAAGATAGTCTGCGTTTAAAATTTATTGTTTCAGCATATAAAGATTTGGAAGAAGAAACTTTTACCATACAGGGGCAATATTACATTGACGAATTAGTGACAGATTATGGAAGCTCTAATTTTGGTGGAGTTGCTTTTAATAGAGGAATAGGAACGTATATTAATCACGGAAGAAATTATTTGGATGCTTCCATAATCAATGCTGAGCACAAAGGGCGTTACATGAAACGCAATCACGAAATTTTATGGGGCGCACGTTTTCAGCACGAAATAATTAAAGATAAATTAAATGAGTGGAATTACAATGATTCTGCCGGTTACAGTATACCGCATGGAAACCCGCAGCTTGTTGATTTACCTTATGCAATCAGAACAAAAAATAATATTGAATCGAGCCGTATTATGGGCTATGTAGAATACATCTGGAATAAAAAATTTAAAAACAATTCAACTTTTACATTTACGGGCGGCGTACGTAGTAATTACTGGACGTATAATGAGGAGAATGTTATTTCTCCTAGGGTAACAATGGCGTACTTACCAAGTTGGAAAAGCGATTGGGTTTTTCGAGCTTCTTACGGATATTATTACCAAACACCTTTTTACCGCGAAATGCGCGATTTTTACGGGAATGTAAATCCAAACATTAAAGCACAACAATCAATTCATTATGTTCTTTCGAGTGATTTGAATTTTAAAATGTGGACAAGACCTTTTAAATTTATGGGAGCCTTGTATTACAAGGAAATGAACCGCCTTGTTCCGTATGATATTGATAATGTACGTGTGCGTTATTTTGCCACAAATAATTCAAAAGGCTACGCAACAGGCTTAGATATGCGCCTTAATGGAGAATTTATTAAAGGAACTGAGTCGTGGATTAGCATGAGTGTGATGCAAACCCGCGAAAAAATAGAGGGACTTTCCTATTATTCTTATACCGATGTAAACGGCGAAGTTTGGAACCCCGGAGTTTCAGTTACTCAGCTAAAAGACAGTGTTTTACATACCACTGGTTATATCCCTCGTCCAACCGACCAGCTGGTCACTTTTAGTATGTTTTTTCAGGATTATTTACCCAAGCTTCCTAAGTGTAAAATGTATTTAAGTCTTATTTATGGAAGCGGACTTCCGGTAACTCCTCCCAACCATAAAAAGTATTTTATGAGTGATGATTTTCGTTTTCCTTCCTATAAAAGGGTGGATATTGGCTTTTCGTACGATTTAGTAAAGGAGGATGAACCACTCTCAAAAACCAACAAATTACGCTTTGTAAAAGCTGCATGGATCAGCCTTGAAGTATGGAACCTTTTGGGGATAAATAACACCGTTTCTTATACCTGGATTAAGGATGTTACCAACCGCCAGTATGCCATTCCCAATTATCTTACAAACAGGCAGCTAAACCTAAAATTACAGGTGAAGTTTTGATTAGTCAAGATAAATTCGTATATTTATCCGACGAATCAAGTTTGACTAATGATTGTAATGGAGAAAATAGCCCTGTCTTTTGCCGATGTTTCATTGGTGAAACCCAATATTTCCCAGGTTGATTACCTGAATGAAGAACCGATGAATGTGGATAAAGGCATTCAATTAATCGATGCTATTCAAAAACTCAATAATAACCAACCTTCTGCTGTAATTCACAATGTTGGCGAGAAATACATATTCTCAACAGAGGCACTTCGCTTTATGGGAAGTCAGCTTAATACCGAGAATCATAAAATTTTGGCAATGGCCATTGTTACAACTAATACGGCCGCTCGCCTGTCGGCAAATAACTTTATTATGCTCTATAAGCCTATCGTTCCAACCAAGTTATTTGCCACTTTAACAGAAGCCCTGGCCTGGGCAGAGGAGATAATAGCCTCTAAGAAGTAAAATTTCTTTTTTTAACAATTATCTTTAAATTGCGGTTTGTTTTTAACCCTTACGTATGAGCGAAAGAATACTTCGTGCCTTAATGCAATTATTTGCCATCATCGCCCGTATTGATGGAATTACAAATACAGGCCGCAACATAGTACAATCGTTTTTAAAGCAGCAATTAAACCAGGAATTGGTTGACCAATACCTTGCTTTGTTTGATGAATATCTTGAATCGCACCACTCTGTTTCTAAAAAGAAAGACGGCTCTGCAAAAAGAACTTCGCTTAACTCAGTTAAGGTTTTAAAAATATGTACCGAGATAAATAAAGAGCTTGAGCAAAACCAGAAAGTAATTGTGCTTGTTCGCTTGCTTGAGTTTATTTGCTCATCAAACGAAATATCTGAGCAAGAGAATGAGTTTGTTACAACTGTTGCCGAAACATTTAATATTCCCGGTGAAGAGTATCTTAGTCTAAGATCATTTGTAGAAGAAAAATCGGAAAAATTTCCTGATGTAGAGTATCTGCTGGTAATTAACAATAACAAAGAGTACGCTCCTCAAAATACCAAACATATTTTTTGTGATACATTTAATCCGGGTATTGGTGCTTGGGTTATTTCTATTCCAAGTGTGGGTATGTATGCAATTAAGTTAAGCGGCACACAAGAGTTACAGCTTAACGGTCAAGCTATGCAACCCGAGAAGATGTATATTTTTACACCCGGCTCATCTATACGAAGCACCAAAGTAAAACCTATTTACTACTCGGATGTAATCAGTAAATTTTTAGCTGATAAATCAAGTTCAAAAGTTTCTTTCCAGGTTGTAAAATTGGAATATAAATTTCCGGGAGGAAAATTGGGCTTGCGCGATATTAATATCAGCGAAGAAAGCGGTAAACTCATTGGTATAATGGGCGGATCGGGCGCCGGTAAATCAACTTTATTAAATGTATTAAACAGTAACGAAATACCAAGCGGCGGTGCGGTGTTAATTAACGGAGTAAACATTCACACCGAAAAAGAAAAAATTGAAGGTGTAATTGGTCACGTATCGCAGGACGATTTATTAATTGAAGAACTTACAGTTTATCAAAACTTATTTTATAACGCAAAACTTTGTTTCGGAAATTTTACGGATGAGAAAATTACCGGCATGGTTAAAGAAACACTTTCTGACCTTGGGCTTGAGCATACCACTGATTTAAAAGTTGGTTCTCCTTTGGAAAAAACAATTTCGGGCGGACAGCGTAAACGATTAAACATTGGTTTAGAATTAATACGCGAACCAGCCGTTTTATTTGTTGATGAACCAACTTCCGGTTTATCTTCAAGAGACTCAGAAAATATTATGGACCTTTTAAAAGAGCTTTCTTTAAAAGGAAAATTAGTTTTTGTTGTAATTCACCAGCCTTCGTCCGACATATTTAAAATGTTTGATAAGCTGATGATACTTGACGTTGGTGGTTATCCAATTTATTATGGCAACCCGGTTGATGCGGTAATTTATTTCAAACGATTAGTTAGTCACGTTAACAGTGAGGAAAGCGAGTGTATAAGTTGTGGTAACGTTAACCCCGAACTTATTTTTAATATCATAGAAACAAAAGTAGTTGACGAGTATGGCCATCCAACCAGTCAGCGAAAAATGTCTCCACCCGAATGGAATTCGCATTACAGAGAATTGATTGAAAGCAAAATTGAAAAGATAACCGGTCATACAGAAATTCCGGAAAGTGCTTTTAACGTTCCTTCTCGGTTTAAACAGTTTCTTACATTTACTATACGCGATGTAAAAAGTAAATTAACCAACACCCAGTATCTTGCCATTACTTTACTCGAAGCTCCTGTATTGGCATTTATTTTAGCTTTTTTTGTGAGGTATTTTAATACCGATGTAGATACAACCAGAGGATATGTTTTTCGTGATAACGAAAACCTGCCCACCTATATGTTTATGAGCGTGGTTGTGGCATTATTTATAGGACTAACCGTTAGTGCCGAAGAAATTATTCGCGACCGTAAAATACAAAAGCGCGAATCGTTTCTTAATCTTAGTAGAAGCAGCTATTTAATTTCTAAAATAGGTATTATGTTTTTGCTTTCTGCCATACAAACGGTAACATTTATTTTGGTAGGTAATTCCTTGCTTGGCATTAATGGTATGTGGGTAGATTATTGGTTGGTTTTATTTACAGCTTCTTGTTTTGCCAATATGTTAGGGCTAAATATTTCTTCCAGCTTTAATACGGCTGTTACTATTTATATTTTAATTCCGTTTTTAATTATCCCTCAATTATTATTGAGTGGGGTTATGGTTAAGTTCGATAAACTGAATCCGGTTCTTGCTATGCAGGGAGGCGTTCCAATAGCAGGTGAGGTTATGGCATCGCGTTGGGCTTTTGAAGCGCTTGCGGTAAATCAGTTTAAGGCTAATGCTTACGAAAAACAATTTTACACACTTGATAAAGCTATTGAAGAGGCAGGGTATAAAAAATCGTATTGGGCTGATAAAATGACCGAAAAAATTGCAAAGGTTGAAAAGGAATTAACCGATGTTACAAAAAAGGAAGGACTGGAAAAGGATATTACCTTGTTAAGAAATGAGTTTATTAAAGAAGCAAAGTGCCATAGTGCAAAAGTAAAAGCACCTGCTTTTCAATATTTAGATAAATTGGTTTTGGGTAAAGTTACCAATGAGGTTCTTTCGGCAGCAAGAGTATTTTTAAACAACCCGTCGAACGATAAAAAAACTTTACGTCAGTTTTACATTGACAGGGATAAAAAGGCGAGAGACAAAAAGGGGGAGATGGTAAGTAAGCTGAATCAGACAGAGGCGCAAAAGTCTGCTTTTATAAAATTGCAGGATGATTATGAAAACGAGTCGTTAAATAATTTAGTTAAAAACGAAAATGATTTGGGTGAAAAATGTTTGGAGAAAGACGGCAAACTTATTCAGCGTACCAACCCTGTTTATTTAGACCCTGATAATAATTATGGCAGTGCACATTTTTACGCTCCGCAAAAAAAATTCTTTGGGCATTACTACCAAACATTTTGGTTTAATATATGTGTTATCTGGAGTATGTCTATTACACTAATGATTACGCTTTATTTTGATGTGCTTAAAAAGATTCTGGATTTTCTGGGTAATATTCCTTCGATGTTTAAGAGGAAGAAAAAATAACCGAGCTGTTTCTTTTTGTACTGTTTGAAAGTAATAGGTAATGGTTATTCTTTTCAACAAAAAATAATTGTTCAGAGGTAATGACAAAAGAAGAGCACATAACTTATTGGTTAGAACAAGCCGATGACTCTTGGGCCAGCGCTGAAGTATTACTAAATAACAAACGTTATATGATGGCTTTGTTTTGTTGGCACTTAACAATAGAAAAACTACTAAAAGCTCTTCGGGTTAAAAATAACACGGAAAATTATCCGCTAATCATAAATTCCTT
>CAZZEI010000066.1:0-16037 GCA_964653165.1 uncultured Flavobacteriaceae bacterium | reverse complement strand
GCACATTTCTCATCTTTCAGATACCTTTGTTGATGACCCAAATAAAATCGTAAAAGTATCGCAGCAAGTTATGGTGACAGTACTTGAAGTAGATTTAAAACGTAATCGCATTGCTTTGTCAATGAAGGGAAACGATAATAAATCGGCAGAAAAAATTACCAAGGCTAAAAAGGAGGAAATCACGTATGATGCCAATGATATGAATTCGGCTTTGGCGGCATTAAAGAATAAATTCGGTAAATAAACGTACCTTTACACTCATGAGCAAAAAAATTGTTAAAGTAGGAAATATAGAGTGCGGAAGTAAGGAGCTATTTCTTATTTCCGGTCCTTGCGTTATTGAAGAAGAGAGTATAATGATGAAAACCGCCGAGAAACTAAAAGAAGTTTCTGAGCGCTTGAAAATAAAAATCATTTATAAATCATCTTTCCAAAAAGATAATCGTAGCAGTTTAAAATATTACGATGGACCTGGCTTAGATAAAGGCGTAAAACTTTTAGCTAAAGTAAAAGAGCAATTTGGTTTTCCAATTCTAACCGATATTCATTATCCCGATCAGGCCGCAGCAGCGGGAGCGGTTTGTGATGTATTACAAATTCCGGCATACTTGTGTATGCAAAGTACATTGTTGGTTGCTGCTGCAAAAACAGGTAAGGTTGTAAATATTAAACACGGACAATTCCTTGCGCCTGACAACATGAAGCATCCTGTGCAAAAAGTGCTTGAGTCAGGTAATGATAATATTATTTTAACCGAACGCGGTTATACTTTTGGGTATAACGATTTGATTGTTGACCCACGGAGTTTTTTTCATCTGAATAATATTGGATACCCTGTAGTTTTTGACATTACTCATTGTGTCCGTAAATATGGCATTCCGAGTTCAGATGTAAAAGGTGGGGCGAGAGAATTTTTACCTGTTCTTTCACGAGCCGGTGTTGCAAGTGGTGTTGATGGTGTATTTATTGAAACACATCCCGATCCTGCAAAAGCTTTATGCGATGCGGCTTCTCAGCTTTGCGTTTATGATTTAGAAGAATTTTTAAAACCATTAATCGAAATTCATAATTTAGAAGTTAAATACAGATAAAAATATTTTTTAATGTTAGATAAAAACGGAATAGCAAAGCGTATTGCAAAAGAGGTAAAAGACGGCATGTTTGTAAACCTAGGAATTGGAATTCCAACTTTGGTTGCAAATTATATCCCCGAAGGAATAAACGTTGAGCTGCAAAGCGAAAACGGAATTTTGGGAATGGGCCCTTTCCCTTTTGAAGGAGAAGAAAATGCGGATTTAATTAATGCGGGTAAGCAAACGGTAACTTTATTAAAAGGCGCTTCTATTTTTGACAGCGCAATGAGTTTTGGAATGATACGCGCGCAAAAAGTGGACCTTACCATTTTAGGTGCAATGGAAGTGAGTGAGAACGGAGATATTTCTAATTGGAAAATTCCTGGGAAAATGGTAAAGGGAATGGGTGGAGCTATGGATTTAGTAGCCTCGGCAAAAAATATTATAGTTGCCATGCAGCAAGTAAACAAAGCAGGGGAATCTAAATTACTTCCTAAATGTGAGTTACCGCTGACAGGCATACGTTGTATAAAAAAAATTGTAACAGAGCTTGGGGTATATGATGTTTTACCTCAGGGCGGTTTTAAATTAGTTGAACGTGCGCCCGGCGTTACGGTGGAGCAAATTAAAAAAGCAACAGCCGGAAAATTAATCATTGATGGTGATGTGCCTGAAATGACTGTTTAAAAAATACAATAGAACGCTGATGACGCAGATTTATATGATAAACGCGGATAATAATAAATATTCAGAAATATTAGAACGAGTTTTTAATTTGTGTGTTTTGGTTGAAACAGATCCAAGTATAGAAATCATATTTAATCATAACAATCTGCGTCATCTGCGTTCCATTTTTTGTCGTCAGGCAGTAATATAGATATTTTGGAAAAAGATTACGAAGAAAAATACCATCAAATTGAAGAATGGAACTGGTGGTTTATTTCGCGCCGAAAAACTATTTTGGCTCTGTTAAAGGATATAGATAAAAAATCTAAAATTCTTGATATAGGTTGCGCCGGCGGACCTTTACTAAACGATTTAAAAAATTTAGGGTTTGAAAATATAAGCGGTGCTGATTTCAGTTCAGAAGCGGTAGCCAAATGTAAACAACGCGGATTGCAAGCATTTGAAATGGATGCACACAATTTAAACTTTGAGCCAAACAGTTTTGATATTTTAATTGCTTCCGATTCTTTAGAACATTTGGAAAACGACAAACAAGCCTTACAAAATTGGTTTTCTATTTTAAAGCCAGGTGGAAAAATAATTGTCTTTGTACCTGCTTATATGTTTTTATGGAGCGAGCATGATGCTGTTAATCTTCATTATAGGCGTTATACCAAATCCAATTTAATCCAAAAAATGCAAGATGCCGGATTTAAAATTACGCAGAAGGGCTATTGGAATTTCGCTGTATTTTTTCCGACAAGTATTTTCAGATTTTTACAATACCTAAAAAATAAAATTTCCCCTTTAAAAGAAGCAAAAGATCAATTGTCGGGGTTTAGTCCAACTGCAAATAAAATTTTAATAAGCTGGATGAATTTTGAAAACAAAATTTTTAAAGCAATGCCTTTTCCTTGCGGAGTAAGTGTTTACGCTGAGGCAATAAAGCCAATAAAATAATTTACTGTGGATAAACAATTCGAAGAGAAATTTCACCTGACAGAAGAATGGAACTGGTGGTTTGTCGCTCGACGCTACACGCTGGTAAATTTACTGAAAAGCACTTCTAAAACTTCTAAAATTCTTGATGTGGGTTGTGGCGGAGGCCCTTTATTGGAGGAATTAAAAAAGCTTGGATTTGAAAATATTTCAGGTGTAGATATAAGTGACCAAGCTGTAGAAAAATGTAGAAATAGAGGGTTAGTCGTTTCAAAAATGGATGCGAATGAATTGCAGTTCGAAGAAAATACTTTTGATCTGCTTATTGTTTCAGATACACTTGAACATTTAGAATTTGATGAGAAGGCACTACAAAGTTTTAAATGTGTTCTTAAACCCGGTGGAAAAATATTTGTCTTCGTGCCTGCTTATATGTTTTTGTGGAGCGAGCATGACATTATTCACCATCATTTCAGACGATACACAAAAAGCAATCTTACACAAAAAATGAGAAAAGTCGGATTTACAATTCAACGTGGAGGATATTGGAACTTTATTTTGCTTTTTCCTACTACAATTTTTCGTTTAGTACAAAGACTGAAAAATAAAATATTTTCTTCTCCGCACCCGCCAAAAGACCAGCTTGCCGGGATTAATCCTTTTACAAATAAATTATTTCTTAATTGGATGAAAGCAGAGAATAAAATTTTCAATTCTGTTCCTTTTCCTTGCGGTGTAACTGTTTTTGTAGAAGCAACAAAAAAATAAATTTTCTTCGCGCCTTTTTCGACTAATACCGGATACAAAACAAAAAACTTTGCGTCTTTGCGGTAAAAGTTTAGAGAATAAACACCTCCGTAGCCCCATAACCGTACTGTTTGTATTCCCCATCCTGAAAGCGAACTTCTCTATTGTAATTTTTGAGAATATTTGTTATTTCCTGCTTCAATCTTCCGTTGCCAACGCCATGTATAAAAGCAATTTTGTAATACCTGTTTGAAATAGCTTCTTCCAATTCCTGCTGAAAATGTTTTAGCTGAACTTGCATAATTTCAAAATTACTCATATGCTTAAATGATTCCATTAGGTTTTCGGCATGCAGATCAATTTCTTTTTCTACTAAAAGTGCCGGATTTTTACGCGGAATAGATTTTTTCTCTTCGGGTTTTACTTCTTTTATTTTTCTAAGTCGTTCAATATCGTAAGCGGTTAATTTTTGCTCGATTTTTCTGCCTTCATTAAAATTTTCTTTTAAAGTGAAGGCACAAATCGAAAATTTAAAATCCTGATGCGGAATAAAGTCCTGATGTTTTAAAATATTTTCACTCACATGAATTATTTCTGCAACCGGAATTTGAGAAACATGCTGATGCTTCTTAAAAAATAATATTTCAATTTTATGGTAAGCAAATTCCTTTAATTGGTGCTTTTGTACCTTTTTGAGTAATAACTTTTGAAAAGGACCAAGCTCACCCTGTTTCATTGTCTGATATTGATTTTCATCTTTAATGCAATAGGTATAAAGCAAGGTGTAATTTGAAGAGTTTAATAGATAAAAACTAAATTCGTTTTGGAGAAGTAATAATTCGTGATCCGGCTCTACGACAAAAAATACCGATTCGTTTTTTACTTCTTCGTTTTTGGTTTTTTTTTCAGAAAAAATTATTTCAGTATCAATAAGAACAAGATTTTTAATTGCGAATGGAATTTCAAAACCATCCACTTCTACAAAAGCGTTTAGTTTATCTTTAAAGCGCGTAACTATGCCTTCGCCTTTCTCGTTTAGGAATCTTACTTTATTTCCTATTCTGATTGTCATTAGCGCAAAGATACGAGGAAAGTTGGTTGATTTTAAAATCTACTGAAGTTATGCGAATTCTTATTTTGATTTCAAAGAGACAATGGCTGTCCACCTTTATTTTATTTTCACTTTACTTTTTGCTTGCCCAAAAAGTAAAACAAAAAAGGCAAAAAATCCCATGGCAAATCGCGCAAGGCCACCCGGCGCCGCGGATTTTTGGGCTCGCGCTCACCCATCAGCGAGAATATCGCAAAACTGGAAGAGCAGCTTGAAGCACTGGAATCAATGTAAAATAAAAGCCCCTTTTATACTTGTCAAATAAGCATTATTTAATCGCTCAAGGGCCTTTTTATTCCAAATTGTGCCCGAAACAATAAGATTCGTTGTTTCGAATAGAGTAGAGGACTTTTTTTTGTTTTTAAATGTTGTTGCAGGAACCCAAACATAATCAGGTTGTACCGCCTCAATTAATTTTGGACTTATTGTATTGTTTTTTGAAAAAAGTATTTTCTTATTTCCAACCATCACCAAAGATGTTTCTCCAAGCTTGACTTCTCTTTTAGAAATAATATCATGATAAATTTTGTTTTCGCGTACAGCGCTTGACAATCTTTCATCAATTGTGTCGGAAATTTCCGTGTAACTGTTTTTATCAAAAAACCCAAACACATTACTTTTATCTGAATGATAAATTACCAACTCATTTGTCGACTTTGTTTTAAAATCAAAAAATAGGGAAACGCAAAACATGAAGATGACCAAAGCCAGAGAACTCAATACTAATTTATACGACCTGTACTCAATTGCTAAAAACACGAATACAATCAAGACATATATCAATAGCATATTTAAAATGGAAAGGTTAATGTTATCAATTACACAAAAGGGAAGTTGGTCGAAAAACAAAGCGCTGCCATTCATGAATTTAATTAGGATGGCGGTGAGCCCTACCAATGCTTTTGCTATAAAGCTGACCTTAGAAAAAACTAAAACCAAAATACCTCCGTACATGACAACTATAGAAACAGGAATTAAAACCAAATTGGTAATAAGAAATAGAACCGGAAACTGATGGAAATAATATAATGTAATAGGAAGTGTTGCCAACTGAGCGGCCATACTAACGGCACACAATTTCCAGATTTTTTCGGCAAAGCTCCATGAAAAGGAAAACATATTGTAAAAGTAGGGGTACAGATAAATTATGCCAAGCACTGCCACATAGGATAATTGAAAGCCCGCATCGGAAAGCCAAAATGGATTGTAACATAAACTTATAAATGCGGAAACAAATACAATATTTGCAGTTTCAACGTGCTCAAATAGTGTTTTACCAATTAAAATTAAGCTGAACATCAGTCCGGCACGAACAGCAGGAGCCGAGAAACCCGAAAGTAAAATAAAAAACCAGAGCGCTGTAAGAATGAGAAATACCTTTAACCAGATTAATTTTTTATGCTTGTTTAAAAAGCCAAGCATATATCCCAGCAAAATATAAATTATCCCAACGTGTAGTCCAGAAACGGATAATACATGCAAAGTGCCTGTATGTGAGTATGCGTTCATTAGCGGACGATCAATTTCATCATCGTAGCCAAGTACAAGCGCTGCCACCAAGGCAAATTCACTTTCCTGTAAACCGCTACTCCGGTAAGTATCTAATAAATATTTGCGTATTTTTTGTGTGGAAGCAAAAAATGAAAATGTTTCTACTTTGTCGGCAATCTTCCAATTATTTTCTTTTAAATAGCTTGTGTAAAAAATATTTTTCAGTGAGAGGTAATTTTTATAATCAAACTCATGTGGATTGAGCGGACCCTGTAATTCTTTTAATTGTCCGGAAAATACAATTGTCTGCCCTGTCTCTATATTTTTGGAATTTTCGCTTTTTTCGAAATACACAATGATTTTTCCGGAAGTGCTTTTCCATTCTCCATTTTGCTTTGCGTATTGCAGAACGATTTCGGCTTTTATGCTTTTGCTTTTCTCAACCGGTATTTCACTTACATAACCTGCGTAATATTCAGGCTCCTGAGAAAGTAACTGAGTGTGGTGCCAGGGGTTTTCTTTTTCGTTATTGTATTGGCAAAGTTCCCATCCTCCGACAAATAAGAAAATTTGTAATGCTAAACCAAAAATAAATTTTACACTATTTTTTGCTTTTTTAACAAGCAATAAATAAAATGCAACACATATACCGTAAATAGCAGCTAGAAAAATAATTTGCGGCGCATCCTGCTTACCAATTAACCAAATTGCAATACCCGTTGCAAACGGAAATAGAATTCGCAGAAAGGGTATTTGGTTGAGAAAATTCATTATGTAAATGTAGAAAAAAAATAATACATTAAACACAGAGAACGCGGAGAGGAAGCACAGAGAAACACAGAGTATATTTGTTTTATTTAAATAGCTCCGAAATCGTTTCCATAGAGATAAACATCTTACCACTATCCGGCAAGAGTATGAAGCCATATTTCTTATAGAAATTAACCGCACCTTCATCTATCGGGTCTACAATAACTGCCATAGAACCTACACTTCTAACAGAAGAGTCATAACTTCTTTTCAAAGCATCCATTAGAATAAGTTCTCCTAAACCTTGTCCTTTATAGGAATTATCAATTGCTAATCTTCCGAGTAATGTAGCTGGCAGATTAGAATAAGAAGCTGGAAGTTTTTTTATAAGTCCTTCCGGGAGAATATTTCTTTGTATGGAAGCACTTGACAACGTGTAATAACCTTTTACTAAATTATCTTCCTCATCGAGTATAAAGCAGGCAGAGAGTTTTCTTTTAACATCTTGTTTGGCTTGGGTATGCAAGTAATTGTCAAGAAGGGTAATTCCGCAAGTAAATTTTTCCTTTCTATGAGAAGAGTTTAAAGGAACGGTTAAATAGTTCATTTTTTTGCCACTTCTTTATTAAAACGATTGGCAGCTTTTTTAAGGTTGGCATTGGGCTTTTGAGGATTCATAATTGCTTTAAAAAATAGTTCCTGATCTTTTTTTGATGCTAAAATAGAATTATGTTTTTCTACAATTAATTTGGCTTGTTCCTGAACGGAAAAAATAATGAATTCAGTTAGCGTTCTAAACCCGCCTATGTTTGCCGCGTATTCAAAGTAATTTTTTTGCTCAATGGGTAATCTTGTATCAAACCTTGTTTTTTCTGTTGCTTTCATGGATAATAGTTTATAATGCAAATGTACGTAATATTTCCGTACAGACAAAATAAGGATGTATTTATGTGATTTACAAGGCTTTTTAGCTTACGGTTGCAAAGAAAGTAAAACCTGCAAAAAAGGTATTTGGTTGAGGAAATGCATTGGGTAAAGATAATTAAATATGTAAAACATGAAGTTTGTGAGTTATACGTGGTCGTTAAAATAATGTTTTGTATCTTAGGTGGAGAATAGGCAATGAAAAAGAGCAGAATAATATTACTTTGTATAATTACGTGTATTGCGAACGGTATTTTTTCGCAGAGCAATTTCATTCTTGCCGGACAACAAGGGCAAAAATATTATGATATTGTACCTGACACATTTTTAAATACAAGCAATGGGCAAAATGAATATTACAATATTGATATGAACCAGGATGGGACTAATGATATTCAAATACATTCTTTTAATAGTGTTTCGCCTGGTAGCACTAATTATTTGTTATCTGTTTCTTCCTTAAATTCTGCAACAAAGATTGTTCTTGGAAATATTGACTCGCTCTGGCATCCCTTCCTCAATACTTGGTATACCTGGAATATTCTTAAACAATATAATACAATGGATACTATATGCGATACTTCTTTGGTTAATTCAGCTTATCTTAGTTATTTTTTGATAATTGCAGGCTCTGGTAATAATAATAGTACCTGGGTAAATATCGGATACAAATTTTTTGGTATAAGATATGTAAGCACAAATGATACTTTGTATGGATGGGTAATGGTAAATGTAACCGGTTACAACACATGTTATGTAAAAGAATATAGCCTAGGAGGATTAGTAAATGGTATTAAATACTTAACCGAAGATTTAATTGATGTTTACCCTAATCCGGTAACTGATAAAATAATTGTAAAAAGCAGAAAAATATTTGAGATTAAATTTTTCGATTGGATGAATAAAGAAATCTTAAGAACAGATGAAAATGAAATTGACGTAAGCAATTTACAAAACGGAATTTATTTCATACAAATAAAAACAAGCGAGGGTGTGCTCACGAAAAAAATTGTGGTGCAACGTTAAACCACCCCGCCCGCTAAAGCGAACGTCCCTCCTTGTGAAGGAGGGAAAATAATACATCACCTTACTTTTCTTTGCGCCTTAAATCCCTTCTACTAACACTTAAACCACAAAAAACTTTGCGTCTTAGCGTCTTTGCGGTGAAAATAAGGATTACTCCCTAAAAAAATTCAAATCCTTTAAATCGATAAGATGCACATTTTTATAATAGTAATTTAAAACAGTTTTATAATTGTAACCAACTTTTGTCATACGCATGGCGCCTTCCTGACACATACCTATACCATGCCCAAAGCCACGGCCGTTAATTACAACTGTATCGCCAATAGTTTCCAGTGAAAAATAGGTAGATTTTAATTGAAAATCTACACGCACATTTTTTAGCGGAACTTTTATGTTAGCATACTCTAAATTTATTTTTCGTATTTCCTGTTTAAAATTTAAAGCGTAGTTGCGCGCATTGGTATCATTAATAGGATAATTGTGTTTTATTTTTAAATAGTCCAACCAATCTTCAACAAGTATTTTTCGCTGCCAACGAGCGTTGGGCATTTTAAGACTGAATGAATCATTTACAGAACGCAGATACGTTGTTGGTTTTCCCCACACATCTTCTGAGTTAACTGTTTGTCCGCCGCTGTTAGAATGAAAAACAGCAACAATTAAATTCATGTCTTCATCCACAACAACTTTCCCTCTGGTAGAATTAACTGCTTGTACAATTTTTGCTTCGTCTGATTTCCCCCAAAAAGCCTGGCAATGCACTTGGTCACAAAGATTAAACCCTTCCAGCTGATGTTTAGTAATATGAGCTAAAGCGTATGTGCGTGCCAAGATAGCCTGTACTTTATAAAATTCTATTTGCGAATACAAACCTGATTCAGCTTCAGAAACCCCCGCTATGTAATTATCTAATAGCGATTCATTAATCATTCGCAATAAACTATTTTCTACGGATATTGTTACGTTATCGTTAAAATAGCGCGGTTTTTTTTCGGGGTTTAGGGGTTTTATTTTAAAAGATTTTATTTCATCAAGTGAAGAGAGTCTGACAGATGTGTATTTTCCCCAGTTTTTTTCGAAGGATTTTATTTCGAGCGAGTCATTAATAACAGAAATTTTAAGTGCATTTTGTGCATCGATTGAAAGAAGGTTTTTACCATTGGCTATCACCATGTAAACTCCGGTTTCGGGAGCAAAAACAATTTCTTTGACTTTTATGTAACTAAGAATTTTTATGGATACAATCTCACTGGCAGAAAACTTGGTACGACCGTCTTTTTTTACAATAGGATGTTCTATTCGCGCATCAATCCAAGGTAGGGGAGATTTTAAGTCATCGCCCGGCAAAATGCTGCTTATGCCTGCAAGAGCAACCATGGCAAGTAACACAAAAAGTATTTTCTTAAACCGGTTCATTGGTTTTTAGGAGATTGCTATAAATATCATTAGCAATTTTAGCGGAAACGTTGCCCGCCTGCAATAGTGACTGAACAATTTTATACTCATTCAAAAGTTCATTTCTTTTGGGCCCGGATACAATGGCTTTTAGCGATTCTACGAGGCGATTTTCGTTTAAGTCCTGCTGTATCAGCTCAGTTACGGCGGGTTTATCAAGTATTAGATTAACCAAACAGATGTATTTTGCTATAGCAACCCACCTGCCAATTTGTATGGTAAGGGCATTTCCCTTGTAACAAAGCACCTCGGGAAGGTTAAATAATGCGGCTTCTAAAGTGGAAGTACCCGATTTTATTAAGCCGGCATGGGCATGATTCATTAGTCCGTAAGTATTATTTTTTACAATTTTTACATCAAAACCTTTGGTGGCATCATCGTATTTGTCTTGAGATAATGCAGAAGTAGCCCCAATTACAAATTGATACTCCGGAAAATGTTTTATAGTGGTTAACATTTCCGGCAAAATGTATTTTAATTCTTGTGCGCGGCTACCCGGAAGTAAAGCTATAATAGGTTTATCCGTTAAATTATATTTTTTCAGAAATTCTTCACGTGGAATTATTTTTTCTTTTTCAAGTTGAACAATGTCTGCAAGCGGGTGACCGAAATAATGTACTTTGTAATTGTGTTTCGCAAAAACTGCTTTTTCGAAAGGGAGAATTACATACTGGCGGTCTACATATTTTTTTATGCCGTTAACACGGCTCTTGTGCCATGCCCAAATAGCAGGAGCGATATAATAAAAAACACGAATGTTGTTTTCTTTTGCCCATTTGGCAATACGCATATTAAATCCAGGATAATCAACCAAAATAAGCGCGTCGGGTTTAAATTTTAAAATATCCTCTTTGCAGAATGAAATATTTTTTAGAATAGTACGTAAGTTCATGGCGACTTCTACAAAACCCATGAAGGCTAGTTCCTTGTAATGTTTTATAATTTCAGCCCCTTCAGCTTTCATTAAATCTCCGCCCCAGCAACGAAAATTTGCTTTGGCGTCAATATGTTTTAGTTCGCGCAACAAGCCTGCGGCATACATATCACCTGATGGCTCTCCTGCTATAACGTAGTATCTCATCTTTGATTTAAGAGTTCTGATTTAAGATTTATGGATTTTCTAAATTTGAAATATTTTCTTTTAATGTTAAATTCAAAAACATGGTAATTAAAATCAAAAATCATAATTCTAAAATCACACATCCTCAATCTTCCCAGCTATGTTCAACCCATATTTTTAAATACATAATCAGAAAACCATAAATGAGCGTAGATAAAATTATACCGCGACAGGTTTTGTATTTTTCTTTGTTAATGAATAGAAAAAACATTCCTAAACTCGGAATTAAACATAAACTCAATACGGCTGAAAGTACGCGACCACTGAGTAAAAAAGAAATGAACTGCGGTGCAAATTTCATGTATTTAAAACTCCAGAGCCAGTAACCAATTATAGAAATAAATGGTAGTAACAACCCTGAAACAGCCCCAACCCAAAAATTATTCCAATCCAATTTTCTCATGTTTTTAATTTATAGAACGCTGATGACGCGGATTGTTATTATTTAATAAGATTTTATTTTAAAACATTTGTATTTATCTGCGCATATCATATTAATCTACGGTATCAGCGTTCCATTGTATTACTCAAAAAGTTTTGTAAATTTTTTTATTTGTGTGTGATTGGTCATGTCAAAATCTACAGGAACGATTGTAACATACCCTTTTTTACTTAAGTACATATCTGTTTCAACATTTCCTTCTTCAAGGTTTACAAATTTTCCGGTGAGCCAATAGTAATTTCTGCCTGATGGATCTATTCGTTCGTCAAATTCTTCTATCCAGTTTCCTCTTGCTGCGCGGCAAACTTTTACGCCCGCAAACTCATTGGCTTTTAGTTTTGGAATATTAACATTCAGACAAACTGTTTCTTTAAAATCTTGAGAAAGCATTTTTTGGATAATCTCTTTTATCACTTCTTCACATTGTTCAAAGTCAGCATCAATTGCAAAATCACACAAAGAAAATCCAACGGAAGGTATTCCCTCGATGGCTCCCTCAATAGCGGCGCTCATCGTACCAGAGTAAATAACATTAATAGAAAGATTAGAGCCATGATTAATTCCGGAAAGAACCAAATCGGGTTTACGGTCGAGAAATTTATTTACAGCCATTTTTACACAATCAACCGGCGTGCCGCTGCACGAGTATTCTTTGTAAACTTTATGCAAATTACTTTGGTCAATACGTAAAGTAGCATTTAATGTGATTGCGTTGCTCATACCCGACTGTGGCTTATCAGGAGCAATAACGCACACATCACCAAATTGTTTTGCCAGATTGCTTAAAAATAAAATACCCGGCGCAGTTATGCCATCGTCGTTAGTAATCAGTATCAGTTTCTTTTTTTTCATAAATTAAAATAACCCCTTTTCACCACAAAAATTTTAGTGATCCCTATATCTATCGGGATTAGTGTCTTTGTGACTTAGTGGCAAGCAAAAATTACTTCTCAAAGTTAAAAATAGGCGCTAAACTACAGGCTAATACTTATCTTTGTAATTAACACAATCTTGTTAAGATAATGGAACTCGAAAATCTGATAAAACAAGTAATACAAGCAGTTAAAGAAACCGGTAATTTTATTGGGCAGGAGCGTAAAACCTTTTCTTCGGAAGATGTTGAGGCTAAAGACAGAAACGACCTCGTTAGTTATGTTGATAAGCAAGCTGAATTGCAATTGATAGAAAAACTCGGAAAAATTTTACCTGGGGCGGGGTTTATTGCTGAGGAGAGTAGCCCTGATACAAACACCAAAGAACTGAATTGGATTATTGACCCATTAGACGGAACAACAAATTTTATTCATAATATTCCTGCTTATGCGGTGAGTGTTGCGTTGGCAAGTAAAACGGAAACCTTATTGGGTGTAGTTTATAACATTCCTCAAGATGAAATGTTTTACGCGCATAGGAATGGAGGTGCTTTTCTGAATGGGAAAGAAATTTCAGTCTCAAAAACTGATAATTTTGCCGATTGTTTAATTGCTACGGGTTTTCCTGTTAAAGATTTTGCAAGGCTTCAAGGATTTATTGACACAAGCTCTTATTTTATGAAAAACACAAGAGGATTACGCCGAATGGGTGCTGCCGCTGTTGATTTGTGTTATGTAGCTTGTGGTCGCTTTGACGCCTTTTTCGAATATAATTTGAGTCCTTGGGATGTAGCAGCGGGTGCACTGATTGTTAAACAAGCCGGAGGAAAAGTTAGTGATTTTGAAGGTGGTGAAAATTATTTGTTTGGAAGAGAGGCGATTGCATCGAATGGGAATATTTACAAAATTTTTCAGGAAGTTGTAGAGTCTAATTTCATTCTTAAAAAATCTTAAAAGGCAATATTTGCACGATTTTTACGTATCTTTAATGGAGAAATGAAAAAGGGAATTGTAGGCATATTATTTGTATTATTTTCTTTCAGCGGATTCTGCACACAGATAATTATCCCAATGGATAATTTACAGAAGAACCATCTTAAAGCATATGGTATTGCTTTTTGGGTTTTAAAACATGATGTTGAAATTTATTGGTTATTAAATTACCGCGGAGGAAGTTTTATGTTCCGCAGCGATAAAAGTTTTACAGCCGAGTGCAGTATACGAGGAGTAACATACGAGGAAATTCCTGATGCAAAAAGCACAGCTATTTTACAAGAAATTTCTAACCCCGAATTAAATCAGGATGCCGTTAAATTAGAAAAACTTCCTCGTGTTGCAGTATATTCTCCAAAAACAAAACAACCTTGGGATGATGCTGTAACATTAGTTTTAAACTATGCCGAAATTCCTTACGAAATTGTATATGACGAAGAAGTTTTAAATGATAAATTAAACGAATACGATTGGTTGCATTTGCACCATGAGGATTTTACAGGACAGTATGGTCGCTTTTGGTCGCAGGCAAAAAACTCGGCGTGGTACCAGTCTGAAGTAAAGGAAAACGAAGCCTCGGCTAAAAAACTTGGTTTTACAAAAGTTTCTCAAATGAAATTAGCTGTAGCAAAAAAAATTCGTGATTTTGTTTCCGGGGGTGGATACATGTTTGCTATGTGCTCTGCAACCGATAGCTATGATATTGCGCTTGCTGCAGAAGGCGTAGATATTTGCGAAAGCATGTTTGATGGTGACCCGGCAGATCCGGAGATGCAAAAGAAGATTGATTATACAAAGTGTTTCGCCTTCGATAATTTTTTACTCAGCAAAAGCCCTATGGAATACGAATTTTCCTCAATTGATACTTACAATACACGGGGACAAAAGCACAGTGTTACTAAGGAGAACGATTATTTTTCTTTGTTTGAATTTTCTGCAAAGTGGGATCCTGTGCCAACAATGTTATGCCAAAGTCATGAGCAATTAATAAAAGGTTTCTGGGGACAAACTGTAGCTTTTGAAAAAAATTGCGTGAAGAAGAATGTTTTAGTGATGGGAGAGAATAAAGCTGCCAACGAAGCGCGTTATATACATGGTGAGTTTGGTAAAGGCACCTGGACTTTTTATGGAGGCCACGACCCCGAAGATTATCAGCATAGAGTTGAAGATCCTCCAACCGATTTAAGTTTACATCCTAATTCAGCGGGATATCGATTGATTTTAAATAATGTTTTATTTCCGGCTGCTAAAAAGAAAAAGCAGAAGACCTGAGAAATATTGACTAGAAATATTTCTTCTCAACAACTTTTACTCTCTCTTCCAATTCCTTTTTAAATTTCTTATGTGCTTCAGTGTCTTCTTGTAACGGACGATGGTTAAGACCACTTAATAAAGGTTCGTATTCTGAAAGAAATTTTTTTGTTTCATCGTCACATACTGTTTTCACGAATTTTTCCCAAACATAGTTTATGGCAAGTTCATTCGGGTGAACTAAATCTTCTTTAAAAAAGCGGTAGTCACGTAATTCGTCAATAACAATTTCATAAGAAGGAAAGTAAATACAATTTTTATTTTGTTCTATCAGCGTATGCACGGCATCAATCAGAATTCCCTTGCTGCGATTATTTTCAATTAAACCATCCCGCACATAACGCACCGGACTAACAGTAAATAGAATATTCAAATTGGGATTAAATTCTTTCAGCATTGCTAATTGTTTATTCCAAATAGAAATAATTTGATTTTTACTTAGAAAAACTTTTTCAAATTCGGTAGAAGGCAATTTGTGGCAATTGGCAACGATGGCATTTGTTTTCTTATTTACATAAGCAAATGCACTTCCAAAAGTAATGATTAGCCAATTTGCTTTTTTTAATTGTGCGTGAGCTTGTTTTATTTCTCTATTAATATTTAGTAGACAAACTGTAACCTCTCTCTCAGAAAATTTCCCGTGGTGACTAAAACTTTGCCATAATTCGTTGTTCTGAAAAATGTCGGTTTCTGTGTAATTTTTTCCTTCTGTGTAATCAGTAAGAGCATTATTTAAACTTAAGGGGTTATAAATAATTCCGTGCGGATTAATAAGCACGTTAAATTTTCTTTCCTGCATTTTCCTTCCCATTTCTTCCGCAAAGCACGAACCCATTAACAGCAAGGACTGCTTAACATTAATTTGTTTCACAGCTTGCTTAAGCGGAAAGGGTAGAATAAAGTCCATATAATTTTCAACTAAAATAGTCTATTACCGTATTCCTTCCTTATCTTTGCGCAGATTTTTATCAATGATAAGGAACCATCCGCATAAACAAATAATTTACTGGCTTTTAACGGGGTGTGCGCTAATTTATATAATGGTAGTAGTTGGATGTATTACACGTTTAACACATTCGGGACTTTCAATTACCGATTGGAGTGTAATGGGAACCAT
>CAZZEI010000065.1:0-16338 GCA_964653165.1 uncultured Flavobacteriaceae bacterium | reverse complement strand
TCCTTTTTTATAAGATAATCTCTTATTGCCTGAGATCTATGCTCAGAAAGTAATTGAACACCGCCATCGCAACCATTTGTGTGACCCTCTATAAGTATTTTCAGTTTCTCATTTTTATGCATCAGTTTATATAAATTTTCCATAGAAGGAATAGCTGAGGGCAAATACTCAGGTAATCCCCCCACAAAATTTATTGCCCCGATTGTGTATTTCTTTCCTTTCTTAAGTTTTGGTAATACAACCTTGATGTTTTTCAATTCTACAGTATCTTTTAAGGAAATAGTTTTTGAATAAATAAAAGAACTGTCGTTAAAATAATTTATAGAATAAGTATAACTTTTTCTTAGTGCAGTATGTATTTCATACTCTCCCGTTTTTGCATCACTGGTTGTTTCGGCAATTGTTACTCCTTTTAAATTTGTTATTGTAACATTTGTTATAAGTGGTTGTCCTTCATCATTTTTTACAACACCCTTTAAATTCACTTTTTGCTCAAAGAAAAATTCTATGGTATGTCCTCCACCATTTTCATATACATTATCCAGCACCAGATAATAAATTTCTCCCTTCTCAACAGGTATTGACTGAGAATATGCATCATTCACCCCTTCTTTAACTTCTTCGCTTTTTGCATTAACACTTAAACCCGTTTTACCACTTAATTCATTTTTGTCACGGGAAATATTTGCTCGCACAGGTTTTATTCTATTTTTTGAAAGACTATCACAAAAATTATTCTTACCCGATTGAAACAACATAAAATCATAATCATCATCCTGTTTTTCGGGAACAATATCAAAAGATAAATTCCCTTTTGAATTAATCAGTAATTTATACCAGGCTGAATTATGCTCCTTTTCGAAAGAAAATTTAGTTTTTAATTTAGCAGAAGTTATTTCCTGCACTTCGCCAAATCCGGGTGGAGGAATAGTAACACCAACTTTTTGAGTGCCGTTTAATTTTATCGTGCGTGCTTTGGCACAATCACAAAAAACTGTGTCAGGTTTTTTAATTGTTACATTTTTCGTTATTGGAAGAACAGTGGTTTTATTTTGAGAAAATAAAGTCAGGGACAAAAGAGAAAAAACCAGAAAAACGCTATGTGAACCAAGTTTCATAAGCACATAACGTTAAGAAATTAAAAAAATTACAATCCCAACAAAACCTCTTCAGGATTTTTACCGCCAAATAAAATGCGGGTTGGGTTTTCGAGCATTTCTTTTACTTTAACCAAAAAGCCAACGCTCTCTTTTCCGTCAATAATACGATGATCATAACTAAGCGCCACATACATCATCGGACGAATTTCTACTTTTCCGTTAACTGCCATTGGGCGGTCAACCACATTATGCATTCCTAAAATGGCGCTTTGAGGAGGATTAATGATTGGTGTACTCATCATAGAACCAAAAACACCGCCATTGGTAATTGTAAAAGTTCCGCCTTCCATTTCAGGGATAGTTAATTTTCCATCGCGGGCTTTTACAGCTAAAGTTTTTATTCCGGCTTCTATTTCTGCAAGACTCATTAGTTCTGCATTACGCAATACGGGTACCATTAAACCTTTTGGTGCACTGACTGCAATTCCTATATCGCAATATTTATTGTAAATTAATTCTTCTCCATCAATCATTCCGTTAACAGCAGGGAAATGATATAATGCTTCACACACTGCTTTAGTAAACAAACTCATGAAGCCAATGTTGGTTCCATACACTTCTTTAAATTTGTCTTTGTACTTTGCGCGCAAAGTATTTATTGCGCTCATATCAACTTCGTTAAAAGTTGTAAGCATGGCAGTTTCATTTTTTACTGCAACTAAACGTTTTGCAACTGTTTTGCGCAACGCTGTCATTTTAACACGATTTTTATCTCTTCCGCCCTTCCACGAATTAGATAAAACCTCAGCGACATTTGGTAATCCGTTCGACAAAGCAGCTAATACATCTTGTTTTGTAATGCGACCATCTTTTCCGCTCCCGTTTATTTGTCCGCCCTTAACTCCGTTCTCTGCCATTATTTTTGAGGCAGAAATACTTGGGGTTCCACTTGCATAAGTTTTACCCTTCTCAACTTCGCTCGAAGTGACGGCCACTTTCTTAACCTCAGCTTTAACTTCCTCTTTCTTAGTTTCAACTTTTGCTTTGGCTTCAGGTTTAAAGCTGTTATCAATTTTAACAACAACTTGTCCTACCTTAACAGTATCGCCGTCAGCAGCAAGAATTTCAATTTTCCCGCTGTCTTCTGCATTGAGCGTAAGTGTTGCTTTATCAGAATCTATTTCTGCAAGTGGTTCATCCTTTTCAACTACATCACCTGATTTTTTTAACCAGCGCGCAATTGTTACTTCTGTAATTGATTCTCCCGGGCTTGGTACTTTTAATTCTATAATTGCCATAATTCAGTTATTGAATATTTTATTTGATGAGTTGTTGATTTATTTAACTAATACTTTAGAAAATACTTTTGTCATTATTTCTTCTAATTCGGCTGCGTGACGTTTTGAGAAACCTGTTGCTGGACTTGCCATTTCATCTCTTCCGACGTAAACTAAGTTGACTGATTTGATTGTGTGTTCAATATGTCGCCACGCACCGGCATTTTCTGATTCTTCCTGTATCCACAAATAATCTTTTGCGTTAGAGTATTTTTTTATAATTGCATCGATTTGTTTGTGAGGGAAAGGATACAATTGCTCAATACGAACAAAAGCAATATCGTTTGCTCCTTCTTTTTCGCGACGCTCAATTAAATCGTAATAAACTTTTCCGCTGCAAAATGCAATGCGCTTTACGTTTTTTGCATCTGCCGCAACATCATCAATTACTTCCTGAAAACGTGCGCTTGTAAAATCTTTTAACTTACTTACGCAACTTGGGTAACGCAATAATTTTTTAGGAGTTAAACAAATTAATGGTTTTCTGAAATCGCGTTTTAACTGCCTGCGTATTGCATGAAACTGCTGTGCCGGAGTTGTTGCATTAATAATTTGCAAATTATTTTCAGCACACAATTGTAAAAAGCGTTCCATTCGTGCTGATGAGTGCTCTGGACCTTGCCCCTCATAACCATGTGGTAATAAAAGCACGAGACCATTCATTCGTTTCCATTTATATTCTGCGGCAACTAAATATTGGTCAATGATAATTTGTGCTCCATTAAAGAAATCACCAAACTGCGATTCCCAAATCGTTAAAATATTTGGTGATGCAAAAGCATAGCCGTATTCAAAACCAAGAACACCATATTCGCTTAATAGAGAATTAAAAATTCTTAACTGACCCTTAGTTCCTAAATTATTTAACGGCACGTATTCTTCTTCGCTGTCCTCAACGGTTATAACTGCATGCCTGTGCGAGAATGTTCCTCGCTTAACATCTTGTCCGCTAAAACGCACATGATGTCCGTCGCTCATTAAAGAAGCATAAGCTAAAAGTTCGCCCATTGCCCAATCATAGGTATCATTGGTAATCATGGCTTTTCTGTCATCAAATACTTTCTGAATTTTATTGAAGAACTTTTTATCTTTCGGTAGTTCAGTTGTGCGTTTTGCTAAGTCTAAAAATAATTTTTCGCTCACTGCTGTTTCAGGCGACTGTTCAAAATCTTTTTCAGTTGCCATTTTTACACCTTTCCAAACTCCATCCAAAAAAGAAGTTACTTTCGCTTTTTCTGTTTTCTTGGCTTCATCTAAATCATGGTCGAGTTCAGCCTTAAAAGTTTTTTCAATTTCTTTTGCCTCCACGGCTAAATCACTTCCTTCATCAGCTAATTTTTTAATATAAATATCTTTTGGGTTTGGATGCACAGCAATTGCCTTGTACAAAAGTGGCTGTGTAAAACGTGGCTCGTCACCTTCATTATGACCATATTTTCTGTAGCATAAAATATCAATAAAAACATCGCGGTGAAAAGTCTGACGGAAATCCATTGCAAGTTGTGCAACAAAACAAACTGCTTCTATATCATCACCATTAACATGAAACACCGGAGACAAAACAACTTTTGCAACATCGGTACAATAAGTAGAAGAGCGCCCGTCAATAAAATTAGTTGTAAAACCTACCTGGTTGTTTACAATAAAATGAACGGTGCCTCCGGTTTTATATCCTGCAAGCTGACTCATTTGTATTACTTCGTAAACAATGCCTTGTCCGGCTATTGCAGCATCGCCGTGTAATAAAATCGGACAAACTTTACTGTTATCGCCGTTGTATTGGTTATCAATTTTTGCACGCGCTATTCCTTCCACAATTGGGTTTACTGTTTCAAGGTGCGAAGGGTTAGGAGTTAAACTGATGTGTACTTTTTTTCCCTTATCCATTACCTGATCGGAAGAATAACCCATGTGGTATTTTACATCTCCGTCAAACAAACTGTCTTCGCTTGGTCTTCCCTCAAATTCAGTAAAAACATCTTTGTAAGTTTTGTGCATAATGTTTGTGAGAACATTTAGCCTTCCTCTATGTGGCATTCCAATTATGTAATCCTGTATTCCTAATTCAGCACCGTGTTCCATTAAAGTATGCATGGCAGGAATTAGAGCCTCTCCTCCTTCTAAAGAAAAACGTTTTTGTCCGACGAATTTTGTGGCCAGATAATTTTCGAAAACAACTGCCTGTGTAAGTTTACTTAGAATACTTTTCTTTTCTTCTTTGCTAAACGCCGGAGTGTTTTTGCTTTTCTCCATTCGTTCTGTCAACCACTTTAAAGTTTGTGGTTCACGCACAAATAAATATTCTACACCAATGCTTCCACAATACGTTTGTTCGAGATGCGCGATTATATCTTTTAATTTAGCAGCGCCGATTCCTATTTCACTTCCGGCTTGAAAAACAGTTGCTAAATCTGATTTTGCCAGACCAAAATTTTCTATATCTAATGTTGGTGTATAATGTCTGCGTTCTCTAACCGGGTTTGTATGCGTGAAAAGATGTCCGCGTTGGCGGTAGCCATTTATCAGGTTTATTACTTTAAATTCTTTGCTTACGTTTTCGGGAATTGCGCCGCCCTTCTCAGAATAGGAAGTTTGAGCAAACTCAAAACCCTTAAAGAAATCTCTCCATGAAGCATCAACAGAATTTGCATCTTGCAAATATTGCTGAAAAAGCTGCTCAATTGCATTAACGTCAGAAGTGCCGAGGTATGAAAATTTATCCATAATGATTGACTAAAGTAAGCGAATTTACGAATTAGGTTCAATTAATGTATTTAAACCCACCTATTATTAAGTTATTGAATATCAACATTTTAATTATTTACCTGACGTCTTTTCTGTAAGGATTTAGCTCTGTTAAGTTTGCAATAGTAGTTATTAGTCTAAAAAAGTTAAAATATCCGTTAAAACAAGCTGGTATCAAAAATCAAATAGGTCTTTTACTTTGCATTTCAGAACGGCACTAATTTTCAGCAAGGTTTTAACGGTTGGATTAACTTTTCCGTCTTCTATCCGTGCTAAATCAGATTTGGCAATTAAAAAACAAAACAAAAATCAAGAAATAATTCAAGGAGAGTTTTAGTTTTAATTAAGATGAAAAATCGAACAAATTTACATATCTTTAATAAAAATAACATGAAGAAACTTTTACTTCTTATTTCGCTTGTTTACTTCAAGCAAATAAACGCACAATTATGTTTTAGTCCTTCGACCAATTTTACAGTTGGCACTAATCCTTTTTCAGTTGCAAGTGCAGATTTTAACGGAGATGGAAAACCGGATTTAGCAGTAGTTAATTATACTTCTAACAATGTATCTGTAAAATTGGGCACAGGCACGGGAAGTTTTGGTGCGACCACTAATTTAACGGTTGCTACTGGACCTGTTTCAGTAATAACCGCAGATTTTAATGGGGATGCTTTAGCCGATTTAGCTGTAGCTAACTACACTTCAAACAATGTGTCCATATTATTGGGTACAGGAACAGGTAGTTTTGGAGCCGTTGTTAATTTTACTGCTGGTACTGGCCCCTATTCACTTACAAGTGCAGATTTTGATGTAGATGGAAAGGCCGATTTAGCGGTAGCTAATGCAGGAACAAACAATGTTTCTGTTTTATTAGGTACTGGAACTGGAAGTTTTGGTGCCGCTACAAACTTTACTACAGGTACTTTCCCTTATTCGATTTGTAATGGCGATTTTAATAACGATGCTAAAGTCGATTTGGCTGTCAGCAACTTTAGTTCAGGTAATTTGTCTATATTATTGGGTACAGGAACGGGAAGTTTTGGAATTGCGACAAACTTTACTGTGGGTACTAACCCTTCTTCAGTAATTAATAGAGATTTTAATGGGGATGCCAAAGCCGATTTGGTTGTGGTTAATGGAGGAACCAATGATGTTTCTGTTTTATTAGGTACTGGTACAGGCAGCTTCGGGTCAGCCATAAACTTTGCGGTAGGTAGTGCCCCTAGAACAGTCGTTAGTGCCGATTTTGATGGTGATACAAAACTTGATTTGGCGATTACTAATGTTGTTGCAAATAACGTCTCAGTATTATTAGGTAATGGCACCGGTGGTTTTGGGGCTGCTACCAACTATTCCACAGGCACTCAACCTTATTATATCACAGCCGCAGATTTTAATGTAGATGCCAAAGTTGATTTAGCAATAGTCAATTTTCAATCAAACAATGTATCTGTATTGTTAAATTGTAATAGTGTTGGCATGCCTCATTTTTATAATGAGCAGACATTTACTGTTTACCCAAATCCAAGTAACGGAGAAATTACTATTGATGCTAAACAAAGCAAAGGGCATATGATTATTTATAACCTGTTAGGCGAAAAAGTTTTTGAAACGGAAGCTGATAATAATTTTATAAAGTGAAATATCCAAAATCCGCTATTTAAAGTTTAAATAGCGCAATTATTACCATAATTAGCGGTACTAAAGACAGCAGTAAAAGCGTTTTCTCTCTTTTTCTTATAAATCGTGTTAACTCCATTGTTGGTAATAGATTTTTAAATTCATTCAAATTTAATTGTAAATTAAGGTGTCACTCACATCAAAAATAGATAGTTAGAAACAGTAAGCTGTTAATATCAATAAATAGTGTTTCAGCTGAACAAAAGTGGTTTGCTTTTTAGTGAATGTTTATACGAGTTAAAACGTATTTACCAAGCCAAAATTTACTTTCCCTGTTCTAAAATCAAAGGGATTGTTAAACTGACTTCCTATAGCATAATTCAATTGAAAAATGCCTGCCTTAGTCTCAAAAGAAACACCGGCTCCCACACTATAGGGTGTATCAGTTATATAATTTGTACCAAAAGAATTATTTTCGTACCAAGCCCCATCAGCAAATACAATAAATGCCGAATTCTGCTCAAACAAAAAGCGATATTCAATAGTTCCAATTGCAAAACTAGTTGCAAAAATAGATTGCTCATCAAACCCCCGAAGTGTTCTAAACCCCCCAATACGGTACAATTCGTTTCTAAATAACTGCGGACTTAAAACCGAGCCACCATGTGCAGCAATTTTTACCGTGCTGTATTTTATAAGTGGAAGATAACAGGCTATGTTTCCGTCTACCTGATATTGCGTGCTTTTTAATTGAATATTTTTATATAAAAGCTCATTTAGTTTATTGTTTTTATGAATATCGCGGTTACCTGCGCTACTACTTAAATTTACTGAAACCCCGCTGCGTGGATTAAATTTGTAATTTAATTTTTCAAAATAAAAACCTAAACCATACGCATAGGTAGTAATATCAGCATAACTAGGCAGAACACTCAAGCCGTTTAAGGAAGCCGTAGAAAGCAGATTCGTATTTCTTTGCTTGTAAAAAACCTTGATGTTGTTTAGTCCGCTAAATAAATATTGCAGTCCTAAATTATTTTGTACGTCTATAAAAGTGGTATCACGTTTGTAAATACTCAAAGCGTAATCTGTGCCAATAGGAGTATTTAATAAATAGGGATAAGAAATACCAAGTTTAAAATCCTGTGTTTGGTATTGCAGGCGTTTCCAGTTTAAGTCAAGTAATTCTCCAGCTTTAAAAATACTGTTGTATAAACGTATTCGCATATCTCCCGTAAGTACCGTTTTACCGTTTGGTTGAGGTTGCAAACCTAAAATACCATCAAACTGGCTGGCATTTTTTTTATCGAGAAACAAAAATAATTTTGTGTTTACTTCTGTAATTTTTAGCAGCTGTGGTGACTTTTCTCTTAAAAAAGGTAATTGTTTTATTCGTTGCGAAATTTGTTTTATATAATGTTCATCATACAAATCTCCCGGCTTTACATGCAAATAATGATAAAGAAAATTTTTCTTTATAGTAGCAGTTCCTTCTACTATAAAACTGTCTATTTTTATCAAACGGTTTTTTGTGATATGTAATTGGGCTGTTATAGATGATTTTTCAATTACAACACTGTCTAAACGTACACGGGCAAAAGGATAGCCATTATTATCACACCAATTTAAAGTTTTGTCCATTACCTTACTGAATTGAACCGGTTTAAATGGAATGTTTGCATATAGTTTCTCGTTGAAGCCCGTGTGGGCTAAAATATCCGCGTCTAAATTTCCTTTTTTAAGGTGAGCCCATTTGTATTTTTCTCCCATTTGCAAAATAACCTTGCATTGAATTGAATCGCAAACCAAGGTATCTAAAACAGCCAGCAAATAACCTTCGTTTCGTAATTGAGAAATAACAGATTTCATTTCTTTTTCAATTTCTGCTTTCGAAGAATAGGTGTTTTTTACTTTAATTTTTTTAATGAAAGAAGGGTTATCGCTTGCAGATAAATTCAGGACAATTTTATTTTGCCCCTCTAAAAATGAAGAAAAAAATAAAAACAAAACCAGATATGGTATAAATCTTGACAAAAGCAATATATAACGCAATCTTAAAGATAAAATTATAGTTGAACACAATAAAATGGAGAATTATTTAGCGTAATTCCGCTCCCCAAAAATACTGCTTCCAATGCGAACCATGTTAGAACCTTCTTCTATGGCAATTTTGTAATCAGAGCTCATACCCATACTCAATATGCAAAATTTTCTATGAAGAATGGTGAGTTTATCGTAGAGCATTTTTAAAGAACGAAATTCGTTTCTTACTTGGTTGTTATCAGAAGTATTTGAGGCCATGCCCATCAATCCAACAACATTTAAATGACGTAAGTTTTTATATTCTTCCGAGTGCAATAATTCTTCACACTCTTGATGACTAAAACCAAACTTTGTTTCTTCTTTAGCAATATAAATTTGCAGCAGACAATCAATTTTACGATTGTTTTTAAAAGCCCGTTTATTTATTTCTTCCAACAAACTTAAACTATCAACGGCGTGAATTAAATGCACGAAGGGAGCAATGTATTTTACTTTATTGGTTTGTAAATGTCCAATAGCGTGCCACTTTATGTCTTTTGGCAACAGTAAGTGTTTTTCTTCTAATTCTTGTGCGTAATTTTCTCCAAACTCACGTTGACCTGCATCGTAAACTTCCTGAATCTGTTCAATAGGTTTTGTTTTAGAAACTGCAACTAGAGTTACATGCCCTGGTATTTCTGATTTTATTTTTTGTAAATTTTCTTTAATGCTCATATTAGTCTTCCAAACTGTAAACTACCAAACCACTACGTATTTTTGGTTCAACCCAGGTGGTTTTTGGAGGCATAATGCCATTGGTATCCGCGATGTGTTTCAATTCTGTCATAGAAACAGGAAATAAACCAAAAGCAATTTTGTATTTTCCCGAATCAATCTGCGTTTTTAATTCTTCCATTCCTTTTACTCCCGGAACAAAAGCAATTCTTTTGTTAGTTCGTAAATCGTCTATTCCTAAAATGGGAGTAAGGATATGATCTGATAAAATGGAAGCATCTAAATTTTTTACGGCGTTATGTGTTCCACAAATTTCCGGTTTTGCTTTTAACTCATACCATTTACCGTCTACGTACAAGCTGAATTTATGCTTGTGCTCGGGCTTGTACATGTTTTGGTTATGAGGAATAAGCCTGAATTTCTCTTTTATTTTTTCGAGCAATTCATCCACTTTATAATTATTTAGATCGACAACAACACGGTTAAAATCAAAAATCTTTAATTGGTGTTCAGCAAAGAAAATACCCATATAATAATTGTAATTTTCTTTTCCTGAATGTTTTGTATTTTTTTCTTTTTTTGATTTTACCAAGCTTGCCGAAGATGCTGAACGATGATGCCCATCGGCAATGTAAATAGAATCCATTTTTTCGAAAACTTTACGAATAATATTTACATTTTTAGTATCTCCTATTATCCAGATTTTGTGACGAACACGATCGGTTGTTGTAAAATCGTAAGCGGGGTGTTTCACTACATAATAATTTGTAATACCATCTATCACAGCGTTATCAGGATAAAAAAACAAAACAGGTTCGGCATTAAAATCGCAAATCTCCAGATAATCTTTTAATTTTTCTTCTCTGTCTTTTAAAGTCTGCTCGTGTTTTTTAATAATTCCTTTTTCGTAGTCTTCTACAGAACTGCAGCCAATAATACCGGTATAAATATTTCCGTTTTTAAATTGCTGATACAAGTAATAGCAAGGCTTATGATCACGAATAAGAATTTCATTCTTTAAGAAATCCAAATAGCGAGCCTTTATTTTTTTTAATCTTTCAGGCGAGCCGGGTTTGGTTCTTTTCCCATCGGCAAAATCTGGATTAATAATATGAAGAAAGGAGAAAGGATTTGTTTCTAATTTATGTTTAAGAATTTCTTTTTTGTAGTTATCTGCCGAACGGGTAACAACCATGTGTATTTTATCTGCCGCTGAGCGAATACCTTTAAAGGGAATAACGGCAGCCATACTTACAGTTTAGATGGTTTGATTTTGCTTTTAATAATAAAGGAATTCGGAAATTCAGGTTGAATTCTTTTGAAAGTTTCAAATGCATCAAGACGCGTTTTAAAATTTCCCACAACAATCACAAAATTAGGCTGTTTGTAATCCATGTAAGCGAGAATATCACTGTATCGGCTGGAAAATTTTTGTTTTACACGATCCGCTTCCGTTTTATCGATACCGAAATGAATTTTTATACGGTAGCCATCCATTTCCCCATCCGTCTTTCTGTGATATTCTGAATTCTTTTCACTCAAGGATTTAACTTTAAGATCAGCATCGGTAGAGGATTGGGAATAGGCTGAAAAACCCATGCAAAGAAGAATAAGAAACAATAATTTTCCCATACCGCAAAAATATGCACTAAATTTGTGTTTTTGTCTATTATATGCAAAAAACGAGACTTACTTTGGGTTTTTCTCCCTGTCCGAACGACTGTTTTATGTTTGATGCCCTTATACATGGCAAAATTGATACAAAGCACCTGATTTTTGAGCCCATAATTGAAGATGTGGAAACGCTTAACAAAATGGCTTTTGAGGGTAAACTAGATGTTACAAAACTGAGTTATCATGCATTTGCGTATGTAACTGAAATTTATCAATTATTAACTTCAGGCAGTGCTCTTGGTTTTAATTGTGGTCCGCTTTTGATTGCGAAACCCGAAATTGCGGAAAGAATAAAAAACAATCCTGCTGAAATTTCTTCTTTAAAAGTTGCTATCCCCGGAAAATACACAACAGCAAATTTTTTACTTTCATTGGCTTATCCAAATTTGACAAATAAAATTGAATTGGTTTTTTCGGAAATTGAGCAAACTGTTATTTCAAAGAAAGCAGATGTAGGTTTAATCATTCATGAAAACCGTTTTACCTATAAGCAAAAGGGCTTGGTTAAAATTATTGATTTGGGCGAGTGGTGGGAAAGTTACAGCCATTCTGCCATTCCATTGGGAGGAATTGTTGTGCAAAGAAATATTTCATTAGAAGACAGGTTGCTGATAAATAGTTTGGTAAAACAAAGCACAGAATATGCTTTTGCAAATCGTGCTGATGTTATGCCATTTGTAAAACAGCATGCCAAGGAAATGGATGAAAAAGTTATGCAACAGCATATTGATTTATATGTGAACGAATATTCAATTGATTTGGGAGAAACGGGAAGAAAAGCAGTAAAACTTTTATTTGATAAAGCGCTTGAAACAAAAATTATTTCATCTTTGCCGCAAGATTTATTTTTATGCTAAATAATATAACCTTCAGAAACGCACATTTAAAGGACCTTCCTTTTATTGTTGCAACTTATAATGCTACAATAGAAAGCAGAATGGTTACAGCTGATTTGGAGCCTGCAACTATCGAAAGTAAAACAGCTTGGTTTAAGGGACATAATGAAAAAACACGACCTTTATGGATTGTTGAAAGCGATGGAAAATATGCGGGCTGGATAAGTTTTACCGATTTTAAAAGCAGACATGCGTATTATAAAACTGCAGAGCTTGGCATATATTTAGAAAGGAATTTTAGAGGAAAAGGTCTGGGAGATTATTGTTTGAACTATGCAATTGGAAAATGCCCATCATTAAAAATTACTTCTTTAACCGGTTTTATATTTGGGCATAATGAACCAAGTCTGAAACTTTTTTACAAACATGGTTTCGAAAAGTGGGCTCACATGCCCGAAGTAGCAGATATGGAAGGCGTTTTGAGAGATTTAATTATTGTGGGTAAAAAGGTCTGAATCGCATTTCCTTATATTTCGTACCTTTAGGGGAGTGAAAAAAAATCTCTTTTATCTATTTGTTTTTGTTTCTCAAATAACTTGGGCGCAAAATAATTTTTCTTCCTTAATAAACGGAGAAAAAAATGTTTTCCTTTCTAGAAAAAATTTTACAGGTTGTTCACTCAGTAATAATTACGATGTAAAATATTACAAATGTTTTTGGAATTTAGATCCTGCCATTGGAGATATTTCCGGAAATGTAAGTATGAACTTTTTTGCATTATCATCACTCGATTCCTTGCAAATGGACTTATCTATTGCATTAACAGTTGATAGCGTTTTGTATCATAACACAAAAATTATTTTCGCTCAGGAAACCGGAGATATAATCGGAATAAAATTTCCTGCAACAATTTTAAATTCGTCTTTAGATTCTGTAACCGTTTTTTATCATGGTTATCCTCAGTCTACCGGTTTTGGTTCTTTTAACAAAACCACACACGGCAACAATGTTCCGGTTGTTTGGACACTCTCTGAACCTTACGGAGCAAAGGATTGGTGGCCGTGTAAACAAACATTAGATGATAAGGCCGATTCTATTGATGTTTATGTTACAGTTCCGCAGGGAAATAAAGCGGCATCTAACGGTTTATTAAAACAAATTAGCACGAGTGGAGCAAATAATATATATCATTGGAAACATCGGTATCCAATTGCAACCTATTTAGTTTGCGCGGCTGTTACAAATTACGTAGAGTATACTGATACTGCATATTTGCAAAGTGGAAATGTTCCGGTTTTATATTACGTTTATCCCGAAGACAGTATTAATTCCCGTCAAACAGATTTACAACTTTTAAATGTGATGCATTATTTCGACAGTTTATTTGTGCCCTATCCATTTTCGTTTGAAAAATACGGGCATGCACAATTTAGTTGGGGTGGGGGAATGGAGCATCAAACAATGACTTTTGTGAGTGCTTTTTGGTTTGATTTGTTAGCGCATGAATTAGCACATCAATGGTTTGGTAATAAAATTACTTGTGGTTCGTGGGAAGATATTTGGTTGAACGAAGGTTTTGCTACCTATTGCACAGGATTAAGTTTGAATCGTATTTATGGCTCTTCAACATTTAGAGGTTGGCAAGAGCAGCAAATAAGTGTTATTACTTCATTGCCCGGGGGCTCAGTTTTTGTTGATGATACAACAAGTGTCTCGCGTATTTTTAGCGGAAGATTAAGTTATTCAAAAGGCGCTTATTTATTACACATGTTACGTTGGAAATTAAGCGATAGTTTATTTTTTAAAGGAATAAGAAATTATCAGATCGATGTTGCGGCTGCTTATTCATTTGCGAAAACGAGTAAGTTACAACAACACTTTGAAAGTGTTTCAGGACAAAATCTTTCTAATTTTTTTACGCAGTGGTTCTACGGACAAGGATATCCAAGCTACTTTGTAATTTGGGGTCAGGATAAAAGCAATCAACTAAAAGTTACCCTTAATCAAAGTACGTCACACACTTCTGTTCCATTTTTTGAAATGCCAGTGCCGATACGATTTAAGGGTGGAGGCAAGGATACAATTTTGGTTTTTAATAATACCTTCTCAGGGCAGGCATTCTATATTAATTTAAATTTTAAAGTTGATAGTGTTTTTTTTGACCCTGATTTGAGAATTGTAACTACCAATAATAAAATAATAACTGAATTTGATTTTATTCGCAGTCAAATGAGTCTCGTTATTTATCCTAACCCTGCTTCCTCTGCTTTAAATATTGAAATTAATGATCTTACTAATTATCCCGAACGTGTTGAGTTGTATAATATTTTAGGAGAAAAAATGATGGATATTTACCCGCACGAAAATAAATTTTCTTTAGATATAAGTGTTTTTGCTGAGGGTGCATATGTATTAAAAATTGTTTCGGGCAGTAAGGTTACTTCACATAAAATAATAATAGCAAGACATTAATAATATTTGCTAATAAAACAGTATTTTTGCGCCCTGCTTGACTCCATAGCTCAGCTGGATAGAGCACAGGTTTTCTAAACCTGCGGTCCTTGGTTCGAATCCAAGTGGGGTCACTAAAATAATTGATAATCAATATATTATAAATATATATTGACAAAATCAATGACAATAACAGGTTTTCAGCTATCAGTTGAAAACCTGTTTTCATCAGTATAAAAATAGAATTTAGTTGTATTTTGGATAGATTTCTCTCTACTGTCTGCGTGCAAATACGCTATGTTTAATTTCTATAAGTAATGAGAAAGGTATGTTAACTGGAATAGTAACATTTGTTTGTTGAGTTGGTGTGGATATTTCGGGGATGTTGACTACCTAAAGTCGGAGCATGGGTTAAATTAGTACTATAAAATGATTGGGGGAAACCCGTATTTTTACCTCCCGGCTGCAATAATCATTGGACGTCTGAAAAAGAGGTTTAAAATACTAACAGTAAGTTAATAGCTTCTATTACCGTAATAATTGAATGAAGCCCTTATTTTCATACGGTTTTGCGCTTATATCTTTAGCTTTTATAATGTAATAATACGTTCCATCCGAGCATGCTGCTCCATTTTTAGTTTGTCCGGTCCACTTATCATTCAAGCCGGAAAATTCATAAATAATTTTTCCCCAACGGTCATAAATAGTACAACTGAATTCTGTTGCTCCGAAAAGAATCGGTTGAAAATAATCGTTGATGCCATCACCATTAGGAGAAAACACGTTAGGTATAGGAACTATTGGAGGAGCCTCAATAATAACGATTGCAGAAGCTGTATCAATACATCCATTGCCGCTGTTTGCATATAAAATAACAGTATACGTACCTGGTATATTATATGTTATTGCTCCGGGAGTTAAAAGGGATGAAGTAGTTCCGTTTCCAAAATTCCATCCGTAAAATGTTGCGCCGCTCGTATTATTTGTGAATGTAACATTTAAAGGCGCCTCACCTTGCGAAAGTGGAGGAGTAATTGAGGCAACAACAGGTGACGAAGCAATTACGGTAAAAGTTGTGTTACCACTACTTAAAACGCAACCATTAGCATCTGTAATTTGAAGACTATAAGTACCGCCAGCAACACCTGTTAAAATTGGTGAGGTAGCTCCAGCAACAGGTGTTGAACCATTATACCATTGGTATGTATACACTGGTGTTCCTCCAGTTACAGTTATACCATGAACACCGCCAATGTTAAGTCCGCATTTTGCAGTATCCGAAATTCCACCGGTTGCAGACGGCGTTGGATTAATAATTACTGTGAATGTTTTTGGAGCGCCTACACAACCGGAAGGGTTTCCTGTTGGAGTTGCAGTTATTACACCTGCTTGTTGCGTTGTAACAACAGGAGCTGTATATCCTGCAATATTTCCTGTGCCATTTAATCCTATCCCTACACTTGAATTTGTATTTGTCCAGTTTACTGTTGCAGAACCGGAGCTATAATTTATTGCACTTACGGGCGCACCGCTACATACTGTTTGATTTCCTATTGCGCTCAAAACGGGCAATTGATTTACAATTACCAAAATTGCATTTGTTCCAACGCAAGGTCCGTTATTTCCACTTACCGAATAAGTAGTGGTTACTGTTGGATTAGCTATTGGATTTGGACAAGAAGTACAACTTAAACCCGCTGAAGGAGTCCATGTAAATGTTGGATAGCCTGATGCATTAAGCTGCACCGATCCACCTACACAAAATGTAGGATTAGCAGGTGAAACCGTTGGTACAGGATTAAAAATAAAATGCGC
>CAZZEI010000064.1:0-16435 GCA_964653165.1 uncultured Flavobacteriaceae bacterium | reverse complement strand
AACGGGAATAACCGGAGTTACTGGCGCAACAGGCCCAACAGGGGCAACAGGTGTAACGGGAGCAACAGGAACTTTAGGAGCAACTGGAGTAACTGGTGACGGGCTTTTTTTTACAGCCACAAATCCTGCAAACGGAAACGAATTATGGATCAGTGATGGAACAAGTGGAGGCACAGGTCTTGTTAAGGATATTATTCCCGGTGCTACAAGTTCCAGTATTTATGTTTATGGATTGAGAGATATTAACGGCACATTATATTTTAGTGCTGATAACGGAACAACAGGGCGTGAGTTATGGAGGAGTGACGGTACTGTAGGAGGAACATCATTGATAAAAGATATTTATCCGGGAGCACCACAATCATTTCCTATTGATTTTATTGCAGGAAGCGGCTTTACCCTCTTTAAGGCTAACAATGGCACAAACGGAGATGAACTTTGGAAATCGGATGGCAGCACAGCTGGAACAGTAATGTTGAAGAATATTTGGCCGGATGTTGAAGATTCGTACATCAGCGATATTGTAGCTTCCGGATCGAGTGTTTTTTTTAGAGCGTTTGAACCTACCACCGGAACAGAATTGTGGAAAAGTGATGGAACAACTATTGGAACCGGAGTAGTTAAAGACATTAATTCCGGGATTTTCGGGGGAAATCCTGAGTGGATAACAGCGGTTAACAGTAAAGTTTACTTTGGAGCCAACGATGGTGTTAACGGAGGTGAATTATGGGTTAGCGACGGAACATTTGGAGGTACTACCTTGGTAAAAGATATTGTAGCGGGAGCATCAGGCAGTTTTCCGGATGTCCTTATAAACATTAATGATACCGTTTATTTTTATGCCAATAAAGCCCCCGAAGGAAATGAATTATGGAAAAGCGACGGAACCTCAGGTGGCACCGTTTTGGTTAAAGACATATCTCCAACAGCTGGATGGAGCTCTTTATGGTCCGGCGAAATGAAAAACATGAATGGAAAATTATATTTAGCGGCGCAGACACAAGCCAATGGAGCTGAACCCTGGATAAGTAACGGCACAGCAGGTAACACGCTACTAGTTAAGGATGTTAATGCAACCTGCGTAGGCTGCGGATCTGATATAAATAATTTTACTTATTCAAACGGACTCACCTTTTTTTGTGCCGATGATGGAGTAAATGGATATGAACTTTGGAAAACAAACGGTACAACTGCAGGAACATCTCTTGTAAAAGATATTGGAGTTGGCGCTGCAAACGGAATGATAAGTTATTTTAGCAATTATTGTATGAGTAGTTGCTCCTTTGATATGGAAAGCGCAAATAATTTAGTGTTTTTCATTGCTAATGATGGAACAGGCACCGGAAGTGAATTATGGAAAAGTGATGGAACCTCGGCAGGAACAATGATGGTGAAGGATATTTACCCCGGTGCAATTGGTTCAAACCCATACAATTTTATTACTATTGGAAATACTTTATATTTCTCTGCTAACGACGGAATCAATGGAATTGAATTATGGAAAACAGATGGTACGACAATAGGAACTGTAATGGTAAAAGACATTAGTCCCGGTTCAGCCAGCTCATCTCCTAATGCATTTACTAATTTTGGCGGAAAACTTTTCTTCTCGGCTGCTGATACTTATGGTACTGAACTTTGGACAAGTATGGGTACAGGTTTAACAACAGCAAGAGTTTCTGATATTTATCCCGGAGCAGGTTCTGCTTCACCCTTATTATTAACTGCCGACGGAAATACATTATTCTTTACCGCTAACGATGGCGTTATTGGCACTGAACTTTGGAAATTAGATATGCCGGCTGCTCTTACAAATACAGCGTCTGTAACTAATGTTACTTGCAGTGGCTTTACAAATGGTGCAATCAATCTTTCTGTAAGCGGTGGAACGTCTCCTTATACGTATGCTTGGTCAAACAGTGCTACAACACAAAACATCAGCGGAGTTGTTGCCGGTGTATACTCAGTTACTGTTAGCGATGCATGGGGTTGGACAAGCATATCTACTTATACTATTTCGCAACCAAATCCTTTAACGGCAGCACTTTCTTCAAAGAAAAATGTTACATGTAATAACGGAAATAACGGAATAATTAATATTACCGTTGGTGGCGGAACTACAAATTATTCTTACTTATGGTCGCCCGGCGGAGCAACAACACAAAATATTTCTGGTTTAACGGCTACTACCTATTCTGTTTTAATTACTGATGCTAACACCTGTACGCAAACATTTTCTTTAACACTTTCTCAGCCTCCCGCTCTTTTTGGTACAACTACAGTGGCTGATGCAAGTTGCTTTGGTTTTTCAAACGGAAGTGTAATTGTAAACATGAGCGTGGGTGTTGCTCCATTCACATATCAATGGAGCGCTAATACAGGTTCTCAAACAACACAAACTGCAACCGGACTTGCACTGGGAATTTATAGTGTAGTGGTAACAGATGATAGTTTATGTACTACAACTTTTTTAAACATTTTAGTTAACCATCCTAACGTTTTGTCAATGAGTGTTACTTCAACAGTTGATACTTGCGGACAATCAGACGGAAGCGTTTCTGTAGTATCTCCTTTAGGCGGAACTCCTTCCTATACTTATTCATGGACACCCGGTGGAGCAGGACAAAATTTAAATGGTGTTTCGTCAGGAACTTATAGTGTAACAATGACAGACAGCAAGGGTTGTACAAAAACTGGTTCAACAATTGTTGGTTCTGTTCCACATAAACCTATTGCTATTTGTATGGTAACTGTTGACAGCAGCTCCACTAATAATATTATGTACTGGGATAAAACCGGCTACGGCAGTGTGGATAGTTTTATAGTTTATCGGGAAGTGTCAACAGGCACCTATTTACGAATAGGGGCTCAGCATTATAGCGCATTAAGTGAATTCACTGATGCAAACCGACTTATTGGTCCGGCTAACGGAGATCCTAATATTGGTTCTTACAGATATAAATTACAAATACTTGATACCTGTGGCAATTACAGTTTATTAAGCCCTTATCATAACACGGTTTATTTTATCGATCTGCAAACCGGAACATTTACTTGGAACACGTATTTGGTAGAAGGACAAGTAAATACGCCGGTTATTAATTTTAATCTTTTAAGGGATACTCTTAATGTTGGAAATTGGATTAGCATTGGCACTGTTGCCGGAACACAGACTTCGCTTAACGACCCTAATTATACATTTTACCAAAGTTTGGCTAACTGGAGAGTTGAGGCAACAGGGTTTATTTGCTCACCAACTTTGCGATATGGTAATAACTCCGGTATGACTACCATTATAAAATCTAAATCTAATATAACTAATAACAGGGTTACCGCTTTGCATTCAACCGCCGATAATAGCGCAGTCTCAATTTATCCAAATCCAAATAACGGAACCTTTGTTATTGAAACGAGCATAACAAAAAAACAAACGGTAAATGTATTTGATGTAAGAGGTAAAATTGTTATCAGTCAGATAATAGAAAACGGAAAAGCAATTATTAATGCGAGCGACCTTTTACAGGGCGTTTATAATGTGAGTATAATAAACGATGGCGGCGTTGTAAATAAAAAGCTTGTTATAGTAAGATAATTTTTATTTAGATAGTTTAAAAAATAAATTTGTAAAAGTATTTATGAAAAAATTTTTACGAATTATTTTTATTTTTGTATTCCCCTTCTTTGGATGGGTAAGGTAACCTGATTTAGCTTCGGTAATTATAATTCTAACAGCGTATCAATATTACTAAACGACATACTACCGGCTGTTACGGCAAATGCCAGCGCAGATACGCTTTGTGCAGGTTCTTTGGTTTTATTATCCGGAGGAGGCGTAATTAGTTATACCTGGTCAGGCGGAGTCACTAAAGGAACACCTTTCCCTATTTCATCTACTACAACTTTTACTGTTACCGGAACAAATAGCGGCGGTTGCACAAACATAGATACTATTATAATAGTTGTAAATGTATGCACGGGAATTGGAAGAACTTCATCAAATGAAAATTTTATAATTTATCCAAACCCGGGAAACGGAATTATGAATTTGGAATACAGAATGGAATACAAAATACAAATTATGAGGTAAAAATAACAAATCTCTTAGGTGAAGAAGTTAGTCGTACTTCCAATTTCGTAAATCGTAATTTGCAAATTGATATTAGTGATTTAAAAGAAGGAGTTTATAATGTGAGTTTGATAAGTAAGTGTCATACAATAAATAAAAAGTTACTTATTCAAAGATAGGCTCTTTTTAAAATTCCATTTTATTAAAGAAAAGCATAATTTTCTGTTCCTTTTTTCCGTTTCCTGCGTAATAATTCATACGGGAGATTACATTAACAGAAAAGACTTTTTGAGGGAGGGGTGGGAGACCAATTTAAAAATGTTAATAACTTTTTAATTACATTACATTACATTACATTACATTGGTAAAAATTTTAAAACCCACAAAATGAAAAGACTATTATTATTTGGAGTTTTCTTAATCGGATTAGAAACTCAAGCTCAAAACGTAGAAGCTCGGAACATTAGTGATATTGTTATTCGAGAAAAAAAACTCGGTAGAGATTTATTGTATCTACCTGATAATGGCAATCTTTATAAGGCTAGTAAAATAATTATTACAGGAGGTTCAGAAGGAAAGACTGTAGCTGTATTAAATAATGCTTTTTTAATAGGAAATATCCCATTGCCTGCAGAACGTGGCGTTTGTGATTTTTTAGCACTTTTTATCCAAGTAAATTGTTTTTCCGGTAGTCTTAATAATGTAAGCCCAAATGGTAGCGGTCAGGTTATAGTTGAATGTCTTCCAAGTCTTGGGATATGTTTCTTAGCTCTTTAAGAATAAAATTTTAATAACAATAAAAAAAATGAATATGAAAACAAGTAAATTTACAATTACAGCAATTTTTTGTTTAATTGCATTAATATCTAAGTCACAAAATGACTCGGAGGTTCAGGGATTTATCTCACAAATAATAAGCCGTGGTGATAACCATGGAAAGGTGATTGGCTTAATTCCTTCTACTGGGCAATTAGTTTTAGCTAAAAGCATAAACTATAAACAATCCGCAGAAGGTAGTAGTCAGGTTATTTTATCTGATGCACGTATTATAGCAAAGTTTAATCCTCCTGTTCAAAATAGACCAGAACCTGGTTTTAACTCATACCCTGGAACACTAACAAATGTTTCGGAGTCAGGAAATACGTATATATTAACCTGTATTCCAAGCTCACAGATTTGTTTTTCATATTTCCTCCCATATTAATTAAACCCTAAACAAAACATAAAGAGCCGATAAAATTCGGCTCTTTATGTTTTATATTTTTACTATGAAAAAGTTTGCATTATTTTTTTTAATTACTTCGCTTGCAACAATAAGTAAGGCTAACATTAAAGATTTTTTTATAAAATACGATATTCCACAAAGCGGGAAAAAAGTTATTACTGCTATAAATGGATTTGATTGCATAAATTGTTACAAAGGGCTTTCGATTTTTCTTGAAACTCTTAAAAATAAAGAATATGAAAACAATTACGCGGTAGTTAGTGGTTTAACAGAGAGGGAAGTAGCACATTTTTTTAAAAAAACTCTGGTAACTGATTATTCTTTTAAAAAAGTTATTATAAGCAATGATTTTTTTAATGAACTTAATAAAAGCGGCACAAGTAAAGTAATTGTTTTTGATAATGTAAAGAAAATATATGAAGCCACTTCCAAGGAATTACTTTATTTTAATTACGAACTATTACAAAATGATAACAAGAATATAGAAATAGGAAATCTAATTGATTCTTTAGACATTACTTCTTTACTTACAACTTCTGCGGTTGATTTAAATTGGTTAGGTGAAAATAAAATACTATTATCCGATAAAAGAGAAGGCACATTAGTTACTTATGATTTACAATCAAAAAAAGTAATCGATTCTATTAATTTAAATAACTTTTATAACAGCCAAGTTAAAGAAAAATTATACATAATATTGAAAGATAGCGCGGCTGTTAAATTTAATATACAAGCATTAAGCAATCCAAAATTAGATATTGACAAAAACATAATTAACATTGTTAGCATAGAAACTGTAAAAAACAAAATATATGTCGGAGTTCGGTTTCTTATAAGAGAGATGTATAAAGATAAAGCCATAATGATGAAGTACAAACTTCTTATTACAGAATTTACTGATAAATTAGAATTTGTTTGCGATTATTTATTGCCGGTAAATATTAGTACTGATAAAGAGAGCTATATTGATGTTTTATTTATGCGTCCATTTGAAAATTCTAAAAATTTTATTCATATAACAAGTGGCATAAGAGATAAAGATACGCTATTGAGTCGCTTTACTTTAAAACCGAATGAGATGGCAGTTCTGGATAAAGTGTATGGATGTACTTTTCCAAAATATATGCCAAAGCTTGGCAAGAACGGATTGCCAATGTTCTATCAGGTTAACCTTTTAATTAATGGAAAAGACACTTTGTATTTTTATAACAGAGACTATGTATTATATAATCTCAATAATAGCAGTAAAATTGTTTTACCCGAGATAGATAAGTTGATAAAAAAGAATGATAATTTTTATTTGCAAAAAATTTTCAATTATAAAAAAAATAATATTGTAATAACAAGTCAGGGCAGTAAAAAAACTACAGCTTATATTTTTAGTTTAGACTTCAAAAAAATGCTATCAAAAAAAGATATTTTTGCCGGTTATTTTGAGCAAATTATTATTCAAAACCATAAAATTATTTGCCTGAAAGTTAAATCTGATAAAACAATGCTTTATATGTACCAGATTAATACCGCATTGTAATTGGCTTTTTAATTTAACTTAATTAGCTTTGCTTCTTATTAATACTTCATGCGCAAGCTACTGTCTGTAATTACTGTTTTTCTGTTTATAAACGGATTTGCACAACAGCGCATGCAAATTTTGGGAAACGTACAGGATACATTGGCTAAAAAACCGCTTGAAAATGCCGTAGCCATGGCTATACGGCTCACCGATTCTTCGCTTGTAAAATATACCCGCGCAAACGAGCAAGGAATATTTCTTTTAAAGGATATTCCAATTGATACATACCAGGTTATAATTTCTTATCCGCAACTTGCCGACCAGATTTTTATTGTTACCGGCAGCGAAAAATACAATGTGTTTGATTTTGGCAGAATAATTCTTTCGTCAAAACCCCAGCAACTTAACGAAATTGTGGTTTACGCTTTTAAAGACCCAATTTATTACAGAGGAGATACACTCGTTTATACAGCCGACTCATTTAAAGTAAAACCAAATGCAACGGTTGAAGATTTATTAAAAAGATTACCGGGAATAAAAGTGGATGCGCAAGGAAAAATTACCACACAAGGAAAGACAGTAGATAAAGTGTTGGTCGACGGCGACGAATTTTTTGGCTCTGACCCAACTGTAGCAACCCGAAACTTAAATGCAAAATCTATTGAGTCGGTACAGGTATATGATAAAAAGAATGACAACTCCTCTTCAAGCAGTACGGGCGATGAAACAATAAAAGTAATGGACCTTAAATTAAAAGACGATGCCAAGAAAGGGTATTTTGGAAAAATTTCCGGCTCAGGAGGTGCAGCCGATGCTACAAGTACCAAACCATTTTACGAAGGAGAATTTTTAGCCAATAAGTTTAATGATAAACAAAAAATATCCTTATTTGGATTAGCAGGCAACACGCCTAAAACAAATTTTGGTTGGGGAGATATTTTTAAATACGGAATCAGCAATGAAATGAACATGTCGGGTAACGAAGATGAGGGTTTTTCTTTTTCCGGTGGTGGTCAATCGCAGGGAATACCCCAAACCTTAAAAACAGGAGCTTATTATACTGATAAACTTGGAAAAAAAACGAAACTCCTTTTTAACTATACACTTACTCAAAGTAAACTCGCTGTTACATCAACAACGCGCCAACAATATTTTTTGGAAGATACTACGTATACAACCACCAACGAGAGCTATTCAAATCAGCAGGGTCAAAACCATATTTTTAATTTCGAAATTATTCAAGATATTGATTCACTAACAACACTAACAATTAAACCAAAAATTACACTTGGCACAAGTAGCAATTACCGCTCCGAAAAAAACAAATTCATAACTGAGCTTGATACGCTAACCCGTCAAACTGATATTACGAACGAGAGTAAAGGCAGTAGCTATGATATAAATACACAGGCAAAACTAAGGCGTAAGTTTAAAAAAACCGATAGAATTTTGAATCTGAGTTACAATGTAAACGCAAACAATTCGGATGGAACGGGAATATTAAAAACTACAAATTTATATTATACACCCATCACTTTTCCACTTACAGATGTAAATCAACAAAAAACAAATAATACACAGGCATTAGGTCATGACGCATCTCTTTCATTTACTGAACCATTTACCAAAAAGGTAAAACTTGAAATTACTTTTGATTTTGTAAACAACGCCGGAAAACAAGATAAAAAAACGTCGAATTTTTTTAATGGAGATTACAGTCAAAAGGATTCTGTGTTAAGTAATAATTTTAATAATGTACGCACAACCTATCGTTCCGGTTTACGTTTTATTTATGATGTAAAAAAACAGCGCTTTGCCATTGGTACCAGGGTGCGCAATGTTTTAGTTGATAATGAAAATATTGTAACCGGACAAAGTTTTCATCAGGATGTAAAAAATATTTTGCCCTTTTTAACATGGCGCTATAAGTTCAGCGATAACAAAAATTTTTCTTTTAATTATTATACGGGCTCCGGTTTACCGAGTATAAATCAGTTGCAACCTGTGCCTAATAACTCAAACCCAAATTACATTACAAAAGGAAACCCCAATCTTCTGCCAACCTACGAACATCATTTTGAAATGAATTTTTATTCTTTTAAGCCAATAAGTGGAAAAAATATGTGGGCAGGCATTAATGCGCTTGCCACAAACAATGATTTTAGCTCTTCAACTGCCTATGATGGTATAGGGCGAACAATTACACAACCCATTAATGTGAATGGAAACTATAATGCAAATAGTTGGTTGGGAATTGGCTTACCCTTCTTTTCAAAAGTGTTGACAATAAGTCCGAACCTTAATGCCGATTACAGTAGTAACACAAATTATATAAACGGGCAAAAGAATGTTACTGTCAATGCTTCTGCAACGGGTGATTTGGAAATATCTGTTAATACCGAGGATATTAATTTTGTTTTAAGCGGGAATTATGAATATAATTATCCTATGTCGAGTTTAAACTCGCAGAGTAATTTGCCGTATGCCACTCAGGGTTATCAGGCTGAGTTTAGCTGGCAATTACCTAAACAATTCAGTATTTCGACTGATGCAGAATATATTATTAATACAAAACGAACCGCAGGGTATAATATTAGTTATGTCTTGTGGAATGCTTCTATAAGCAAATCTTTTGGCAAAAGAGAAAACCTGATTCTTTCAATTAAAGGTAACGATATACTTAATCAAAACATAAGCGCAACCCGTACTGTACAAACAAATGTTATCACTGATAATAAAACAAATATTATTAAGCGTTATATAATGTTGCAATTGATTTGGAAGTTTACCAGTCAGAAAGAAAAAGTAGAGGAAGAAGATTGGGGAGATTAGAAAAATATGAAAACAGGTAGTAAAATAATAGTTTTTCTTACAGTACTATTTACTGTTAACAGTGTAATTGCTCAAATTACCGCCGGAAAAATTGTTTACGAACGCAAAACAAATCTCTTCAAGAAATTTAAAGAGAATGAAATGCGTGAATGGATAAAAGAAGAAAACAAAAATAAAACGGATGTTTTTGAATTATACTTTAATGATAGTCTAACTCTTTTTAAGCCGCAAGAAAACGAGTTAAGAGAAAAAATGGATTGGACTACAAGTAAAAATACAACGTATCAAAATTTTAATCGAAATAAACGCTTATGTATTAGAAGTATTTGGGGTGAGGAATTATTAGTGCAGGACTCTTTATACGCACGTAAATGGAAAATTACAGAGAATAAGCGTGTAATTTGTGGTTTTACTTGCCGTAAAGCAATATGGCAGGCAAATGATAGCACGCGTATTTATGCCTGGTATTGCAATGAAATTTCTGTGAGTATTGGTCCCGAAAGTTTTTTTGGTCTGCCTGGAGCTATTTTAGGATTAGCTACAGAAGACGGCGGAGTAATTTATTTTGCAAAGACTGTTCAAGTATCAGCAATTGGAATGGATGTTTTACTCCCTAAAAAAACGAAAACAAAAATTTATACTGCTCCAGAGCTTCGCTCTAAACTCGAAAAAGAATTTGGTAAAGAAAAGTGGGGCAAGGCAATGATTGCAGAGGCTTTTGGATATTGGTAATTTTTCACCGCAAAGACGCTAAGGCGCAAAGTTTCTTTATAAATAGTGCGTATTAATGCAAAGGCGCAAACTTATTTTTTAATAATACAAAATTCTTTTTCTTGGCGTCTTAGCGCCTTTGCGGTTAAGATTTACCTGAATTGGTAATTAACCCCTGGAGTAACCGCAGTAAGTAAAGTAGACGGTGCATCAGTAGCAATGGCTCTCCCTTCAATTTTTGGTGAAACAGGTGAGAACTCTGCTAAATAATCTTGCAACACATCGTGCAGTAATACATTTTGTCGTGTGGCGTTATGTACATGAGGCATCCTACACAGCATATTATCTGGGTCGCCATCACGTTCACAGGCTACCATGGTATACATTTTTTCTAAATCAATCGGCTGGTCTTTTATGCAAATTTCCTGAATGCGCTTTCCTTTTTCGTTTCCAATAGTAAATGTTACCTGCATTCCGTTCCAGCGTACTACCCAACCGCCAAATCTTTTTGTGGCATCTTTAGCAAAAGCATTTTCTAATTCCTTTTCTAACCAATTCCATATTTGTCGCCCTTTTACATCAGCCGTTTTTACTTCTGAGTTTACCGGTAACATACTCCATAAATATTCTCTGGTAATATCCGCGAGCCCCGTTTTTTCATCGGGCACTAGTGGCGGACAAAATCTAAACCCATTCGAAACAGCTATATCAGTTTTAAATCTCCACATTACAGCGTCAGTAATTAAATTATCCATTGGAGTTTCTATAATGTAATAACGTAACAAAGGAGTTTTTGTTTGCCCCAATACTTCTTCAAGAACTCTCTTGTAAGGTTTCTTCGCTCTTGTTATTGCGTGATTCATTTCTTCGTCAGGTGCATATTTTTCGGGATCAACTTCTAAAAGTTCATACACTTCATCTTTTACTTTTCCGTTTTCAATTACTATATCTAATTTCCCAACGAAAGAAGCAAAAGCTCCCGGCTCCGTAACTTTACTGTATTTACCTTGGATCGGTTCGCGTATACGTTCGTGTGTATCAGCGCCTAAAATATAATCTACTCCCTCAGCACATTTTTCATTGGCTAAATGTAATTGTTGTGCAAGCCCCATGTGTGATAAAACAAAAACCATTGCGCAACCTTTTTCTTCACGCAAAAGTTTTACATACTTCGCTAAATCTTTTTCAGGCTTTGTAAAACGAATTCCTTTTGAATACGCAGGTGACTGGCGAGTAGGGGTAAGAGGATCATTGTAACCCACAAAACCAATTCGTGTTCCTCCCATATTAAAAATCTGGTATGGTGGAAAAAGTAAATCGTGATCTAAATCATCGTTGTCAAACATGTTAGCGCAAATTTTTGCTGCAGTATATGAATTCATATCATGAATCAGCATTTGTTTGCCGTATGCAACTTCCCAATTTCCTGGAAGAACTAAATCATAATTCATTCTGTTTGCTAATGGAACAATAGCTCTGCCTTCTGTAAGTGATGCTAGCGCGCTTCCCTGAAAACAATCTCCTCCGTCAACTACTAATGTATTTAGTGGATTTTCTTTCCGTAATGAATCCAACATTGTTTTTAGAGTCCCAAACCCACCGCGCTTTTTAAAGACGGGTTTTCCTTTCTCCCAAAAGAATTCATCGTGTATATCTAATTGCGCATGTATATCAGACGTGTGCAAAATCGTAAAACGTTGCGCCTTTCCGCTTGCAATGGCCGGGTTTTTTATAATCTCATTTATTTTTCCTTCATCACGAAGCCAATAGGTAATTGCCGGACCTAGTCCAATACCAATGGTAGCCATGCCGACGTATTTTAAAAAATCACGACGTTTGGTTCCATGCTCACCCTGTTTTTCCTCTGAATTCTCAACAGGCTCGTGACAATTACATTTACAAGAAGGGTCTTTACAAATATGTTCGCTCATAGGTTTACTCTTATTAAGCATCCGGAAATAGAACGCTGATAACGCTGATTGTTATGATTTAAAAGGATTTCTATTTTTTTTGCTCTTTTTTTATCTGTGCTCATCATATAAATCTGCGTTATCTGCGTTCTATTGTATTAGCTGGTAGGCTGAGCCTGTCGAAGCCTAGTGCGGAAGTTTATCTTTTAGTACTCCGTAAATATAAGTCCCGAACACTGCACTCAATAAAACAACGGCTACAACTACTATTCCGCTGCCAATTAGGGCGTATAAGGGGCCCGGACAAGCACCAGTCATTGCCCAGCCAAGTCCGAAGATAAAACCTCCAATAATATTTCCTTTGTTGAATTCTTTTGGGGCAATTTTAATTTCTTCGCCGGAAAGAGTTTTTATTTTGAATTTTTTTATCAGTTGTATAGAAATTAATCCCACAATAATAGCAGAGCAAATTATGCCATACATATGGAAGGATTGAAAGCGAAACATTTCCTGAATTCGAAACCAGGAAATAACTTCAGCTTTAATTAATATTATTCCGAAAATTGTACCGAGTACTAAAAATTTAAAGTTTTTCATATTTATAGTTTAAAGTGTCATGATATAAGGAAGAATAACCCAAGTCATAAGTAAACCGCCGCCAAAAAAGCAACAGGTTGCAATCAAAGAGGGCAATTGTAAATTAGATAATCCCATTATAGCGTGACCAGAAGTACAACCACCTGCATAGCGTGTGCCAAAGCCTACAAAAAATCCGCCAACGACCATCAGAATAAATCCTCTTAGGGTTAGGAGGGAAGCGAAATTAAAAATGTCGGAAGGAACTAAACCCGAGTAGTTTTTCACTCCCATTTCATTCATGCTTGTAATTGCTGCGTCTGATAATTGAACCGGGTTGGGATTTGCCAGAAAATAACCCGCAATTAATCCTCCAATAGCAACTCCAAAGACAAAAACCAAATTCCATGATTCACTTTTCCAATTATAATCAAAGAATTTTGCTTTGGTTGGAATACAAGATGCACATAAGTGTCGCAAACTGGATGAAACTCCAAAAGTTTTATTTCCAAAAATTAATAATATCGGAACCATAAGTCCGATAAGTGGTCCACTAATGTACCAGGGCCAGGGTTGTGTTAGTATATTCATTATTTCGGGTTTGTTGGATTATTTTTCTTTTTTGCTAATGCTATTGGTTCAAAAGGTCCGTATTTATGTTGTTGTTCACTAAAATTATCGGCATAAGGACCGTATGGATAATCAATAGGCTTACCTGAAATTTTAGGCCAGTCTAAATGTAAATCTTTTTTTGGACGTGGCTGCGAATTTACAAAAGCTGCTACATCCCAGGCTTCCTCGTCGCTAAGTTGTGGATTATCCCAGGTAGCGCCCTGTGGCATATTAGATTTTACATAGCCTGCAAAGCGGGTTAGACGATATAAACCCGCCCCCAGATTGTAGCTGCTTTCTCCCCACAAAGGCGGATACTGATAAGCCAACCCATCCGCATTTAATTTTCCTTCTCCGTTTTCGGCGTGGCAACTTTTACATTTCTGCATATAAATTGTCTTTCCGGTTTCGGGATTAGCTTCTCTGCTAATAAACGCAACTTCAGTAATTCCAACTCCTTTTTGCTTTTCCTTTTTTGAAACATCTTTTCCTAACCATTTTATGTATGATTTAATGGCCTGCATTTCCTTACTCATTGTATCTAGGGCTTGCCCGTTTAAACTACGTTCAAAACAATCATTAACACGTTTGTAAATGTTTTCTGTACTGCCGGACCGCTCACGAAATTTTGGGTAAGTAGATGCAACTCCTCCGTAATTATTTCCAAAGGGTCTGGTTCCTGCGTCCAAATGACAATTCTGGCAATTCATTCCGTTTGAGAAATTTCCAACACTGCCTTTTGGTCCGAGGTATTTGGAAGTGTTGGCAATTAATTCTCTTCCGTATTTTATTTGTTCTCCCTTATCATTATTGGGAATGGTTGCAATATCAGGTGCAATCCAAACTTGCAATTTTTCTTCTTTATTTTTCAGTTTATTAAATTCAGCTACTTTTTCTTTTACAAGAGCATCTTTTTCAGAATTTCTTGTTTCAGGTTTTAATAAATCAGGGACACCGTTAAATAAAAATAGCAGGCAAACTCCTAATGCAATAGTTAATATTACTACTAGCGTAACAAGTTTACTGATTATTCCTGCGTAGTGCTTATGACTATCGTTTTCTGACATATTTCCTACAAATCTAACATAAGAACTTAATTTGTTAATTAAATAATTATCCACTCTTAGGTGTCACTTTTTACGTACTTTTGTATTGAGAATATGTACAAAATATTCATTAAACCTTTCCTCTTCCTGTTTAACCCCGAAAGGGCGCATCACCTGACTTTTTCATTACTTAGATTTTTCCTGAAACCCTCTTTTATGAAGAGCCTTGTTTCCTCTATGTATTGCGTAAAATCCACAAAGCTTGAGAGAAATATTGCGGGATTAAAATTTCCTAATCCGGTAGGCTTAGGTGCCGGACTAGATAAAGACGCTAAGCTTACGGATGAATTAGCATGTCTGGGTTTCGGTTTCATTGAAATAGGTACTGTAACCCCAAAAGCTCAACCCGGCAACGAAAAGCCCCGCGCCTTCAGATTACCCAAAGATGAAGCCTTGATAAATCGCATGGGTTTTAATAACGAAGGAGCAAAAGCAGCAGCAGAAAAATTAGCGCTCAGGAAAAACAAAAACGTAATTATTGGAGGAAATATCGGTAAGAATAAAACTACTCCCAACGAAAACGCTGTTAATGATTATGTAATTTGCTTTAATGAACTCTTTGACGCGGTAGATTACTTTGTGGTAAATGTAAGTTCTCCAAATACACCCAATCTGCGCGAATTGCAAGACAAAGAACCTTTGCAAAATTTACTACAGACCTTAGTAAACGAAAATAAAAAGAAGCCTGCGCAAAAACCAATCTTCTTAAAAATTGCTCCTGATTTAACGAATGAACAGCTAAATGATATTGTTGAAATTATAACCAGCACAAACATTGCTGGCGTGGTAGCAACTAATACAACTATCTCACGCGATGGACTAACAACCCCTTCCGAAGAAGTAAAAGCTATGGGTGCCGGCGGATTGAGTGGGAAACCAATATCTAAGAGAAGCACAGAAGTAATTAAATTCTTACGCGATAAACTTGATAAAAAATATTTCATCATGGGAGTAGGAGGGATACACTCAGTAGAAGATGCTATTGATAAATTAAATGCAGGAGCAGATGTAATACAACTCTACACCGGATTCATTTATGAAGGACCGGCACTTGTAAAGAGTATTAACAAAAGGTTAGCGACAGGTTAATGGTTTAATTTTGAATCTCCTTTTTAAATTTTTCTTTGCGCCTTAACTACTATCACGAACGCATAACACAAATCCAACTTTTGCGCCTTAGCGTCTTTGCGGTTAAAAAAATGGAAAAAATTATTGACATGGTTCTTACTCAACAAAGTAAATATCATCATAGGGAGAATTAATGGGCGAGCCCAAATTAACGGGTGCCGACCAGGCTTGTTTCTCCTCATCCCAGGTGTTTTTAAAAATATCGTATCCACCCATATTCTCAAAACCTTTGGAAGAAAAATATAAAGTTCTTCCATCAGGAGAAAGGAAAGGATATTCTTCATCAAGCGGAGTATTAATAGTGGAAATATTAAGCGGCTCCGGACTCCATTTATTATTACCAATTTTTTTTAATCGGTAAATGTCTTTTCCGGAATCTCCATTCTCTCCATAGCTTGTATAAAAAATAGTTGACTTATCGGGCGATAAATACATTTCGCATTTAAAATCTTTCTTTTTGTCAATAGATGAGCGAATCTCCTCTGTGCTGATTAATATTTTTCCACCCGATTCAAGATGGGTAAAGGCAAGGTGTACAGACGATAACTCAATGTGTTTCTTTTCATAAATTTCAATTACAACGGGGTCGTTTACAAGTTTTAATCCGTTGTTACAGTGTTCAATTTCCTTTTCAATATTCATTTTTTTTATTTCGGATGGTTTTACAAGGGAAATAAATTTCTTGTATGCATTAATAGCAGAACACTAGCGTTGCATCTTAGTTAGAAGATTTTCAGTTGATTAGCGTTTTCACTT
>CAZZEI010000063.1:0-16455 GCA_964653165.1 uncultured Flavobacteriaceae bacterium | reverse complement strand
ATGGTATATACAGATCTAAGGAACTTTAAGGAAGCAAAAAAATATCTTGTAAATGGGTTGAAAATGTCGAAAAAAATTGGAAGTAAAGATATCAGCAAAGATATATATTCTCAATTTTCAAAACTGGAATGTTTGCAAAACAATTTTAAAGTGGGCCTTGAATATTATAAAATACATATACTGTATAGAGACAGTATATTAAACGAAGAAAACACAAAAAAAACCGTGCAGGCAGAAATGCAATACCAATTTGATAAAAAGGAGTCCACCACAAATTTAGAACAAGAAAAGAAAGAAGCAATATCTGCTGCTGAAAGCAAAAAGTGATTATTTGGAGTGTTTGCGGGATTTTATTACTGGTGCTTGCATTCGCCCTATTTGCCTACCGAAGCTATTTACAAAAACAAAAAGCAAATATTGAAATAACAAAGCAAAAACATGTAATAGAAGAAAAACAAAAAGAAATATTAGATAGTATTTATTACGCACGTAGAATTCAAAGAAGTTTATTGCCTAATGAAAAATATATTGCAAGGCAATTTAATCGCTATCGGGATTAAAAATTCCTGACTGAAAAGAATTTAAACAGGATTACTGTTTTTACGCTCTTTACGTTTCCGTTGATAAGAAACAAACATAAAAAATATACCAAGAGCAATAAATGGAATACTCAAACTCTGCCCTTGGTTGAGGACAACTTTGTTTTCCCAATCAACCTGAACTTCCTTTACAAATTCTATTAAAAATCGTTGGGTAAATAATAAAACGCAAAACAAACCAAAAGTAAAACCGGGAGCTAATACCTGACGTTTATATTTCCATAAATAAAAGAACAGCCCAACTAAAAACAAACAAAAAATTGCTTCATATAATTGTGCCGGGTGCCTGGCAGGCACAGCATCAATTCCCTGTATCTGAAACATAGAAGCATCTTCCTCTCCACTTACAAATTTAAAACCCCATGGCATTTGTGTTGGCAATCCTATTATTTCAGAATTCATTAAATTTCCCATTCGAATAAAAACACATGCTAAAGGCGCCACAATTGTCATGCGGTCAAGCAACCAAAGTCGACTCTCGCCGGTTTTTCGACAATACAACCAAATAGCAACAATTATACCTATCGTTCCTCCATGACTTGCCAATCCGCCCTCCCAAATTTTTAAAATATCGAGCGGATGCAACAAGTAATAATCGGGCGAATAAAACAGGCAATGCCCCAAACGTGCTCCTATTATCGTTCCCGCTACAATGTAAATAGTTAAAATATCTAAATATTTTGCAGGGCGCATTTCTGCTTTAAAAACTTTCCCCATCACATACTGACTGCCCAAAAAAGCAAAGGCAAATAATAAGCCATACCAACGAACAGGCCAATTTATGCCCGGTATGGTAAACATTTCGGGACTTGCATCCCATATTATAAAAAGCAAACTGTGCATTATAAAAAGTGTTCAAAAATACGCAAAACTTGGGGCTTTGGCACCCCTTTATACAATATAATTTCGCTCTGTGATTAATGTAGCCATTTTTGCCTCGGGTAGTGGTACTAATGCCGAAGGACTTATACAGTATTTTGCTTCAAGTAAGGAAGTAAAAATAAAATTAGTTGTTACCAACAACCCCGAAGCAGGCGTTGTAAAGCGAGCAGAAAATCACAAAAAAAATATTCATATTATCTCTAAAGAAGCGCTTGCTAATTATACAGATCAAATTATTGATTTTTTACATACCGAAAAAATAGATTTAATTGTCCTGGCTGGTTTTTTATTGAAATTTCCAAAAAAAATCATACTAGCGTTTCCACAACGCATTATTAATATTCATCCAGCGCTATTGCCAAGACATGGAGGCAAAGGAATGTACGGGAAACGGGTACATGAAGCAGTTTTACAAGCTAAAGAAAAGGAAAGCGGCATAACTGTGCACTATGTAGATGAAGAATATGACCATGGTGAACAAATTCTACAGGCTGTTTGCAAGGTTGATGAAAATGATACGCCTATCACTCTTGCAAAAAAAATTCACGAGCTGGAATACTTTTATTTCCCTAAAGCCGTTGAACTTGCAATTGAACGATTAAAAGTGAAAAAATGAGAATACTGAATTATGATTCCTATAATATCCGCCTTAGGCGGAGAGGCATCTGCCGCAGATTTCACAAATTCACACAGATTGGATTCACAGATTAAAATAAATTAATAGCATTGATTAAAGCGGCTGAAATATTTTCAATAAAACAAAATTATTTTTTATTTAAAAAATTTGTCCTTAAAATCTGTGCAAATCCGTGTAATCTGTGGCAAAAGAAAGCATGGCTTTGACCTATTTCGCATGTAACTAATTTTACAATTTAAAGCTACTAAAAATGGCAAACTTTCTTTCTTTAAAAACACTTGCAGGTGATAGTTTATTCGCTGCTCGCCGATTTACACTTTGCTTACTTAGCGCAATTGTAGGAAGTGGAGCATCTATATACGCCAGTTATCTTGATTATGTACATCATCAGGATGAACAAAACATCATTTACCTGATCATGGTGTGTTCTCTGGGCTTGACTTTGTTTTTATCAATCAGTCTTTTTGCCGAGCGCAAAAATTTTACAAGAAACAAAACAATAATCTATAATGTAATTGGATTAGCATCATTAGTTACTTATTATTTTCTTCTCCGAAATTATGCTAACACAATGGAGTTTGTGCGCTATGCGCTTATAAATATTGCTTTACACCTTTTTGCTTCCTTTGCTGCCTTTACCGGCAAACACAACTTAAAAGGGTTCTGGCAATTTAATAAAGCACTATTTCTGCGTCTGTTTTTTGCCGTGATTTACAGTGGCACTTTGTATTTGGGAATTTGTTTGGCACTGATGGGAATTGACAAATTATTCGGAGTACGAATAGATGGCAAAAACTATTTCAGACTATGGATTATTATTGCCGGAATTTTTAACACCTGGTTTTTTCTAGCCGGTATTCCAAAAAACTTAGAAGAGCTCGATCAAAGTGAGGATTATCCTAAAGGTTTGAAAATTTTTACGCAATATGTTTTATTGCCACTGGTTACGCTTTATTTGCTGATACTTTACAGTTACATGTTTAAAATTATTTTTACTCAGAATTTACCAAAGGGCTGGGTTTCTTATTTAGTAATTGGCTTTTCTATTGCAGGCGTTTTGGCACTTCTTCTAATTCACCCTATAAGAAACAAGGAAGGAAACACATGGATAAGAATATTTTCGAAATGGTTTTACGGAGCATTATACCCGTTAGTAATTATGCTGTTTGTGGCAATTGGTCGCCGCATGGGAGATTACGGAATTACCGAAAACAGATATTTTATAATCGTATTGGCAATTTGGCTGGCGGGAATTTCAACCTATTTTTTATTCAGCAAGGTATCTAACATCAAATACGTACCGCTTACTTTGTGCATTATTGCTTTGCTGACTTCATTCGGACCATGGGGCGCATTTAGTGTTTCAGAAAATAGTCAGATGAATATATTGACAAGTGTATTAACCAAAAGTGAAATTTTAAAAGACGGAAAAATAGATGCCAAACACAAAACCGTCAGCGATTCAGTTGCAAGAAAAATAACTTCCATTGTAAAATACTTCGATAATATGCATGGTTTTGAAAACTTTAAACCCTGGTTTACCCAAAACATTGACACACTTATTTCAGATACATTGCGTTATGAAAGAATAGCGAATGTGATGAAACTTTTAAATGTTAAAGAATCATATAGTTATTACAGAAACGATGAAGACGGCGATGGTTACGAATATTTCAATTTTTATTCGAACAACGAAGAAGTAAAAAATATTTCGGGCTACGATTACGAATTTAATTTTAATGCATACCACAATAATAACAATTACGAAAAAGCAAATATAGTAGGAAGAGATAGCATAGTGCTTACATTCAGTAAAGACACAACTGCATTAGAAATAAAAAAGAACAGCAAATTAATTTACAGTTTATCGTTTAATGAATTTTTAAAGCAAGTTAACGACTCCTCAAAAAACACTACTCAATATGGCAACAGCAATACCGTTTCACCCGAAGTAATGCAAAAATTTTATGAGGATACACTGATGAAACTAAAGCTGCAATTCAACGGAATATACGGTAACCGTAAAAAACAAAAATACAAAACCGAGAGCGCCAGCGGAAGTTGTTATATAAAAATGAAGTAAGAGTTCAATTACTTGTTTATAATATATGTTATCGGCATAGGAAAACTAAGAAAATTAATCCCATATTTGCTCTATGTCAAGACACAAAAAACCAAAAGAAAATAAAAAAGGAGTCAAACCTAATCTCGCCGCAGAGGTTTTAGATACTTTTAAGCATAACAATACCAAACTTTTAAACTACAGGCAAATTTCTGCCTTCCTGGAAATTAACGATGAGCCGGAGCGCCTCATGATTATTGAGATAATGGAAGTATTAAAAGATAAAGGATTAATCAGCGAAAAAGAACCCGGTAAATTTCAATACAAGGAAACAGAAAATTATGTTAACGGCACTATAGATTTTATTACCTCAGGCGCTGCTTACGTTGTTGTTTCGCTTAAAGAAGAAGATATTTACATTCCTAAAGGAAAGACAAAAGATGCGCTTCAAGGCGATACTGTAAAAGTACAGGTAACATTTATCGACAAGCGCAAAAGAGAAGGTGTAGTAGCCCAAGTTATACAGCGTAAGCGAACTGATTTTGTAGGAATAGCACAAGTAAACGGTAAAAACTGTTTCATCGTACCTGATAGCACTAAACTACATGTAGATTTTTTTATTCCCCAAATCAAAACAAAGGGAGTTATAAACGGACAAAAAGCCTTAATAAAATTAACAAATTGGAACCCTACTGAAGTAAACCCTATTGGAGAAGTTATAGAAATTCTTGGTTTCCCGGGAGTGCATGCTACAGAAATGAACGCCATTATGGCTGAATATGGCTTACCCGAACATTTTCCAACTGAGATTGAAGAAGCAGCAAAAAATATTCCTACAGAAATTACAGAAGAAGAAATAAATAAACGCCGCGATTTTAGAGATGTTACAACCTTTACTATTGACCCCCACGACGCAAAAGATTTTGATGATGCAATTTCATTTAAAAAATTAGATAACGGAAATATTGAAATAGGCGTTCACATTGCCGATGTTACTCATTACGTAAAACCAAAATCAATTATTGATGTAGAAGGATTAGAGCGCGCAACATCAGTTTATTTAGTTGACCGTGTTATCCCTATGTTACCCGAAGTACTAAGTAATTTTGTCTGCTCATTACGCCCTAAAGAAGAAAAACTTTGTTTTGCAGCCGTTTTTGAAATGGATGAAAACGCAGGTATCATAAAAGAATGGTTTGGCAGAACGGTAATTTACTCCGACCGCCGTTTTGCTTACGAAGAGGTGCAGAAAATTATAGAAACAAAAAAAGGTGATTTCTTAGAAGAGATTTTAATTTTGGACAGCCTCGCAAAAAAATTGCGCAACCGCAGAATGCGAGACGGCTCTCTGTTTTTTGATAAAGAAGAAGTAAAATTTCATTTAGACGAAACCGGAAAACCAACCGGAGTGTATTTTAAAATTCAGCAAGACGCACACAAACTCATTGAGGATTTTATGCTGCTTGCAAACCGACAAGTTGCCTCGCTTCTTGGTTTGCCTGAAAAAGGAAAAAGACAAAAACCACCCTCCGTTTATCGTGTACATGATACTCCATCAAATGACAAACTATCAGATCTTTCAAATTTTGTAAGCAAGTTTGGCTATGGAATAAATATTACCAATAAAAAATCTATTACACAATCGCTTAACAAACTTCTATTGGATGTAAAAGGAAAACCGGAAGCAGGCACTATAGAAATTTTAACCATTCGTTCCATGCCCAAAGCAGTTTATACAACAAAAAATATTGGTCACTATGGTTTAGGTTTTGATTATTATACGCACTTCACCTCTCCTATTCGCCGTTATCCCGATATGATGGTACATCGTTTATTGGAAGCGCATTTAGAAGGTCGCACTTACAGCAAAGAAGATGAGTTAGAAAGTTTTTGCAAGCACTCATCCGACAATGAAAAAGTTGCAGCAGAAGCCGAACGTGCATCTATCAAATACAAACAGGTAGAGTTTTTGATGGATAAAATCGGGCAGGTCTTTGAAGGTGTAATCTCAGGTGTTACAGAATGGGGAATTTACGTTGAGATTTTAGAAAACAAATGCGAGGGTATGGTGCGCACCCGAGATATGAAAGATGATTTCTATACTTTTGATGCAGATAATTATCGTTATGTTGGTAAACGTACAAGCAATACCTATTGCTTAGGCGACAAAGTTTTAATAGAAGTTAAAACTGCCGACATGATTAAAAAGCAATTGAGTTTTGCTTTTGTGGAAACATTAGAAAAAAATAAATCGCAAGCTATTTCTGAAAAACACGAAGGACACAGAGGGAAAGAAGGGCATCATCGCGGTAAAAAAAACAAATACACAAATAAGAAAAATAAAAGGAGGAGATAGTATATTTAAATTAAAGCAACGATAAGAGCAATTATAGCAAGCAATAAGGCAAGATAAATTGCTCCGCAAATAATACCAACTTTTGCCATGCTCCTGCTCGATTCTTTAAATCTGCCCGGGTTTTCATTCATTGCCTTATACACTCTTAATCCCAAAATAATCGCAATAATTGCAGGAACAAAGCCAAAATAAGTGGAAGGGAAAGATGCAATGCCCAGAACCATAGCCGCTAAAGCACTTTTATGAAAAGTTTGAGCGCCTCCGCCAGAAGCTGTAGTGTTACGATTATTAATATCACTCAAAACATCCACTGTTCCGTTTGACACAAGCACCTTTGAAACAAAATTTCGCTTTATCACGTAAATATTCTTTATCCTGCTATCGCAATATCTGTATTTTATTACATCCTGTCTAATTTCAATGATTCTTCCTTTAATAAGCATGCTATCTGTAGTAACAATAAGAGCACAACTATCAGCCAGATTGATTGGTTCTCTTTGGATTGGTTGTTGACTTACAACATCTTCTTCTCCCAGCTTTTCATGTACACCATTTTTATATTTGATTAATGCTACATGTTCTCTTTGTGCAGAATAAGTTGGTCCATCCTGAAAATCACATTTCTTATATTTTATTTCGTTTTGATTTATTTCAAGAACCTTTGCTTTCATCTCCATTTTATTTTTGAAAACTATAGTATCACAACTATCACCCGGATTTATAATAAAATCATTGGCATTTAAAATAAGAATGTTTTCTTCTGTAGAAGCCGTAAATATTTCCAGAGATGGGGTAGTTATCTTCTCAACTAGTTTTGCATTTTTTTTCCAAGTTCAGCTGTAGCCCGACCTGTAATGCCTTTTTTCGACAGAGCAGGAACTGAAAATAAAAATATAAGTAAGTAGTATGAAGGAAAAAATTCTTTTATAATTCATAAATTACTTATTAAATTATTCATCTAATATAAGAAAAAATATTTTATACTTTTGCATCTTTTAAAATTTATAATGGCCGACAAGCGCAATGCTGCAATGGGTTTTATTTTTGTAACAATGCTTATTGATGTAATAGGTTTTGGTATCATTATTCCCATTCTGCCTGACCTCATTAAAGAACTTTCAGGAGGCACGCTGAGCGACGCTTCTGTTTATGGAGGATGGCTCATGTTTGCCTTTTCTATAGCACAATTTATTTTTTCACCAGTGCTTGGTAATCTTAGCGATCGATTCGGACGCAGACCCATTTTATTAATTTCTCTTTTTGGTTTTTCTTTAGATTATTTAATACTTGCTTTCGCTCCCACTCTTATCTGGTTATTTATTGGTCGTATTCTTGCAGGAATTATGGGAGCCAGTTTTACAACCGCTGGAGCATACATCGCAGATATTTCTCCTCCCGAAAAAAGAGCGCAAAACTTTGGAATGATTGGTGTTGCCTTTGGTTTAGGTTTTATCATCGGTCCAGTTGCAGGCGGACTCTTAGGAAAATTTGGAACACGCGTACCTTTCTATGCAGCTGCCGTACTAACAATGCTAAACTTTTTATACGGTTATTTTATTTTACCCGAATCATTAAAAAAAGAAAACCGTCGCTCATTTGATTGGAAACGCGCAAACCCCATTGGCTCTCTCTTACAATTAAAAAAATATCCTGTTGTATTGGGTTTAGTTGGCTGCTTAGTTTTATTATATATCGCCATGCATGCTGTACAAAGCAACTGGACTTTTTACACAAAAGAAAAATTTGGCTGGAGCGCAGATATGATTGGATATTCTTTAGGGGCTGTTGGTGTTTTGGTAGCTGTAGTACAAGGAGGATTAATACGGGTAATTAATCCACTGCTCGGACAAAAGCGTTCTGTATATGCCGGACTTTTATTACAGGTTATAGGATTTATACTTTTTGCATTTGCTTCAGAAGGCTGGATGATGTTTGTTTTTTTAATTCCGTATTGTTTGGGTGGAATTGGTGGCCCGGCTTTGCAAGGAATTATTTCCCGACAGGTTCCGTCAAATGCGCAGGGAGAATTACAAGGTGCACTAACAAGTTTGATGAGTGCCACAACAATTTTTGGTCCACTTATGATGACAGGCATCTTTGCTTATTTCACTTCAAAAACAACACCCGTTTATTTTCCGGGGGCACCCTTTATTTTAGGTGGTTTTCTTACCCTGATTAGTGTGTTTTGGGCAATGAAAACATTGGCTTCTTATAACCCTAAAAAAGAGGCAGTTACAGAAGAAATAAGCGAAACTGTTTAGGCTTTGATTTAGTATATTTGCTTCCTAAATTTTTTGAATGACTTATCTAGATTTTGAGAAACCTATTGAAGACCTTGAAAAAGAACTTCAAAAGCTGAAAGACATAGCCACCAAAAGCAAAGTTGATGTTAGTCCTTCTATCAAACAACTTGAAGAAAAAATACTTGAAACAAAAACAAAAATTTATTCTGAATTAACACCTTGGCAAAAAGTTCAGTTATCGCGTCATGCAGATAGGCCTTACACTTTAGAGTATATAAACTACTTAACTAACAATACTTTTTTTGAATTGCATGGCGACCGTACCGTGAAAGATGATAAAGCAATGGTTGGTGGTTTTGGAGAAGTGGATGGAAGAACAATCATGTTTATTGGTCAGCAAAAAGGGCGTAATACAAAAGAGCGTCAGTTCCGCAATTTTGGAATGCCTAACCCTGAAGGTTATCGCAAGGCTTTGCGTTTAATGAAACTTGCAGAAAAATTTAATAAGCCCATAGTTACTTTTATTGATACACCAGGTGCTTACCCCGGTTTAGAAGCTGAAGAGCGCGGACAAGGAGAAGCCATTGCAAGAAATTTACTGGAGATGTCGCAGCTTACTGTTCCTGTAATTTGTATTATTATTGGAGAAGGCGCATCGGGTGGTGCATTGGGAATTGGTGTAGGAGATAAAGTTTTGATGTTAGAGAATACATGGTACTCAGTTATTTCTCCGGAGTCGTGCTCATCTATTTTATGGCGCAGTTGGAATTTTAAAGAAATAGCTGCAGAGGCATTGAAGTTAACTGCTACAGATATGCTTGAGCATCATTTAGTAGATGGAATTATTCCTGAGCCACTGGGTGGAGCACATAATAACACAGTAGAAATTTTTGAGACAGTAAAAGCCGAAATATTTAAACAGCTTAACGAGTTAGAACAATTGGAAACTGAAGAAAGAATTACAAAACGTATAGAAAAATATTGCGCAATGGGGCATGTGATAGAAAGTACGGAGCAACTTGCGTAGGTAGCATATTATCAGAACAATAATTCATAATTTTTAATTAAAAGAACATGGCAGACACAGGAGATATAAACATAGGAACAGTAATCCGTCATAACGGAGAACTTTGTTTAATTACAGAATACACACACCGTACCCCGGGTAATTTGCGTGCATTTTATCAAGCGCGTATGCGTAACTTAAAAAACGGAAAACAAAGTGAAAACCGTTTTCGTTCCGGAGAAACCGTAGAGATAGTACGCGTAGAATACAGAAATATGCAATTTATTTATCCTGAGAATGACTTTATTGTGGTGATGGATAATGCTACATACGAACAAATTCATTTACCCGCAGCAGCTTTAGGTGATGGATTAAAATTTTTAAAGGAAGGAATGGAAGTAAAAGTAACTTTTGAAGAAGATACCGCTATTTTAGCTGAGGCTCCTACCTTTGTTGATTTAGAAGTTAAATATACAGAGCCCGGCTTAAAAGGCGATACAGCTACTAACACTTTAAAATCATGCGAAGTTGAAACAGGTGCAACAGTAATGATTCCTTTATTTATCAACGAAGGCGACAAAATTCGTATCGACACACGCACCAGCGCTTACGTGGAGCGTGTGAAGAAATAAACAAGGTATTGGCAAACATCGACCTCATTTAAACAATGGGGTCTTTTTTTTTCATTGTGTTCGGTTCCATTTACGAATTGAAGAAAATAATTGCAACAAAAAAAATTGTAGTGCAACACTAAGCAACCACCGCAACTTTTGGTGAAGCAGCTAAAATATCAGCGCTTGTTCCTTCAGCGTACTGCTCAAAGTTTTTTATAAATGAAGCAGCTAAGTTTTGTGCTGTTTTTTCAAACTCTGCTTTGTCTTTCCAGGAATTTTGCGGTTCTAAAATATCAGACGGTACACCGGTACAAGATTTAGGGAAGTTAAGTTTAAAGTATGGCGTTGTTCCGTACTCAACTTTATCTAATTCGCCGCTTAAAGCAGCGCCTATCAATGCACGTGTATATGAAAGTTTAATTCTGTTTCCAACGCCGTATTTGCCACCAACCCAACCGGTGTTAAGCAACCAAACGTTTACTTTGTTTTTCTTTAATTTCTCTCCTAACAATGTTGCGTACTTAGCAGGGTGCAATGGCAAGAAAGCCTTACCAAAACATGCAGAGAAGGTAAGTGTAGGCTCTGTAATACCCATTTCGGTACCGGCAACTTTAGCCGTATAACCACTTATGAAGTGATACATTGCCTGTTCGGTAGTTAGTTTAGATATTGGAGGTAAAATACCATAGGCATCGCATGTCAAAAAGAAAATATTTTTTGGCACCTCGCCAACTGCAGGTTCAACTGCATTATCAATAAAATTTGCAGGATAGCTTACACGCGTATTTTCTGTTCTTGAAATATTTGTATAATCAACCGTTGTTGTTCCTTTATAGAAATTAATATTCTCTAATAATGAACCAAATTTAACTGCATTAAAAATCTGAGGTTCTTTCTCCTTTGATAAGTCAACGCACTTTGCGTAACAACCACCTTCAAAATTAAATACAGATTTTTCGCTCCAGCCATGCTCATCATCTCCAATAAGTTTACGATTTGGGTCGGCCGATAAAGTTGTTTTACCTGTACCTGATAATCCGAAGAAAATAGCAGTATCATTTTCCTTACCAATGTTTGCAGAACAGTGCATGGAAAGAACTTTCTTTTCGTGGGGTAAAATATAATTAAGTACAGTAAATATTGATTTTTTAATCTCTCCGGTGTAAGCTGTTCCACCAATTAATATTACTTTTTTAGTAAAGTTAATTATTGCAAAGTTATGTTGGCGTGTTCCGTCAATCTTTGGGTCGGCCCTAAAGTCGGGAGCGTTTAAAATAAGCCACTCGTGTTTAAAGTTTAAAAGTTCTTCTTGCGTTGGACGTAAAAAGAGATTATTCGAGAATAAATTACTCCAAGCATATTCATTTACCACGCGTATATTAATACGATATTCAGGGTCGGCACATGCATATGAATCACGTACAAAGACTTCTTTACCCTCAAGGTAAGCAAGCACACGATTTTGTAAAGCATCAAATTTAGCGGGATCAAAACGGTTGTTTACATCACCCCACCAAACGCTGTCTTTGGTGTTCTCGTCAACAACAACAAATTTATCTTTTGGAGAGCGACCGGTAAATTCGCCTGTATCAATGGCAAGAGCGCCTGTATCGGTTAAAATGCCTTGTTTGCGGCGGATGGTTTCTTCTATTAACTCAGAGGGCTGTAGGTTCCAATATGCTGTCGCCACTTTCCCTAATCCAATTGATTTTAAATCCTGATCCTTCGGCTTAATTCCAAACTCCTTCATGCTTTATAATTGTTGTTGAGACCGCGAAGATAAAAAAAACAGCCCTTTTTGGGGGCTGTTTTATGTGATTTTAATCAACAATTACCTGCCTTTTTTAACATACTCCTCGTTTTCTCTTACAAAGACCATATCAACATTGATAATCAGTTTTTTAACCTCGTCAATAAAGATCTTTTGCTCATCCGCATTTAACTCAGTGAGCTTAAAAACATAATCAACTTCTCCTTCTCTGCCCCATCTGCGTTCTTCAAAAGCCGGTTTTTTGCGATGTTTATCAATATATGAATGAATATTTTCTTGTGATTTAAGGTCAATACCTGCCCCTTTACTTATAAAAGATACAACAAGGCGACTCGCAGTGGTACTACTTATTGCAGTAGCAGTTGCCGCTAATTTTTTTGGTGCAGGATATTCCTTTACTAATACAAGTTCAGGTTTGGCAATAAGGTTTTTGATCTCCAAAACAAAGGCTGTCTGCTCCTCTTTTGATAGCTCTTTTAGCATAGATGTAATAGTTTTCTCTCCCTCTTTACCTTTTTGTTTTACATCATAAACAGGTTTTTTAGCATGATTTTTTATGAAATTTTCTATTTTATCGAACGATTCCAAATCTATTCCGCCGCCTTTACTTATAAAATCTAATGTAAGTCTCGGCTTTAATTTTTTAGGCGTCGTACTTTTAGGCATAGATGCAGGTTTAACTGTTTGAGCAATTACACCTTGTCCTACAAAGAAAATCAAGGTTAATGATAAGATTATATTTTTCATGTGATTTTTTTTTCGCCACTAAGACACCAAAACACTAAGTTTCACTAATTTTTTTGTGCGCCTTTGTGTCTTTGCGCCTTTGTGGCAGATTGTATTACAAGATTACTGTAAATCATAAATTGTACCAAATTTATTTTTTGCATAGCTCATAAAGTGGTTAAAGTTCAGTTTCTCGCCCGTAATACGCTCGCAAAGCTCCTGAGCTGTGTAATATTTACCGTTAACATGTATGTTTTTGCGAAGCCAACTTAACAGCTCCGTAAAATTGCCTTCCTCTACCTTCTTTTCTAAACCCGGTATTTCCTTTTTTGCCTGCTCAAAAAACTGGGCTGCGTAAAAACTACCTAAGGAATAGGTTGGAAAATATCCAAATGAACCATGACTCCAATGTATATCCTGTAAAATTCCATGCGAGAAATCTTTGGCTTCTATACCTAAGTATTCTTTGTATTTGGCATTCCAGTATTCAGGCAATTCATCTACCTTTAATTTATCTTCAAAAATTGCCTTTTCAATTTCGTATCTAATCATTATGTGAAAATGATAAGTAAGTTCATCTGCATTTGTCCGTATCAAAGAAGGGGCTACTCTATTCATTCCCTTAAAAAAATCTTCGGCACTCACGTTTTTTAATTGTTCCGGAAAATATTTTTGTGCGAGTTTTAAATTTCCTTTCCAATAAGCTAAACTGCGTCCAACGTTATTTTCCCATAAGCGCGATTGAGATTCATGTATTCCCAGTGAAACAGCTTCGCCCATTGGCATTCCGTATTGCAAAGGAGATAAACCTTGCTCGTAAAGTGCGTGACCGCCCTCGTGTATGCAGCTCCAAATCATTTCAGAAAAATCGTTTTCGTTTATGCGGGTTGTAACACGCACATCATCCTGACTTAAAGAAGTAGTAAACGGATGCGAAGAAATATCCTGACGACCCCGATTAAAATCAAAACCCATTTGTTTCAATAAATCCAGACCGAAGTTCCATTGTTTGTCCTTCTCGTAATGCTGAAAAAAAAATTTATTATCGACTTGTTTTGCAGAAAATAGTTGTTTTACGAATGGAACCAACTGCTTTCTAACATCAGCAAATAAAACATCCAGTTCGGCAACCGTTGCTTTTCTTTCGTGTTGATCTAACAAAGCGTTATAAGGATGGTCTATATATCCCAGAATATCGCACTCGCGTTTTTTAAATTCAATTAATTTTTGAAGATGAGGTGCGAATAGTTTGTAGTTGTTTTCTTTTTTTGCCTGCTGCCATGCGTTGAACGACGCAGATATTGCATGACTCATTTGTTCTACAAACTCTGTAGTATATTTTTTTTGTTTTTCGTATTCTTCACGAACCAGTTCAATATTTTTTTTCTCAATGTCTGTTTTTTGTCCGTTACTCAGGCTTTCTTTTAAAAGTGTATCCGTTTTTTCTCCCGTGAACATTTCGTGAGAAATACCTGAGAGTGTAGATAATTGTCCGGCTCTAAAACCCGCTGCTCCCGGCGGAAGGTATGTTTCCTGGTCCCAACCTAAGGTTGCCGTAGCGTAAACAACATCGGCAATACGCTGCATGTGGTTTTGTAAATTTTTGTAACTCATGGGGTAAAGATAAGGACAAAAATCTTCCCTGACCACACCCTAAATCCCTCTCCTTGTGACATAGTCATCCCTTTGGGAAAAAAAGGAGAGGGACTTTAATACAACATCGGAAATATATTAATTGTATTTAAAAGAAGTCTGATTTTTCACTGAAAGAATTTATAGAAAAATTATTTATTTATAATAATTGCCTGACTTTGCGCATTAATACCATCGTAATATTTTATCAGGTAGGTTCCGTTTTCTAAATCCAAATTCAGTATTTCTTTTTGTTTTATAAAACTTTTGCTGAAAACTTTTCTTCCCATTAAATCAGATATTTCAATTGCATTCTCCGGATTAAAATTATTTAAAATGTTAATTGTAAAAGTGCCACTGTTTGGATTAGGGTGAACACTTAATTCAGGGTAGTTTTTTTTCTTCTCTTTATTTGAGGAATTATTTATAGAATTGTTTTCTGCAGAATTATTGCCACTGCTATTATGTACGTATCTATTAAAGCTATTACCTGAATGATCACATCCATGAATAAAGCCATGAAAATAGGTCGTTCCACCACTGGCACTGAAACCGGGTTTTAAATTAATCTGATTGCCCGCACGGTATGTTATACTTAAGTTATTCGCAACGGTAGCTGTTGAGGCAATATCATTTTGTACTTCTAAATAAGTGTCTATCAAATATGTGCCAGTTTCAGTTAAATTATCAATATCTGGAGGACAAGCAAGCGAAGATTCCCATAAACCTCTACCGTATGTAAATGCTCGAATTTTATTTGCATGATAATTTATTTCTATATCAGAAATGGGATTAACATTCGGGAGTCCTTGATTAAACGATTGCCATTTTGTTCCGGTAGTTGCCGTTAATAATTTTTTGTTGGTATAATAAACACCGGCATTAGAGCCAACGTATAAGCCGTCATCACTACCTTTTTCTTGTACAATTGTACTAACAGATAAATCTGCGCCAACTACAGTTGCAATATCCTCAGTAATATTAGTCCACTGTGCCGTATTTCCATCGTACTTCCATATCTTTTTGTCAATAAAATTTGTAGGAACATAATTAAACCCACCATAACTCAGCTAAAAAATTTCCGGATATTTATCGTCAATTGCAATATCAGAAATCCATGAATTTACCGGTAATAGAATTTCTGTCCAGCTACTTATAACTGTACTCAGGATTGATGTAGCTGATGTTGTTTTAAAAAGGTGATGACCAGACCCATCTATAAGATGACAATAAAGAATATCAGGATTAGACGGTGCACTATAAATTTTCCATGCTCTATAGGAAGAAAGATTATATGGTGCTTGAGAAAAATTTGATATCTTATTCCATGAACCAGAAATACCCTTATTCATGGTTCTAAAAACATCTAAATCTGCTGTAAAAAACATTTTAGGATTTAGAAAATTCATTTCAGTTATGTTTTCCCATGTACCAACTGCGCCAACAATAGCACCAAATCCACAAGGATTACTAAAAGATGTGCCACCATTATCTTCTCTACGAATATTATGAGTTGCATTATAGCTTTGCTGTGAAGCATACATAATATTAGCATCTGAATAATCAATCATTGTACCTTGCCCGTCGCCCCCATACACATGACTCCAAGTGGTGCCATTAAATAAAATAGTTCCGTTATCAAAAATGCCTTCGCTATAAATACTTGGATTTGTCTCCGAGCCGGCACCAAAAGAAATTGTAGAAACTGCCAAGCCACTACTTTTACTTTGAAAAGAAGCGCCAAGGTTTATTGATTTATAATTACCTCCATCGGCAGCTACCCAAAGTGTTATTCCATCGGCTAAAAAAACTATATGATGAATATCATCATGAGTTCCAACCGACAAACCACTGCCCCATGTTAGCCCCCCATCAGATGATTTATACATAGGATTTACATTACCTACAATAATCGTATTTTCATTAG
>CAZZEI010000062.1:0-16481 GCA_964653165.1 uncultured Flavobacteriaceae bacterium | reverse complement strand
TTGCAAACAAAGCTAATTTTTTATAGAATTACTCCACAACTTTTTGACTTGACCCAATTTTACTGCTATTCAGCATCTGCTTTTAAAACCACATAGAAACATAGATTGTGTTAGTAGTTAAAGGCAAGGATAGAAGCTTTGCTTTTGCACCTAAGCCTATGCGTAAGAAAATTTATTTTTCTATAACTCCTTCACGCAAAAAACAAAACCTATGATTCTATGTGGTTAAAAATGGAGTGTAGAGTCCTGCGGATAATATTTACGCTTTAACCAACTTATCGATTGCCTCAGCCAATTTTCTATCTTTCTCAGTAACAATATCTCCCGCATCATGCGTATTAAGCTGAATAATTACTTTGTTGTAAACATTTGTCCATAAAGGATGATGATTCATTTTTTCGGCCACAAGAGCAACCATGGTCATAAACGAAAAAGCTTCTTTAAAATCTTTAAAGACAAATTCCTTAGATAAATAATTATTTTCTTCTATCCACATTTTTCAGGGAGTACTGAATTTTAATCTAGTAAAGAAAATATCCGCAGCAACTTGAGTCTGCTCGTAATTTACACAGGGATCTTTTTCGCTAGACTGATATAAATTCAAATTATCTTTATGCATATTGTTTTTAAAATCTTCGTTAGTAAGCAAAATCATATAGGTTGATTTTTCTGTGAGTAATTCTTCAACATTTTTATTTTCCCCGCTAACGTAAAACATATTTTCCTTCACAAATTTATTTGCAGCTTCATCATACTCCTTTAAAATAGAAACAAAAGGAATTCCCGGTTTGGAAATTGTAAATCCGGTTTCACTAAATTTTAATACATTAAACAAATAAGAAATTTTATTATTTTCTTCTATCGCTTTACTCTCATCATGCATTTTCAAATAAGAGATTGGATTTAGAAATGCCTCATCCAATTCGTACAATTTATAATTCTCAATTATTTCAATTATCATTTCAGCGTATTTTGGGTGTATAGTATACCCCGCTGCTTTTAATCCCTTTGCCCAAGCTATATAATCAGTCTTTGGTAATTGAAATAGAAATCCATAGCGCTCGCAACTAACTAAAAACAAACTATGATCTTCATAAGAATGAAGCGCGTTTTCATATTTTCTAAAGCACTCGTCCTTTTCATCAACATCCATTGTATACGAATCTCCCTCCCATTGCTTATGGCATTTAATTCCAAAATAATTATTTGCATTAACGGCAAGATTGCTGTTCCCGTAATTACTTTCTACAATTGCCTGAGCAAGCGTTAAACTTGCCGGGATATTATATCGCTGCATTTCCTTTATGGCCACCTCTTTAAAAAGGTCTATATAATCCATAGGCGTACACGTTTTTTCCGGCGCAAACGCAAGCATTTTATTCGAAAAAATCAGGAATATGTACAGAATATATTTTCGAGACAACATATAGGGCAAAACTAATGAAGTAAAGGTTTTTTTCAAAATAAAAAGACGAAAAAAGGCAGGATATTAGACAAAATGCTATGCATCTAAGCCAAATAATGTCGACTTTTGCCTGTATTAATGGTTTTCTTGTTTTAATACCGCGTGAATAACGTTCCGGTACATATTTTTTTTAGTGAACTTGTAGAAAATATCTCTTCGGGCCGGAATCTTTTTGTAAAAGGCGTACAAGGTTCAGGTTGGAGTTTTTTATACGCCCGTTGCGCTAAGGAAATAGATAAAAATGTTGTAATTATATGCAACACCTCCGAAGAAGCACTTTATACTCTGAATGATTTACAAGCCTTGCAGGATAAAAAAGTCTTGTACTTGCCTTTCAGCTATGTGAATGCTTACGATTTTGAAAAGACACAAACCGCATCGCAACAACAAAGAATAGAAGCTCTTGAAAAGATTTCTATAGGAGATAAAAAAAATATAATTGTCACTTATATTGAAGCGCTTTTCGAAAAAATTCCAGGAAAAAGTACTTTAAGCGAAAATACTTTTAAGATTGCTGTCAGAGAGAAACTGTCAATTGATTTTTTAGAAGAATTTTTATTCTCCTTTCATTTTAATAAAGTAGATTTTGTAAGCGAGCCGGGACAATTTGCAGTAAGAGGTGGAATTATTGATGTGTTTTCCTTTTCTTCTAATACGCCTTATCGTATAGAATTGTTTGGTGACGAAATTGAATCAATTCGTACGTTCGATCCACTTACTCAACTTTCAACCGCGCGCTTTGATAAAATATCCATTACGCCAAATATTTCAAATGAAAATATCTCTGCAAATAAGATTTGCTTTTTAGATGCTTTGACAGATAATGAAACTTTAATCTTTACAAAAGATTCGAATTACTTATTACAAAAAACAGAGCAACTTTTTGAAAAAGTACTTTCCTCATACCAGGTATTAACTGAAACCGTTCAGCAAGAGCCTTCCAAACTTTTTTGTAAGGTAGACGAGTTAAAAAATGCTCTTCAAAAAAAACAAATAATTGAAACGGGAGGAAACCCCATGTTTGCCAATGAAACTGCAGAAATAAATCAACAACCACAACCTTCCTTCAATAAAAATTTTGAATTACTTTTCAAAAATTTATTAGAGAGCAAACAAAAAGGCTACACCAATTATTTATTTACCGATACAGAAAAACAAGCTGAAAGATTGCGACAAATTCTTGCAGATGTTTCTCAATCAAACCGTGCTGCCGATAATTTATTTGAAACGGTTCATTTGGGAATTCATGAAGGGTTTATTGATTTAGACACTAAAACCGCCTGTTATACCGATCACCAGATATTTGAACGTTATCATAAATACAAAGCCCCGACTTCATTTCAAAAGACAGGAGAAGCATTAACATTAAAAGAATTACAAAGTCTGCATCCGGGAGATTATGTTGTACACATAGACCACGGTATTGGTCGTTTTGCAGGATTAGAAAAATTAAAAATCGGAGATAGATTACAGGAAGCGGTTCGCTTGGTGTATAAAGACAATGACGTTGTATTTGTAAATATTACTTCGCTTCATCGAATTGCTAAATACACAGGTAAAGAAGGCCAAGTGCCACGTATTGATAAATTAGGTTCTTCCCGTTGGCAAGCACTCAAACAAAAAACAAAATCGCGCGTAAAACAAGTCGCTTTTGATTTGATAAAACTCTATGCGAAAAGAAAAACTTCAAAGGGTCATACTTTTGCTCCCGATAATTATTTGCAACATGAGTTAGAAGCTTCCTTTATTTACGAGGACACTCCCGACCAGTTAAAATCTACCAATGATGTGAAGCGTGATATGGAAAAAGCATACCCTATGGATAGGTTAGTGTGCGGAGATGTTGGTTTTGGCAAAACAGAAATTGCCATTCGTGCTGCATTTAAAGCAGCTTGTGACGGAAAGCAGACTGCAATACTTGTGCCGACAACAATTTTGGCGTTACAGCACTATAAAACTTTTTCTGAGCGCTTTAAAGATTTCCCCGTGAAAGTTGATTACATCAATCGTTTTAAATCCACCAAAGAGCAAAAAGAAACTTTACAAAAATTAGCAGAAGGAAAGGTTGATATAATTATTGGAACACATAAATTACTAAGTAATCAAACTAAGTTTAAAGATTTAGGTTTGCTAATTATTGACGAAGAACAAAAATTTGGAGTTGGCTCAAAAGACAAATTAAAATTAATAAAACAGAATGTAGATACGCTTACTTTAACTGCCACTCCAATTCCGCGCACTTTACAATTTTCTCTAATGGGAGCAAGAGATTTATCTGTTATTGCAACACCACCGCCGAATCGTCATCCGGTAGAAACCGAGTTACATAATTTTAATGAAGAGTTGGTGCGCGATGCTTTACGTTTCGAAATTTCTCGTGGAGGACAGGCATTTTTCATTCATAATAAAGTACAAAGTATAAATGAAGTTGCCGGAATTATTCAACGTTTGCTGCCTGAGGCAAAAGTTACTGTTGGTCACGGGCAAATGGATGGAGATAGGTTAGAAAAAGTAATGCTTGATTTTGTTGAGGGAAGAACTGATATTTTGGTTTCCACAACAATCGTAGAATCAGGATTAGACATTTCTAATGCCAATACAATTATCATTAACGACGCACAAAATTTTGGTCTGAGTGATTTGCACCAAATGCGTGGAAGAGTGGGCCGCTCAAACAAAAAAGCATTTTGCTATTTGCTTGTGCCTTCATTGTTAACGCTTACTAATGATGCTAAAAAAAGATTAAAAGCCATTATAGAATTTACTGATTTAGGAAGCGGCTTTCAGATTGCTATGCGCGATTTGGATATACGCGGTGCCGGCGATATGTTAGGAGGAGAACAAAGCGGGTTTATTAATGATATGGGCTTTGATACATATATGAAAATTTTAAATGAAGCCGTTGAGGAATTAAAAGAAGAGAGTTGGTATAAAGAGGAAAGTAAAAAAATAGAGCTGGCAGAAACACATGTAAAATCTACATTCTCTAAAGTATTTGTAAAAGACACTATACTCGAAACCGATTTTGAATTATTAATTCCGGATAGTTTTATAGAAAATACAACAGAGCGCTTAAATATTTACAAGCAATTGGATGAAGCTCAAACAGAAGAGGAATTAGCTGTAATTGCACAAAATCTAGAAGATCGTTTCGGGCCATTACCAAAACAAGTGCTGAGTTTAATTGATGCCATACGTATGCGTAGACGCGCCATGCAATTAGGTTTTGAGAAATTATTACTGAAGGGCAGCAAGATGGTAGCTTATTTTATTAGCAAACAGGATAGTGAATATTATAATTCGGCAGCATTTAAGAGTATTTTACAATTTGCACAGCAAAACCCTAAACGCTGTGTGCTTAAAGAACAAGGTGCGCGTTTTTATATTTCCATACAAAATGTATCTTCGGTGCAGGATGTCATGACTATATTTAACTCCATAGAAAAATTAACTACAAAACATGAGCAAGAACTCAGCTAAAATACCCTGGCTATTTTATGCGCTGGTTGTGTACATAGTTATGCAATTTGTTTGGTGGGAAGTCTTACTTGCGCGGCAAAGCAAACAATTGGCCGAAGAGCAGAAGAAAATTTCTGCCCTGAATATTTCTGATAAAATTTTACTAGAACAAAATATTACCCAAATCGAGAAAAAGAAAACACATCAGCTATGGATGCATTTAGGAGAAGGAACTGTTTTTTTAATTTTCTTATCGCTGGGAGTATTGAAAATTTACAATACCAGGAAAAAGGAGAATGAACTGGCTCATTTGCAGAATAATTTTTTATTGTCGGTAACCCATGAGTTAAAATCACCTTTGGCATCTGTAAAGTTGCAATTACAGACTATACAAAAGCATAAATTAGATGAGACAACGCGAAGTAATTTATTACAAAAAGCATTAGCCGATAACGAGCGTTTGCTTAGGATGATAGATAATATTTTGCTTGCTTCCAAAACCGGGAGTGAAAATGCTATTCTTACTATTAAAAAAATAAATCTTTCGGAAACACTTAGTGTATTGGCAGAACAATCATTTAATGAAAGTAAAAGCAGAATTAAAATTTCTTCTCCCGGAAATTGTTTTGTGAATGCAGACGAACAAATTGTTTCGATTATTTTTTCTAATTTAATTGAGAATGCGATTAAATATTCTCCGGATAATTCTGTTGTTGAATTAATAATTAATGTGGAAAATAACAAAACATATGTTTCAGTTGCAGACACAGGCGCAGGCGTACCTGACAATGAAAAGCAAAAAGTTTTTGAAAAATTTTATCGCATTGGAAATGAAGAAACGCGCTCTGCCAAGGGCACCGGACTGGGCTTATACATTGTAAAAAATCTTTGTGCATTGCATAATATACAAATAAAGGTAAGCGATAATAAACCCAAGGGGGTTGTTTTTACTTTGGAATTTAAATAAGAAATTCCCCCGCCTCCGGTCCAATATTAAAAAGCAAATCAATTATACTTAGGTTGGGTTTAAATCCGTGTCTGTCGCTAAAGACTTGTGTATAGGGCTTGAAATTTGTTTCTTCGATTTTATTTTTTGGAATGATAGTGTTACGGAAATCATTCTCTACATGTTTTTCAAAAGTCACCGCAAATTTTATCTCAGCTTCCATTTTAGTCAATTTTAAAAGCACTTTCAACAGCTCTGTATTATACTCAAATAAAAAATCATATTTCCTTTCGTAAAATACTTTCAATTCATCACTATAATAAATGAAGTAGGGTGAGTTTGCATAGGCACTAGTTATGCTCCGCCAATGTAATTTTTGCCAATTTTCCTTATAAGAAATTCTCTTTTCGGTAATTAAAGTTTTTGCGTGTTCATTTATTAATGGGATACTTAAAGTCTGTACACCATTAGCTCCAAAAATAGCACAACGATTACGGTATGTTTGCTTTACAAAGTATTCGTTCTTTTCAATTAAAAAATTTTCAACTGAAATAATTTTTTGAAAATACTCGACAGGCGGAAGATAAGCGGTACTCAGTAACATTACTTGACAAAAACATTTTTAAATCCTTGTCCAACCCCCTTAAAAGAAACAATATTCAACGGGAATTCTAAAAACACATGGAGCATACTCAACATAAATAAAATCATAAAACCTAAACGGTAATCAATGTAGTAACATGCAACGGATATAATCCATAATATGGCTATAAGTCCCAATCGACTTTTAGAAACCTCGTGCCACTTAATTACAGTTGTTTTAGAAAACCAGTTTAAATAATGATAAGTGTATGCAAACGCAATGAAACGCTGTACGGCGATAAGTGCAGGTACAGTAAAATATTCTGCCTGACTGGCTACTTTAGGAATACTGAAAATATCTGCCAGAGATTGATTGAGCATGATAAAATATTTTGAAATATATCCTTTCTCGGCAACAGAAAGTATTTCAGCATTAGGAATATTGATAAAACCGAAGCTCAATGCGCATAGTAAAAATACCCCGAAAGAAATAAATCCACTGACACTTTTTGTTTTAAAAGCTCCGGCTAAAACAAAGATGCCTGTAAATAAAAAGACATGCACAATTGTCGGCAAAAACACTGAGAGGGCAAGTACAATAGAAAATATTTTATCGACTTTAAAAATCAGACAAAGTGCAACACCAATAACCGCAGCAACAATTGACAAAATATATTTTTTGCTGAGCGAAATAAACAAGGTATAAATTACCGCTCCTGCAATGAGTGTAGTAGAATAGTATTTTAAATTTGATTTATTATTAAACAGAGATACTGTAAGCAAACAAGCAATTACCAAATAAGGCCAGGCTTGTAACTTTTTTGCGATAAAATAATTGCGCTTATCAAGCCACGAAATTTCGGTTAAGTAGTGAAGTGGCCCAAGTACCGCATAGACAAATAAAAATAATTTGAATGGAATAATAAAAGCAATAACTGTACTAAATAACATTAACCCCATATTGGTAATGTTGATTCCCTTTTCAGTACCAAATGCTTTTTGTACAAGGCTCATTGAACTAATTTCATTTCGTTTAATAAATAACCGGCGCCTGCATACTTTTCAATTACGAATAAAGTAAAACGCACATCTAAAGTAATGTTTCTGCAAATTTCGGGATTAAACATAATGTCGCTCATAGTTCCTTCCCATACCCTATCGTAATTTGTACCGATTAATTCGCCTTTAGCATTTAAAACAGGGCTACCCGAGTTACCACCGGTTGTGTGATTAGTAGCAATAAACGAAACGTGTACAGTCCCGTCCTTATCCGCAAATCGACCGTAATCCTTTTTGTTATACAAATCCTTTAGTTTCGGGAAAACAATAAAATCATCGTTGTTTGGGTCTTCCTTTTCCATCATGCCATCAAGTGTGGTAAAATATTCGTATCGTACACCATCACGCGGCTTGTAACTTTTTACTTTTCCGTAAGCTACGCGTAGGGTTGAGTTTGCATCGGGATAGAATTTTTTGTCTTTGTACACTTTGGTAAGCTTGTCTACATACAACTTATACAATCCTGTTATTTTAGTATCAATAACCGAATAAGGGGTAAACACATTTTTAGTATAGTAAGCCGAAATACCTTTCCATAATTTATATACGATATCGTTTTCTAAATCTTTTACTGCCCCATTTTTCAGTGCTGCCAAATATTTTTCTTTATTCACAAAAATACTTTCATTATATAGTTTATCGGTAATTGCATCGTAGTTATTTTGATTGGCTGTAAACAATGAGTCTAAAACGGGTACACGTAATTCTTTACTGATTCCCAGTGCATACATTTCTAACATGCTTCTGCAAATAGTTTTGTCCATTGCTTTATTATAGGTTTTGAAAAACTTTTCGATCTCGGGATAAAATTTGTTCATTTCCTTTTGTGCGCTTTCGGATGGTAATTTCTTTACGCTCGCAATCAATTTTTCTGCGGCACGTGCAGCAGTAAAAGCGTTTATTCCTAAGATGCCGTCACTATAATAATCAATTTGTTTTTGGTATACTTTATAATCGGTATAAAGAGAATGGAACTCATTAAATATTTTGTTGAATTTTTCCTTTTCTAACGGATCAGTAGCAAGTAATTCTAAAAACTTTTTTTCAAACTCTTTCTTTTTGTTTACTGCATCAAATTTTTTCAATCCCTGCATCTCCCCCATCCACTTTTTCCAGTAGTTGGCTACCGATGCATAATTTGATGCATAACCAATACGTGTAGTATCATTCACTTTCATAAAACGATTCATTATTCCTAAGCGTTTTTCACGCAGCGCAACTTTATCAGGATCGCTTTGGTTCATGGTTATTTCAACGGCATCAGAAAAAAGATATTCTTGTGTACGCCCCGGGAAACCAAACACCATAGTAAAATCGCCTTCATTAACTCCTTTCATAGAAATGGTTAATGATTTTTTTGGTTTGTATGGAACATTATCTGCCGCATACTCAATTGGTTCATTGTTTTTATCTGCGTAAATTCTGAATACAGAAAAATCTCCGGTATGTCGGGGCCATACCCAGTTATCCGTATCTCCACCAAACTTACCAATGAAAGATGGGGGCGCGCCAACTAAGCGGACATCCTTATAAACCAGTGTGACAAACATGATGTATTGATTGCCATAGAAAAACGGACGGACGAACGCTTCGTATTTTGTATTCTTAATAACCCCTTCAACAATCTGCTTTACATTTTTTTGTTGAACAGAATCAATTTGTTTGTCAGTAAAATTTGCTTGTAAGCCTGCGTTGACTTGTGTTGTTACATCTTCTATGCGTTGTATTATAGTTGCAGTTAATCCCGGGTTGGTTTTTTCTTCAGATTGATTCATTGCCCAAAAACCATTAGTAAGATAATCCTTATCAACAGTGCTATGCGCAGCAACGGCCGAAAAACCGCAATGGTGATTTGTAAGAATTAATCCTTTATCAGAAATAATTTCAGCCGTACATCCACCTCCAAATTGTACAATGGCATCTTTTAAGGAAGCGTTGTTTACATCGTAAATATCTTTGGCAGTAAGTTTACAGCCATTTTTTTTCATATCGCTTTCATTAAGCTGCTTGAGCAAGAAAGGAAGCCACATGCCTTCATCGCAAAAAACTTTTAAGAAAGAAGATGACAGGATTAGTACAAAAATTAATTTCCTCATAATTAAATTCTTAGGAAGGTAAAAGTACGAAATTGTTTGGAGAGAAGATTAATCTATTCTTTTTAAAGGAATATCACTGTGTGGGTGTATAATCATAGGGAATTTTTCCACCTTAACAGAACTGCTGTCGAGGCCAAAGGCACGTGACTCTGATAAACTGAATTTTTTAAGGAAATAATAAATATCCATAATAATTTGCTCATACCACGGCAGATCATTGTCAGATGATAAATATTTTTCTATAATCACAAATTTAAAATCGCCGATAACGTTATTGCGGCTTAGCGATTCGTATCGGCTGGTAATATCAACCTCTCCGGCACGCACCATGTCCTGAACTACTCTGCGGAACATTAAATTAATTTTTGGGGCTACACGGAAACCCAATTTAAAATCTACGCGAATAACATCATCCTTCATTATTTCATGTACACGGTATTCCATTCTGTGCGGTTCATCGACCACATCAACGTGTACAAACCAATATAAATCGGCACGCTTAGGGCGTTTTTGCAAAATAGAATAAATTATTTTTGATTCAACCTCGTCGGCATGCCCGGCACCGGTCATATAAACAAGGTGTGTTGCGTATTTAGGTATGGTAAGATCACGGCTAAGTTCAGCTAACACGTTTTTGTAAGCATCTATTTTTACAAACTCAGTATAGCTTCTACGAATTCGTTTAGACAGGTTCCATACCATCATTACAAGAATAAGAATTGTGGCAATTAATATCGTTACATAACCACCATTCGGGAATTTTTTTAGATTCGCTATTAAAAACGCAACTTCCACTACTGCAAAAACAGAAACGAAAAAATAAATAAACCAAGTTGGGAATTTTTTAATGCGCATAAAAACTGCTAATAATCTTGAAGACATTAGCATGCCAAGAATAATTGTTAATCCGTAAGCGGCTTCCATCTCGGTAGATTCTTTGAAATACAAAACAATAAAAATACAACCAATATAAAGTAACCAGTTAATGGAAGGAATATACATTTGTCCTTTTAACTCAGTAGGATATTTAATTTTTACTTTGGGCCAGAAATTTAATCGCATGGCCTCGTTAATTAGTGTAAAGGAGCCAGTTATTAAAGCTTGACTCGCCACAATGGTTGCAAAAGTTGCGATGGCAATTCCAATAGGTAAAAACCAAATTGGCATAATTGCGTAAAAAGGATTTGAACCGCTTAATGTCTTTCCATCCATAGAGATTAACCAGGCTGTTTGTCCGAAATAATTTAATAATAACATGCTTTTTACAAACACCCAGCTGATACGGATATTTTTTCTTCCGCAGTGTCCCATATCAGAGTACAATGCTTCTGCTCCTGTAGTACATAAAAATACAGCTCCTAAAAGCCAAAAACCTCCCGGATGATTTATTAATAAATTGATGCCGTAATATGGGTTTAATGCTTTTAGCACCGTGTAATTTCCTATAACCTGTATTAAGCCAAGGCCTCCAAGCGTAACAAACCAGATAAGCATAACGGGGCCAAAAAATCTTCCAATAAATTTGGTGCCGAATTGCTGAATAAGAAATAGAACTGTAATAATGATTATGATAATAGGAATGGTCTGAATATTTTTAAAAGCAGGGAGCATCCGCAAACCCTCAACAGCAGACGCAACAGATATGGGTGGTGTTATAATACCTTCACCTAAAATGCAACACCCTCCTATAATGGCAGGAAAAATCAGCCATTTCATTTTAACCTTTTTAACTAAGGTGAATAGTGCAAAAATCCCCCCTTCACCTTTGTTATCTGCCTTTAAAGTAAATAAAACGTACTTTATTGTTGTTTGCAGTGTTAATGTCCAGAATACAAGCGACATTCCTCCCAAAACCAAATCAGCATTAATAGGTCCTTGTCCTACAATAGCTTTCATTACGTACAGGGGAGATGTACCTATATCACCATAAATAATTCCGAGAGTAACAAGAAGGCCGCCAAGAGATACTTTACTAATGTGACCGGTATTGGGATTGCTCACTTTGCTGTGAATTTCGGCACAAAGGTATAAAAAGAATGTGTGTGTATTTAGAAATAAGAAAATAAAAAAGTGCCCTCTTTTGCGATAGAAGGATTAAGAAAAAGGGCAATATTTATTACTTTTACCCTAATTAAATGACTATGATAAAATATAACGGGGTAATTAATTCTAAGCTACCTAAAGTAGGTACCACCATTTTTACGGTAATGAGCAAACTTGCACAAGAACACAATGCCATTAACCTGTCGCAAGGCTTTCCTGATTTTGCTTGTTCAGAAAAATTAACTGACTTGGTTAATCAATACATGAAAAAAGGTTTTAACCAATACGCCCCGATGCAAGGTGCTATGGCTCTTCGAGAACAAGTTGCAATTATGGTCGAAGAATTATATGGCACCGCTTACAATCCCGATACAGAAATTACAATTACGGCAGGTGGAACACAAGCAATTTACACGGCCATTTCTACTTTTGTACACGAAGGCGATGAAGTAATTGTTTTTGAGCCTGCTTACGATTGTTATGTTCCCGCAATTGAAATAAACGGTGGAACGCCTGTGTTTGTCCAATTAAAACAACCCAATTTTTCTGTTGATTGGCAGATGGTAAAAAAATTAATTAATCATCGCACACGCATGATAATAATAAACACACCACATAACCCTAGCGGCAGCGTGTTTAGTGAAAACGATTTGAAAGAACTTGAAAAACTAACGCGTGATACTGATATAATTATTTTAAGCGATGAGGTATACGAGCACATGTTTTTTACAGGGACAAAACACTGGGGCGTTGCAAGAAATAAAGCCTTGGCGGCACGTGGTATTTTAGTTTCTTCTTTCGGAAAAACAGTTCATACAACGGGGTGGAAAATTGGTTACATGGCAGCGCCGGCAAATTTAAGTATTGAGCTAAGAAAGGTTCATCAGTTCATTGTCTTTGCGTGTAATCATCCCATGCAATTGGCAATTGCAGAATATTTAAAAGACAAAGATAATTATTTAGAAGTAAAAAACTTTTACAAACAAAAGCGCGATTACTTTATTAACCTCATCAGAGGCTCTAAATTTTCTTTTGAGCCCGCTGCAGGAACTTATTTTCAATTATTAAAATATGATTCTATTACAAAAGAAAAAGATACCGACTTTGCAATTCGCCTTACCAAAGAGTACGGCGTTGCTTCTGTGCCTCTATCTGTTTTTTATCATGAACAGGAAGACAATAAATTGCTGCGTTTTTGCTTTGCTAAAAAAGAAGAGACTTTAGAAAAGGCTGCTGAAGTGTTGTGTAAGCTGTAGCTTTTTCCCTCATTTTTTAAATGCTAATCTGCGTACACAACTATTTGCTTTTTTTAACTTTCCACTTTCTACCAATGTCCATTCTCAACTAATGGTATTACAACCCTTAAGGTAATTCGCCTTTCTTTTTCCTTGATGAAAAAGAAAATAGAAATATTAAAAAAACATGTAAGCAGATTATTTTTTCAAGAAGGGGGGCTCGCCTCTTCGGCAGACGGGGTGGTTTACTTGATCAAACTAACATGGCCAACTAATTGTTGCTTTTTTCCTTTTGTGGTTTTACATTCAATTTTCCAAATGTAAACATCTTCTTGTATAACCTCATTTCCCTTAGAATGGTATCTTCCATCCCAACCTTTAAAAATGTCATCCGATGTAAATACAAGTGCGCCCCAACGATCGTAAATAAACATTTTAAAATCTCTTACTCCCTCTCCTTTTGCCAGGAAAACATCATTTACTCCATCTGTATTTGGTGAAAATGCGTTGGGAACGTAAAGCATAAAATCATCGTCAATTCTAATAATTTTATTTATCGAGTCTCTGCAACCCATATCAGAAATTACCAAAAGTGAAATTAAATAAGATCCTGTGTCACCATATAAATAAGTGGGATTTTGTAAAGCTGTATTACTTCCATTTAAACCCAAATTCCAATTCCATGTTGTAATAAAAGCGCCTGATGATAAATCGTAAAAATGAATAAGATTATCTAAAATAGTAGTTGGTTGAGGTGTAACATTAAAATCTGCATTTGGAACAGGATAAACTGTAACAAAAGCAGAAGAAGAATTTGTGCAACCGTTATTATCAGTTAAAGTTAATGAAACCTGATATGAACCCTGAGCCGTAAAACAATTATTTGGTGTACATGATGTTGATGAACTTCCGTTCCCAAAATTCCAAAGACATGTTCCAGTTCCTGATGCTGTGTTTGCAAAGCTTACACAAACAGGGGCACAACCTGATGTTGTTTGCGGACTCACAACTACTAGAGGTAATGGGTTTACTGTTACTGTAAGTATAGCTGCGCTCTGACAACCGGTAATATTTGTTCCTGTAACTGTATATACTGATGTTGTTCCGGGATTTGCCGTTACACTTGCACCACTGCCACTGCTTAGTCCTATTGTCGGCGACCAGCTATATGCATTTGCTCCGGTTGCACTAAGCACGGCTGTGTTTCCTACACAAATTGCGGTTGATGCTACACTTATTATTGGTAATGGGTTTACCGTTACACTTGTGGTTGCAGTATTTACACATAAATTATTATCGGTTCCGGTAACTGTATAAAAAGTAGTACTTGTTGGATTTGCTGTAACAGGACTTCCAACACTACTGCTTAAACCAGTACTTGGATTCCAACTGTAATTAATTGCGCCATTTGATGTTAATGTAGTGTTACTTCCAATACATATTACGCCTGAGTTCACTGTAACAACAGGTAATGGATTTACGGTGATACTCGTTGTCGCAAAATTTATGCAACCATTATTATCTGTTCCAACAACTGTATAGGGTGTAGTTACCGTTGGAGATAAGGTAAGTGAACTTCCATTTGCTCCGGTATTCCATGAATAGGTTAATACTCCCGCTGCTGTTATTGTTGCCGCAGTACCAACACAAATTGTAGCAGAAGTTGTTGTAATAGTTGGTAAAGGATTTACAGTTGCGTTAGTTGTTGCGGTGCCCTGACAACCATTTGCATCTGTTCCAACTAACGTGTATGTTCCACTCACATTTGGTTGCGCATTACTTATTGATGGATTTTGTTGCGTTGACGTATAACCAAGTGGTCCGCTCCATGTCCAACTTACTCCGCCTATTGCAGTAAGAATTAATGTTCCATTCTGACAAATCGGACCATTGTTTACGGCTGTAATTACTAAAGATGGATTTACTGTTACTTGTGCGGTGCTGCCATTACTACAACCATTTGCATCGGTAACAACCACAACATAATTTCCTGCCATGGCGGCGGTAGCATTTGTAATACTTGGGTTTTGAGAATTAGATGTAAATACATTAGGTCCGCTCCAGGAATATCCTGTTCCGCCATTGGCTGTTAAATTAATTGTTGAACCAATACAAACTGTTGCACCTGTCACGGCAACTATAGGAAGCAGATTAATTTGCACATTAACAGTTGATGTATTTGTACATGCACTAGCATCCGTTACTGTAACAACGTAAACTCCTGTTGCTGCTGCGGTAACTCCTGTAATACTTGGGTTTTGTTGTATCGATGAAAAAATATTTGGTCCGCTCCAGGAATATCCTGTGCCTCCTCCGGAAGTTAAATTTAGCGTTTGGTTTACGCAAACAGGAGAGTTACTTCCTATAGCTACTACAGGTAATGGATTTACAGTTACTGTTGTTGTGCCAACTGCGGTACATGTTCCTACTGAACCTGTAATTGTATAAACTGTTGTTGTACCCGGAGTTGCTGTTACACTTGCTCCTGTAGTAGAACTTAATCCGGTTGCAGGAGTCCATACATAGGTTGTTGCTCCACTTGCATTAAGCGTTGTTGAACTTCCGGCACAGATTGTTGCGCTATTAACTGTAACGACCAAACTTCCCAATACAGAAATAGAAGCTGTTGCTGTACTAACACAACCCGAAATACTTGTTCCGGTAACCGTATAATTTGTTGTTGTTGCAGGGGCATCTGTTAAAGTAGCTCCTGTTGCTGCTGTGTTCCATGTATAAGTTGAAGCACCTATAGCAGTTAATGTTGCTGATGCCCCCGAACAAACAGTTGCAGAGTTAACAGTAATAGTTGGTAACGGATTTACAGTAACAATTGAAGTTGCAGATGAAGTACAGGTAGCACTTATTCCCACAACGGTATAAGTAGTAGTTGCTGTGGGGTTAGCAGTAACCGAAGCTCCAGATGTTGCACTTAATCCTGTACCGGGACTCCAGCTATATGTTGTTGCACCGGTTGCATTTAATGTTGCTGAACCTCCAACGCAAATACTCGAAGAGTTTACTGTAACTGTTGGAGAAGGATTAACGGTTACTGCTGTAGTGGCAGTAGCTGTACAACCACCGGAATTAACAGTTACTGTATATACACCGCTCATAGCTGTTGTGGCCACTGGTCGTGTTGGATTTTGAGAAGTAGAAGTATAACCGCCAGGACCGTTCCATGAATAAGTGCCACCCCCGGTAGAATTTAATTGAATGGTTTGTCCCGCACAATAAGGTCCGGTATTAGCCGCCGTTGCAACAGCCGAACCCGAAGTGTAAGTAATGGTTATAATACCGTTCCCGGTGTTTGCAGCCCCACATGTGAAACCACCCGGAATTAAACTTGAACCGCCTCCGCCACCTCCGCCACCTAAAGGTGTAGACGCAAAACAGTCGCTTCCGCCGCCGCCGCCGCCATAATAACCACCACCGCCACCACCGCCGGGACCAAGATTATAACAAGGGTCTGAACCTCCTGTGCCACCTAATCCTAAACTTCCGTTTGAACCCGGATTACCGCTTGCTATCCACGGTGGGCCACCGGCTCCACCCGCTGTAGTTGTTCCTCCAAAACCACCTTGTCCGACGGGGCTTAC
>CAZZEI010000061.1:0-16637 GCA_964653165.1 uncultured Flavobacteriaceae bacterium | reverse complement strand
CTAATACCTGATCGTAAAAGTTTTTAGAGAAAGTAGAATGTTGACCTTCATTATAAATAACCGGATAATTAATTACACGATTGGTATCGTTAGAGTATTGAATTTGACCAAGCGCATTAATATACCAGTCTCCTGCACTAGGAGTCCAGGAGCTGCCCGTATACATACTGTTAACAGTTGTTGCGCTGTCGCCATTTTCTAAACTTGTTATATGCTGATTAGCTAACTGACGAGCCTGACGCCAAAGGCCGCTTGTATTATTTACGTTAAAGCCACGTTGATCACGTTGGTCAAACTCAACTCCTATCATTAAAGAGTGATTTTTAATATCGGCAGAGAAGTTTGATGTAACACGGAAAATTCGTTGATCGCTAAGTGCATATCCGTTATAGGCACGACCGGTATTTAACCAAAGAGCGTGTGAGTTTTGAGGGCGGTCGCCATTTTGCAAACCATTGTTTTGCGTAATCTGAGTAAAATCAGAAACTACTATGCCTTGCGCCGCATAATTATTCATAATTTGACTGGTGTAATTGGTTGCCAGTGGATTTTGTGTGCCGGGTGTAAATGTAATTAAGGTATCTATCTCTCCAAGATAAGTGTAAATTCCGGCATTGGCGGCACCTCCGTAGGCAGATGACCCGGCTTTTACGGCGGCGTCATTATAAAGATATAAACGAGCGCGATGCTCATCAAATTTGCCGATGAAACCGTAATCAAAAAACTTGTCTTTAAATTGCTCATCCTGAGTTATGTTTTTTACTTTTTGGTAACCTACCTGTGCTGTAAAAAAAGCTCTTTTAAATAAGGATTGGGTTTTTTCCTGCTCAGATGAACTTGAAGGACCAAAGCGTTGCGTTAAGCGTAAATAACCGCGTGTATTATTGTTAATTGTTTGCGGATTATGTGTGCTGTTTAATAAAGCATAATCATAAACAAAAGCATGTCCTGTGTTATAATCTACCGAACCACCTAATGTAATATTTAAGTTAGGAGTTGGTGCAAAATCTATTTTAGGACTTAAACGGAAAGATTTTGATGAAACGTTAGGACGAACTGCAGATGTATAAAAATCTTCAGAATTTAAATACTCTGCCGACCTGTAATAGGTTTGGCTTAAGGGATTATATACAATGGGACTTTTTTCAATCTCTGCTAATTTATCTTTTTTTACCTGCGTGATACCATTTGCCCAGGGAGCAGGATCTTTTTGGTAAACTATTTCACCCCCCATAAAGAAACCAAGAATAGGTCGCTCTGACCCTGCGCTGTCTTTTTTATTTAAGATTGGACCACCTAAACTAAAACCTAAAAAGTTGTAACCAAACTTATCAGTTAACTGAGAAGAAATTGCTTCTATACCTCCAAAAAATTTGGGTTGAGGGCCACGTGTTGTAACTGAAACCACACCACCTGTAACGTCACCATATTGAGCAGGTAAACCACCTAATATTACACTCATTTGCTCTACGGCTTGTTGAGGTATATTTACAGCACCAATAGCACGCTCTCCATCTATAAACACGTTTGTTCCGCCGGAACGGCTACCGCGCACGTTAATTGCACCGCCTACGTCTTGCTGATAAACACCTGCTTGTGTAGATATTACAGAGTTAACATCTTTTACTGCCATTTTCTGATAACTATCACGATCAACGGTTCCGCCCGATTTAGTATCCTTATCAATTAAATCTATTTGATATTCAATTTTAGTAACCTCATTTAAATCTACACCGGCGTTTGGCATTTTAATATTTAGGTAAGTTGGTTTATCGTTTAAAACCAAAACGCCTTCAAACTCTTGAGTGGCGTAACCAATATAAACTGCTTTTACATTGTACTTACCGGGGGCAAGGGGTTTAATAATTACGTTACCATCTAAGTCAGCAGTACCTGCAGCAACTTGTACTTTACCATTGTAAACAACCACGTTTGCAAATGGTATTGGCTCTTTATTATTTTTATCGGTTAGGGTAACCTTAATCATACCCTGGTTATTTTGCGCAAGGGCAAGAGAACCAAATGCGATAAATGCTGCTAGAAAAAGATAGATTTTACGTATCATATTTTTATAATTTATGTAGTAATCAATTTAATTTAAGGTGGCTAAAATAGCACGCTGTTAAAAATTCACAAAATTTTTTTTCGTTTATTTTTAGTTTACTGATTTTCAGGCTATATAAGGTGTCGATTTTCATCTATTGTTAATAAAGTTTAACCATTACCACACAATATTACAACAAAAGCGGCGCTTTTAGGCACGCGACTTGGTAACTGGTAGGATTTTTTTGATAAGTGGTCGCTTTTGAAAGAAATCAGGTTGGATACTTCTGATTATTCCTTCTATCACGTTTGCGATTTTTCTTCATTCGCTTTTGAACGTCTTTCGATTGCAGACGCTTGTGATGTCTTTTAATGGCTTTTTCTTCCAATCGTTTTTTCTTGCGCTCTTCTCTTGCTATTCGTCGGTCTTCTTTACGTTGTTTGCGTTTAGATTTTAAAGTAGTTTTTTCTCCGCCTTTGTTATCCGGTCCACTGCTTTCTTGAGATTTAGCACAATTAGCCGAGAATAAAAAGCAACTGATGAGTAATGAAAAAAATATTTTATACATTTTTTAATGCAGGTTTATATTTCACAACTTCAACACCAAATTTATTTAGAAAATCGGCGCCTTCTTCGGTTGGAAGACCCTTCATTTCAGCATATGAATTTAAATACAAAACTTTTTTTATTCCTACCGTATAAATAACGCGGGCACATGCAATACATGGTGCAAGCGTAATATAAAGCGTTGAGCCTTGCATGGAAACATTATTTTTTGTCGCGTAAAGTATTGCGTTCTGTTCGGCATGCAAAGCAAGCGAGCATGAATTTTTACTGTCGCGCGGACATCCGGTTTCGGGCCATTCTATATCACAGTTATGTGTGCCGGCCGGCGGCCCATTATATCCAACAGAAATAATACGTGTGTCTTTTGTTAGAACAGCACCCACCTGTGCTTTTACACAATGCGATTTTTGGCTGAGGTTAACTGCCAAATCCATGTAAATATCGTCGAAACCGGGTTTGTTCATTTTACAAAGATTGAAATTTTTTGATGAAAATCAGAAAGAAAAAGCCCCGAAGCTTTTACTTCAGGGTTTTTCTTCTTATTAGGAGTGCGGATGAAGGGACTACACATCCCTAAACTTACTATTTAAAAAATTACTACTCAAACCGCCTTCTTTCATTACTAAATTCAATTATCATTGGTAAAATACAAATGTAATTATAATTGAGTTAGATTGCAATAAATTTAATTAAGTAGGGGAAATTGGGGGAAAATTGGGGGAAAATGGTATCTTTGCTTCATGGCATCAATATCTTTCATTATAAAAAGCAAGTCAGCGGAAGCAAGTATCTATGTACGCTTTAAAGAGGGTAGCAAGTTTGACGTAACTGCAAAAACCAATCATTCGGTTAACTATAAAGAATGGAGTAAGGCAAAGGGCAAAGCGAATGATAAGGACAAAGCCGGAAAGGATTTAAACGAAAAGCTATTACAGATAAGAACGGACTTACTCGCCCACTATAATAAAACGGTTAATCAGCAAAGCATAGATATAAGATGGCTAAAGAACTTTTTAAACCCACATAAGGAAGAAAGCGGAATACCTAATCTATTAGTGCCTTACATTGATTACTTCACTCTTCACAAAGACAGCGTTAATGCGCCATCAACCAAAAAGAGAAATAATGTATACAAGCATTTATTAGAACGCTTTGAGGTGGCAAGAAAGAAATCATTTTTAATAAAGGAAGTAGATTCTACCTTCAAATTTGAATTTGAAAGATTTTGTGCCGAACAAAAATACAAGCATAATACTGTTGCAAGGACTATAAAATTTATAAAGACGGTCTGCAAACACGCTGAATCCAATGGCATTGAAGTTAGCCCACAGTTAAAGAGTATATCTGTAAAGCTGAAGAAAATAGATAAGGTCTTTTTGAATCTAACAGATTTAGAAAAGATTGACAAAGTGAAATTAAAGAATGACTATTTAATTAACGCAAGGGACTGGCTAATTATATCTTGTGAAACAGGGCAAAGGGTAAGTGATTTTATGCGTTTTAAAAAGAAAATGATTAGTCATCGGGCTAATAGAAGCGGAGTATTAAAGCCTGTTATTGAATTTACACAGGTTAAAACGGAAAGCGTTATGGCTGTCGGATTAAGTGAAAAGGTGATGGCAATAGTAAATAAGCGTGGTGAATTTCCCCGACCTATTTCCGACCAAAGATATAACGAGTACATTAAAAAGATATGCAAACTTGCCGTAATCAACGAAAAAATAAAGGGTTCATTGGTTCAAAAATTAGAGGATAAAAAAATACGGAAGGTAGATGGCATTTATGAAAAATGGCAACTTATCGGAAGCCATGTAGGAAGGAAATCATTTGCAAGTAATAACTTTGGTAGAATCCCCACCGCACTACTTAGAAAAGCGACAGGGCATAGTTCCGAAAAAAGTTTTCTTATCTATGTTGGCAAGACGGAAACGGAATCAGCGGTTGAATTAACGGACTACTTTTAACACCCATATTATGAAGGATAAAAGAAAAAATTTCGGGCAAAACAATAAAGATTTAACTAAGAAGCTTAATGTTATACTTGATAAAAATCCAAAGGATTATACTGGTAATGATAGGATAATTGCTACTCAATTCCTTAATAATTATTTCACAGATTTAGCAAACGAATATAAAACTGCTTTAGTAAATAAAACGCCTCAATCGCAATTAAGAATCACTGATACATTTGAGACAAAATTTTATGATGCAGTTATTGAAAATACTTTTCTCTTTAATGTTTCGGGTGTTACTAAATATCCCGACACTCCATTTAAACCAGTTACAGCGGTGGAAGCATCGTTTAGACAAACACGAAATAAAATTAAAGGTGATACTACAGGAAAATATAAAGATGCAAAATGGTTTATTATAGGTCTACTATTTGCGGATGGCACTATTGAGAAATTGTATGAAAGTGTAAAAAACTATAATGAAGTAGCAAGACTGATAGGGTACCCAAAAAATCACAATATAATTTCGCAGACTTATGGCAACACTGAAAACAGCACTAAAAATTTGTATAATGATGAATGGAAAATGAAAACAATTATAGACCACTGTAATGAAAAAAAAATAGTTATCATTCAATCATTCATTGATAAATACAACCTAATTAAATCCGAATAGTAAATCAGTCCTAATCAGTCCCAGTCCCAAATAGCAGACCATTGAATTAGTTCGATTTTCGCTGACATAACAATTTAAAAATTATGTCATGCAAAAAAACCAACTAAGTAATGAAGTAACTTTTGATAATATGCTGAAGAGTTACGCCCAGTGATTAGTAAATTACCGTTTCCGTCGATTTCGTTATCATTGGCAATATTCGTTGAATAATTTCCAGTAAAGGTCTTAGCCCAAAGAAAATTACCTATTTGAGAAAATTTTAAAGTTAATATGTCTGTTGTGGTGATGTCATTTGTTTCACCTGTCACATAAATATTTCCATTAGCATCGACCGCAATACATCGTGCAGTCTGATCTAATTTTGTAGGATGAGCATATTCGTTGGCAAACACCACATTCCCAACAGGAGTGTATTTTATTGTTAGGAATTTTGCAGTGCCTGAACCCTGACTTACATTTCCAACGTAAACAGGATTGCCAAGTTTGTCGATGGCTAGGTCATAAATATAATCTGCGCCATTTTGACTGCCGTTGTATGTCCTTAACCATTGGAAATTACCGCTTGTATCAAGCTTTATTAATCCACAATCATCGTTATTATTTATTGTGTTTTTGGATTGGCAAGTCATGTAAACAAAACCCTGATTGTCTGTTGCAATATTATTGGGGTATTGGTAAGCACCGGTTAAGCCGTTATAAGAATATTCCCACATTTTCGTAAGAGTAGGGGAAAGTTTAATAGTGGTAAATTGGTAAGTAGTAATCATATTGATCCCACAAACAAAGACATATCCTAGTGAATCTATAGAAATGTCTGCCCCAACATCAATTCCTCCATTTAATTGACTTGACCATTTGTATTGGTTTTTTAAATTACCTGCAGAATCATACTTTAGTATTAAGTAGTCGTAATCGTTTTGACTAATCTGAGTTGATCCAACAATGTAAAAATTGTTATGCTTGTCTATTATTGTTCCTGCAACAACATCTCTTTTATTTAAACCGCCATCAAATTGCCGTTGCCACATGATATTACCGTTATTTGAAACTTTACTTAATAATATATCCTCATCGCTTCCTATTAGTGTTGTTCCAGCGGTGTAAATTGCGCTATCTGAGCCAAGAGAAATTCTCTTGCCGTCGAAGTCATAACAGTATTCAGTAGAGTCGCCTAACCCATTTATGTATGTTGCCCAATTGAGTTGATATTGAGCGGTGATGTTTTGGCAAATTAAAACGAAGGGTATTAGAAATAATTTTTTCATAATGGTTTTAATGTATTTCAAATGTAGACAAAGTCAAACAGTTTTCATACACGCTTATAAGTATTTTCTTATGCTATTACAGAAATCAAGCGTATTTAGGGGAAAATAGGGGGAATTACGTCAATAAAAAAACCCTAACCAATTAATAAATAATCAATTAGGGTTTTTTATTGTGCGGATGAAGGGACTCGAACCCCCACGCCTTACGGCACCAGATCCTAAGTCTGGCGCGGCTGCCATTACGCCACATCCGCATTTTTAAAAAAACAAAGAGGCGGTTTAGCCTCTTCATCTGCTCCTCGGGCTGGACTCGAACCAGCGACCCCATGATTAACAGTCATGTGCTCTAACCAGCTGAGCTACCAAGGAATGTTCCTCTTTACAAAAAGGGCTGCAATATTACTACCAATTTTATAAATAAGCAATATATTTGCCAAAAAAACATGAGTTTACTTGTTGTTGGTACCGTTGCCTTTGATGCTATTGAAACTCCTTTTGGCAAAACAGATAAAATTGTGGGAGGCGCAGCGTCCTATATCAGTCTTGCCGCATCGTACTTTTATAAAAAAATAAATCTGGTTTCTGTCATAGGCGATGATTTTGACCAGAAATTTTTGGATATATTAAAAAAAGAAGGTGTTAATCTAGACGGACTCCAAGTTAAGAAAGGAGAAAAATCTTTTTTCTGGGCGGGGAAATACCATAACGATTTAAATACACGCGACACACTTGAAACGCAATTAAATGTTTTAGAAAATTTTGATCCTATCGTTCCCGATGCCTATAAAGATTGCGAATTTTTAATGCTCGGAAATTTAGTTCCTGCAATTCAGCAAAAAGTTATTTCGCAATTAACTAAGCGTCCGAAATTAATTGTGTTAGACACAATGAATTTTTGGATGGATATTGCCATGGATGATTTGAAAAAAACTATCAGCATGATTGATGTGCTTACTATTAACGATAGCGAAGCACGCCAACTTTCGGGCGAATATTCATTGGTAAAAGCTGCGCAAAAAATTTTAGCAATGGGACCAAAAGTGCTTATCATTAAAAAAGGAGAACACGGTGCATTGTTGTTTAATAAAGACGAAGTTTTCTTTGCGCCTGCACTTCCCTTAGAAGAAGTGTTTGACCCAACGGGTGCAGGAGATAGTTTTGCCGGAGGATTTATTGGTTACCTTGCAAAAACAAAAGATATTTCTTTCGAGAACATGAAGCGTGCAATTATTTATGGTTCTGCAATGGCAAGCTTTACGGTAGAAAAATTCGGGACAGAAAAATTAATCGGACTAAGCGAAAAAGATGTGAAAGAACGCATACAGGAATTTGTTGACTTGGTACAATTTGATATTGTTACGTTTGCATAATACATGAAGACTTCCCTGAGCATAAAGGAATACGTGGAGGGAATTTTGCAAGGAGACATTTCTGTTTTATCGCGTGCCATCACGCTCGTTGAATCTACAAAACAAGAACATCAGCAATTAGCTAATCAGATTATTGAAAAAATATTACCGCATTCGGGGAAGTCGGTGCGCATTGGTATTACAGGAGTTCCCGGTGTTGGCAAGAGTACATTTATAGAATCATTCGGGCAATTATTGCTGAAAAAAAATCATAAGGTTGCAGTTTTAGCGGTAGACCCAAGCAGCACTTTAAGCAAGGGAAGTATTTTGGGAGACAAAACACGCATGGAAATTCTTTCTGCGCAAAGAAATGTTTTTATTCGTCCTTCGCCATCGGCCGGAAGTTTAGGTGGGGTAGAACGCAAAACACGCGAAAGCGTTTTACTATGCGAAGCAGCTGGCTTCGATTATATTTTAATTGAAACCGTTGGGGTAGGGCAGAGTGAAACAGAAGTACATCATCTTACTGATTTTTTTCTTTTGTTAATGCTTGCAGGAGCCGGAGATGAATTGCAGGGAATAAAACGCGGCATTATGGAAATGGCCGATGGCATTGTAATTAACAAAGCCGACGGAACAAACACGGACAAAGCAAAAACTGCACGGGCAGATTATGCAAACGCAATTCATTTATTTCCTCCAACAGAAAACGGCTGGATACCCGAAGTAAAAATCTGCTCAAGCACAGAAAATACAGGAATAGAAGAAGTGTACGAGATGATAGAAAAATATATTCGTCACACCAAAACAAAAAATTTCTTTGAGAAAAAAAGGCAAGAACAAAATATTTTCTGGTTTGAAAGTTTAGTACAGGAAAAAATTAAAAATCTTTTTTTAGGTAATCCTGATTTTTTAAATCGGTACAACTCCGCAAAAAGTAAAATTGAAAGCAATCAACTCACTATTTTAAGCGCGGTTGATTTTGTGTTTAGTTAGTTGGGCGTTACCCCACAATAATAACTTTCTTCCAATATTTAATTATGTGTGGGGTCGGGCTTTCTACTCCAAGTCCTCGCCGCATCTGACGTAAAACCAAAATCAAAAAATCGAGCGGCTGTGGGCTTTCCGTTGCAATCCCTAACGCAAACACACACATCTTCTCAGTCCCGAAAGGACAACCTCTTGTGTTTTTTCACGCCAAGTCAAAAAAACTTTTCACTACCTCTGTGCTGTATTTCTCTGTGCTCTTTGTGTTTTCTGTATTCCTTTCGCGATCCCTAACGCAAATAGAATCTTCAAATTGTTAAAATTCCCTAAATCTTGTCTAAAAACTAATTAAGGCGCAATAATTGTATTTAATATTTGTTGAATAAGTGGGGTTCATGCATCAAAATTAAAAACATACGAATATGAAAACGAAAATTTTTTTCCTGACAGCAGCACTAAGTTTATGTTCATTTTTTGTGCAGTCTCAAATTAGTGGGATATCACCGGCGAAAGTGGATTACGATGCGTTTGAAAAACTAACAGCCGAAGTGAAAGAGCATAGAAAAACCAGGTTGATTGGCATTACTGAATTTTTACGCGTAAGCAAAATAGAGAAAGTAATTATTTTAGACACTCGTTCTGATGCGATGTACGCAAGTAAACCTATTAAAGGTGCTGTACATTTAAATTTTTCTGATTTCACACAAGCAAATCTTGCTAAGGTAATTCCGGCCATGGGCACGAAAATTTTAATTTATTGCAATAATAATATGGATGGCGATCAAATTAACTTTGCGACCAAGTCAGTTTCGCCTCCAAAGTCAAGCAAGAGCAATGTAAAACCTATTACACTTGCTCTAAATATCCCTACTTATATAAATCTGTATGGTTATGGGTACAAAAATGTTTTCGAGTTATCGGAACTTATTTCTGTATTTGAGGAAAGAGTTGAATTTGAAGGAACTTCTGTAAAAAAATAAAATGTATTAATCGTAACCATTGTAATAATTGGCAGTGCTTACACATCTTTTATGATGACGGCAGTAAAATTCGCTTACCGTTTCTTTTATAACTTCATCAGTAGTTTGATTTTCCTCTAAAATATATTTTGTTTCAAGAACTTCCATGCCTGTACTAATTTCATTTTTACTGTCTCTTACAAAAACATAGGCTAATACTATTTTCGGGTTCTTGTAATCGAGTCGCTTAAAAAAATAAATATACCCCTTATCATATTTATTATGGGCTTCGATTTTAGAAAGAAAGACTAATGTGTCAGGTTGTTTTTTTTGTATTGTTCTATCGGCATCATAATCGTTGCTGTTTTCGCTATAAGTAATAAGGTTTGATATAGTAGCTTTGCAAAATTCTTCTTGCGAAATATATTTTTTATCAAATTTGTCTATTGCTTTTAGTTTTGTGAGTTCCTCATATAACTGTGCGCGTGAGGCTGTGTTTTTACTATAATGCTTCCAAATGGTATCGTTAACCGGAATTTTATTTTTGAGCAGTATCAAACTTATTTTAAGCAATGTGTTTTCGTTTTTTATTTTAATTAGTTTTCCGAAATAATTTTTCACTGCTTCATCAGTTTCATAAAACGGCGCAAGAATAAGCGCAAAATTTTCCAACATACTTCGTGTGTTTGCTGTTTCAGTATTTTCTTCGTCATTGTAATTACTTACAGTCGCCTCTGCAACCCGATCAGCTTCTGCTTTTATTAAATCTTCTTCGTTTTTCTTTATACCACTATTCGAATTTGTATTAAAAGAGGCTGCATTAAATCTTTTTAATTCATAATTTGCCTCCATCAAAAGATTATTTTTCTGTACAAGATAAGAAGTGGTGTTAAGTTTTTCTTTTGCAATTAGATGTGCAAGTAATTTATACACGGGAACCTTATACTCTTCAAAGCGGGTAAAATCAAGTAGGCCGGGAAACAAATTTTTACTTAGTTCAAGCGAATCGTAAAAAGGAGTAAAAACATTATCGATGGTTCTTTCATCACCCACCAGTGGAAGTTCTTGTTTAAGCAGTTCAAGAATGGCGTTGTAACTGTTTTTGGTTTTTAAATAGCCAAGTCCGTTAATGACACAAACCTGCTGATAGGTGTTTTCAGAGGACCTTTTATAAAATTTTTTATAAGCCGGAATTATTTTCTCGCTTTCTAAAGTTCCGCCATTAACAAGTAGAACGGCAACACTTGCTTCATCTATTTTAGAAAATGAAGCGGAATCGTTCAGAAAAGCAGTAAAATCATTCACATAACTTTTATCATATGAAATGGCGCTCAGCGATTGTGTTGCAGCATATTTTTTAGAACAGTCGGAAGATGTAAGGTCTTTTAACAGTTGAGCAAAATTGCTGTCAAAAATATTTTTTCCTATAACTGAATCTATTGGATTAAATGTTTTTAAAAAAGTGTCTGTCCAACCGCTTGTGCCAATAGATGTATCGTATGGCGCGCTAAGTGTATAAATAATTCCATTTTTTAAAATGTACAGATATTTCACGGCTCTTGAAGTAGCTGTATCTTTCACACTGATTTCATATTTTTTTACTGCACTATCTTGTACTAATTTTTGTTTACTGATAATCAACGATGAAGTTAGTTTAAACGATTTAACAATATTGCTCCATAGTTTATCTTTCTCCCTAAAATCATAATCGTTGTATTTTTGGTATTCAATATTTATATGCTCTGCCGATGAAGGAGAATAATATGATTTACTTTTGTACTCGTATTTAAAGGCTTCGTTAAATTTATTTTTATTCCGCGTTGCGCTTATTCTTTTATAATCGCCCGCCAGTGCATCTTCAATTTCATTATTTAATCCGGGAGTTGTTTCATCTTTTACTGTAAAGAAATAATCTTTGTCGGTAATTGTTTTCGATTCGTTAACATAGTTAAAATCAGTAAGCGTCATCGAATTTAAAAAGGCATCGCTTTGTTTTTTCTTATCTTCATTACAAAGGGAATAAGCCAAATAATAGTGTACGCCTTTTATTATTATTTTTCCATTTAATGTAACGTTTTGTTTTTTCGCGGAAAAACTCAGGCAAGGAAAATTTTGTTGTTTGCCAAATGTTTTACTAATCTCTGTTTTATAATTCAGGTTCTTTAAAAATTTATCACACAAAATATTTAATTCGAAGGTGTCTTCGTCTAAATAATCAAAATCATTATAGTATGAATGCATAACCCCAAATGAAATGTCAGCCGTTTTATCATAGGCAAAAAGATTCTCAGCCCTGTCAGTATTTTTTCCGACATTATTTTTATAATAGTAATAGTTATCCGGAATTTTTGCTTCAAATCCTCCTGTGGGAGGTCTGTAGTTAATGTATGCAGATGTGTTATTTTTAGGAAAAAATTTCAGTGAATTAAAAAAGCGAGCACCTTCGGAATCTTTTACATAAGAACCATGTCCGCCCACTTTAACTACAATAATTTCGAAATCGGTAACGTAAACCTGGTAACGCTGACAGTCTCCGCGAAGTGTTAGATTGGAAATATCGAAGCCTCTAATTCCCGTTGATGAATCAATTTCTTTTTTGTTAATTATTTTCCCGGGAATATTTTCGTAAAAAAGGCTATCGAGTTTTTTCATCATCATATCTACCGAAACACCAAACATTGGGGCGTATGTGCGAATTTTGGAAATGGTATAATAGGTTCCGTTGGTCATATCAGTATGCAAATCGTAATTAAGGGTTTCGTCGTTAAGAACGTTTATAATTTTTCCGGGCATTTCAAAAGAGCAAAGACTATCTCCTGAATATTGGGTTGTAACAGGAAGCGGTTTAAAGGTTGTCTCCAGTTTTTCCTGTATTTTTTTTCCTTTTTTAGTAGAAGATGCAATTACTGGCTTTACGGTGTATCCCAATTTTCGCAATAATTCAATAACACCATTTGTCCCTGGTAAATGTGCAGCGCCTATACCAGAAAAAAGCGGTTTTTTTTTAATAACTGAATCCATGGTATGAGCCATGATAACATTACGTTCATCAATTAAATATTTTTGATGATTGCTGTTTGTACTCATTAAGCGGGTTAGACTATCAAGCGCATCTAAATCGCCGCGACGATAAGCATCATCAACCTGACTTAACAAAGCGTAGTAATCAGTATATTTTTTATTGCTGTTTGCATAATTATTTTCTTCATCTGGATTTGGCAGCACCGATTTTTTTGCCAGTATTTCGGAAGTTTTAAAATCCTCAAGTGAAATAATTTTTTTATTCCATTTAGAAGCGGCTTGATAAATAAATAAATCTATATAAGTGGATTCTTCAAAATTTTCTCTGCGGCCACTGTATCTGTAAAGTAACCCGTTAACTATTTCAGGTTCGCTTGCCAGGAGAGAAGCAATTACCTGATTAGTTGGAAATTTAATGGTAAAAGCATTTTTATAAAAATTTGTGCTTACCATATTGAAATCAACACGATTATTCACATCATTAAACATGCCGTATTTTTTCATGTCACCTAACCATTCATCCGGATTACTTTCAAGCCCTACTACATCAACGTTGCTGATTGCATCAAAAAAATTATCCGATAAATGGTAAGCAACTTTATTGCTTACATGCATGGTGCCGTATAGATAAGAAGGCTTTTGAGAACCTTTACCAGTGATTTCCCATAACAGACTCGGGTACTTAGGAGTTTTTTGTGCAAGACAAAAATTTGCAAAAAGCAATAATGTTACAAAAATAAGAGTATGTTTTTTAATGGAGACCATCCTTTAAAATTCTAATGTTAAACGTACCAATAATAACGGAAACTAAAACGTATTATTTGACAAGCCCTTTAAAATAAAAACCCTCCGCCACAGGCGGAAGGCTCTAGTATTCTGTATTCCTCACTCCCCTTGGAAAAGATGTCGCTTGCAACAGTGAGGGCGAGGGTTTACTTCTTCTTAGGTGCAATAATCATTATCATACGCTTGCCATCTAGTAAAGGCAATTGTTCAGCTTTACCCCATTCGTCCAGTTCATTGGCAAAACGTAATAATAAAATTTCTCCCTGCTGTTTAAAAGCAATTTCTCTTCCACGGAAAAACACAAATGCTTTTACTTTGGCGCCGTCCTTTAAAAAGTTTATAGCATGATTTTTCTTAAAGTTGTAATCGTGGTCGTCGGTATGCGGACCAAAACGAATTTCTTTAACAACAACTTTAGAAGATTTTGATTTTACTTCTTTCTGTTTCTTTTTCTGTTCGTAAAGGAATTTTTTATAATCTGTAACCTTACAAACAGGCGGATCAATTTGAGGCGCAATTTCAACAAGGTCAAGACCCATTTCTTTTGCAATTTCAATAGCTCTTGCAATTGGGTAAACGCCTTGTTCAAATCCGTCACCTACAACACGAACGTTTGCTGCGGTAATTTTTTCGTTAATACGATGGGCATCTTCTTTTTTAATCGGGCCTCTGTAGCCGCGGGTAAATCCTCCGGGTCTGGGTTTTCCGTAAAAGTTGGGCTTTGCTCCGCCCGGCTTTGGTTTAAATGGTGTTGCGATAGTTTTTGTTTTTAGTTTATACTTATTTTATTTTTCTATTCTCGTTTCTCGACTTCGCTCGAAATGACATTTTCTATGTGATGCTGTCAGTCTGAGCTTGTCGAAGACTATTTTACTTCTTCTTTTATTGCTTCCTTTTTAAAATCATTCTCAATTTCTTGTTTTATCATTTCAGAAAATTCTTCCGCACTAAATACACCTACATCTCCTTTACCATGTCTTCTGACTGCAACTTTTTTATCGGCCACTTCTTTTTCTCCAACGATAAGCATGTAAGGAATTTTCTTTACTTCATTATCGCGAATCTTCCGCCCAATTTTCTCGTCACGGTCATCAACATAACCACGAATATCGTAATTATTTAATAATTGCAACACTTCATGAGCATAATCATTAAAACGTTCACTAATTGGTAATACTGCAATTTGGTCGGGTGTTAACCAAAGCGGAAAATTACCACCACAATGCTCAATCAAAACAGCAATAAAACGCTCTAAAGAACCAAAAGGTGCACGGTGTATCATTACCGGACGGTGTTTTTGATTATCACTGCCGGTATACTCCAATTCAAAGCGCTCGGGTAAATTATAATCAACCTGAATAGTTCCTAATTGCCATTTTCTTCCAATGGCGTCTTTTACCATAAAATCTAATTTCGGACCATAAAAAGCTGCTTCGCCGTATTCTACAACAGTACGCAATCCTTTTTCGGCTGCCGATTCTATAATGGCTTGTTCGGCTAAATTCCAGTTAGCATCGCTACCAATATATTTTGAACGATCTTCTTTATCCCGTAAAGAAATTTGTGCAGTATAATCTTTAAAATCTAACGCATTTAAAACATACAGCACCAAATCAATTACTTTACAAAATTCTTCTTTTACCTGGTCGGGGCGACAAAATAAATGTGCATCGTCCTGTGTAAATCCGCGTACGCGCGTTAGTCCGTGTAATTCTCCGGCTTGCTCATAACGGTATACAGTTCCAAACTCAGCATAACGAACGGGTAATTCTTTATATGATTTTGGAGATGCTTTATAAATTTCGCAGTGATGCGGACAATTCATCGGCTTCAAAAAAAACTCTTCGTTTTCACGCGGAGTTTTAATCGGCTGAAAAGAATCTGCACCGTATTTTTCATAATGTCCGGAGCAAACATACAACGCTTTCAACGCAATATGCGGAGTAGCCACAGGCAAATAACCCGATTTAAGTTGTGCCTTCTGCATAAACTGAATTAATCGTTCACGCAAAGCCGCACCTTTAGGTAACCATAATGGTAAACCCATTCCAACTTTTTCCGAGAAATGAAATAATTCTAATTCTTTTCCAAGTTTTCTATGATCGCGTTTTTTGGCTTCTTCCAACAGAACCAAATATTCTTTCAGTTCCTTGTCTTTAGGAAAAGTAATTCCGTAAATACGGGTAAGCATTTTATTTTTTTCGTCACCACGCCAATAAGCACCGGCAATGTTCATCAGCTTAATTGCTTTTATGAAACCGGTATTTGGTATATGCGGACCACGACATAAATCAGTAAAATTTCCCTGAGTATAAAAAGTTATTTCTCCGTCAGGCAAGCCGTCAATCAATTCTAATTTGTATTGATCTTTCTTTTCTGTAAAATATTTTACCGCATCAGCTTTAGAAACATCTTTGCGTGCAAACGTATTACTTTGCCGGGCAAGCTCCATCATTTTCTCTTCTATTTTCGGAAGTTCTTCCGGAGAAAGCTGCTTGTCGCCTAAATCAATATCGTAATAAAATCCGTTTTCTATTGGGGGGCCAATACCTAATTTCACTCCCGGATACAATGCTTCCAATGCCTCGGCCATTATGTGTGCCGAAGAATGCCACATGGTTTGCTTACCATCGGTATCATTCCATGTTAGTAAAGTTAAGTTGCAATCGTTATTGAGCGCGCGTGTTGCGTCCCAAACTTCACCGTTGATTTTTGCGGCTAATACGTTTCTTGCTAATCCCTCGCTGATGCTTTGTGCAACTTGCAGAGAAGTGGTTCCTTTTTGATATTCGCGAATAGAACCATCGGGTAGTGTTACTTTTATCATGTTTTTTTATTCCCACTTACAACGTGGGTTTTAGTTAGGTGGCAAATATACACTTTCATTGGGGATTTTCAAATAATAATCCACTGAAATGTCATTGCGAGGCTGTTGGCGAAGCAATCCTCCGAAGTTTAGTAGGTTGCCTTAGAACGGAGTGGTTAGGGCGTTACCCCGTAGGTGAAATTCCTCCAATCGGTAATCGGGGCG
>CAZZEI010000060.1:0-16927 GCA_964653165.1 uncultured Flavobacteriaceae bacterium | reverse complement strand
GACCAGTACAAGAAGGGCCTTTAACTTCAACTATATATGCCATCGGTGAAGGAAGGCCACTGTAATAACTAAAATTTGAGTTTTTATTTTTCATGGTTAAATAATTCATCCAACTTTTTGAAACGGTACTCAAAAATTTCTTTTAATTGATTCTTCACGAATAAATGGTTTGCTATTTTACCAAATATTCTGAATGGCAATTTGTAATGAATAATATCCGTCATTTCAATACCGTCTTCAATTTGTTTTAGAGAATGTTTGTGATGCCAGAATGCATAAGGGCCAAAACGCTGTTCATCAACAAAATAATATTTGTTGTGTACGTGAGTTATTTCAGTTACCCATTTTAGCTTAATTCCCAAAACCGGCGAAACATGGTATTCAATTATTTGCCCGGCATGCATCTTGTCCAAAGGTTTAGTTTCATTAATGATCCTAAAATTCATGTATGCCGGAGTAATAACCGCAAGATTTTGAGGAGAGCTTATAAAATCCCAAATTGTATCTATATCACTTTTAATAAACTGTGTACTTTCTAGTTTATGCAGCATGTTTTTAAATTTTCAACAAATTTCGATTATTTTATTTTGTTTAACAAATATATTATTTTATTAAACAAATAAATTGTACTTTTGTCGCCTAATGTATCAAGTTAAAGTTTCAGTTTTTAGGAAAGAACATTTTAATGCTGCTCACAGGCTGAATAACTCTTTATTAAGTACTGAAGAGAATAAAGCTGTTTTTGGGAAATGTAATAACAGCAACTTTCACGGGCATAATTATGAATTAATTGTAAAAGTAAGCGGTTTTGTAGATCCTGTTACGGGTTATGTTGCCGATATGAAACTTCTAAGTAATATCATAAAAGAAGAAATTATAGAAAAATTTGATCATAAAAATTTTAATCTTGACGTAATTGAATTTAAAGAACTCAATCCTACAGCTGAAAATATTGCTATAGTAATTTATAATATACTGAAAATAAAGATAGATACAAAGCATGAATTGAAAATTATGTTATATGAAACAGAAAGAAATTATGTTGAATACCCTGCATAGAAAAGAGATGGTAAAGAATGAACTTGTTATAGCGGAAATTGGTAACGACCATGTAAGCTCAGCTGCTGAAACGCCTATGAAGAAGGATGCTTTTGTTTTAAGCGAAGATGAGAAAATCAAAAAGATAGAGATTCATTTTGGAGAGATAATGGAAACATTAGGGCTTGACTTAAACGATGATAGCTTGAGCGGAACACCCCGTCGTGTTGCGAAAATGTATGTAAAAGAAATCTTCAATGGATTAGATCCTGCAAATAAACCTTCCGTTAAATTATTCGACAATAAATACCAATACAACCAAATGCTGGTTGAAAAGGATATTATATTTTACAGTAATTGCGAACATCACTTTGTACCGTTCTTTGGCAAAGTGCACGTAGCCTATATTTCAAACGGCAAAGTAATTGGCTTGTCAAAACTTAACCGCATAGTGAATTATTATGCTAAACGTCCACAAGTACAGGAACGTTTAACTATGCAAATTGCAAAAGAATTAAAAGATGTTTTAAGTACGGAAGACGTTGTAGTTGTGATCGAAGCACGACATTTATGCGTTTCTTCGCGAGGTATAAAAGATGATAGTTCGTCTACTATTACTTCTTTTTATGGTGGTAAATTTAAAGAAGAACAAACAAAAAGTGAATTTTTGAATTATTTAAATTTAAAGGGTAATTATTAATGATTAACCCTATTGATAAAGATAAGGTTGCTGAAAATCCCGGACTTATGGCATATCCGCATACCATTGGGAGCCTTGTAATTAGGCCTGAGGATGTTGGAAAATTGAAATCAAGAGCACTTTCTGCAATGCAAGAGCAAACAGATATGCAATTGTTGCAAATACAAAAGCAAGTTGAATTATTGGTAAGCCAAGCAAATGAAATTAAACAACGTATTGAAATAAGTGAAAAGATTTATACCGCAGTCCTTTCATTTGAGCCGTTGGTTGGGCATGTTTATCATCTTTATAAAAAAGAAAATGAATACAGGTTAATGATGATATCACCGGATGAATGGGGGAAATCAAGAGCCGAAGCACTAGGTTATGTTAATACCGTACGTTTATTAAGCGATCACACCTGGGAAATTATAAATAACCAGAAAGTTTTATTTGTTTAAATTAGCATTTTACAGTTTCCTCATGAGATTATATCAAATTACAGAATTAGAACAATTAACCGGTATCAAAGCGCATACCATAAGAATATGGGAGAAACGCTATAATCTTATTGAACCTGACCGCACAAGTACTAACTATAGAAGATATAGCGATGACCAAGTAAAAAAATTATTAAATGTATCTACCCTTTTATCAAATGGATATAAAATCTCAAAAATAGCGGCCCTTAGTGAAAAAGCCTTTCATTTAAAAGTAGTAGAATCAAAGTCAACTAAAAAGGAAGATGTAATTTGTAAAACCTTTATCAATGACCTGCTTAGTGCAATGATAGATTTTGATGAACAGACATTTGAAAAAGCATATTCGGCAGCTATAAATCGTTTTGGTCTTTATGAGGCCATGTTAAATGTGTTTTATCCTTTATTAAATAAAATAGGGCTGCTATGGTCAATAAGTGATGTGAGCCCTGCACAGGAGCATTTTGCGTCCTGTCTAATCAACCGAAAAATTATGTCAGCAACCGACGGGCTGCCTATTGCGAAAAGCAGGAAAAAGAAATTTCTTTTGTTACTGGTTCCTGGAGAAATGCACGATATAAGCCTTTTATTTGCAAATTATATTATTCGCTCAAAAGGTCATGAAACGATATATCTTGGACAAGACGTGCCATACGAGAATATTTCTTTGGTATTAAAACAAACCAAACCAAATTTTATACTTACCTTTTTTACGATACCACAAAATCCAAAAGACGTTTATAACGACATAAAAAAAAATCTGCACCTTGGAGAAAACACCAAACTATTAGTATGCGGCCAATCTGATATTACCGGCCATTTAAAAAATAAACTTGGTGCAAATATTGTTCTTCAACCAAACGAGTTGTTGAGTTATTTATAATAGATAGAACTCTGTTCTAAAGGCATTCTCATGCAAATCCATCTTGTTTAATTTCTAGTTATCAAACAGTTTTATTTTCACTATAAAACCATATTACGACACTTTATTTTTATTTTAAAGTAAATCCTTTAAACCACTCCTCCTTGTAACTGGGAGGTTTACAATTGATTCAATGAAATTATGGAGATTAAATTCAAATAATTTTGTTAAATGATTTTGTTTAACTAAATTTACTTTTTGTTCAACAGTATAATTCTAACAAATTTTAAAGTTTAGCAATAAAAGAAACATTATATGTCATCTATATCGGTCATAGGTTCAGGGTTTTCAGGTTTAGCAGCCTCTGCTTTGCTTGCTGCAAAGGGAAATTCGGTTACCGTATACGAAAAGAATGATACAATAGGTGGCCGAGCCAGAACCATGCAGGAAAATGGGTTTTTATTTGACATGGGGCCCAGCAAACCTAGACTTTTTTAGAATTTGAAGAACATAAAAAAAGCGTGCAAAACCTTGATTTTACACGCTTTTAGACTGGTTTAGACAATCTGTCTGCGGAGAAGGGGGGATTCGAACCCCCGGTACAGTTTGACCCGTACGGCAGTTTAGCAAACTACTGGATTCAGCCACTCTCCCACTTCTCCTAAAATTGAGGCGCAAAGATAAGAATTCATTTGCTTCTGCGCAAAAATGGGAAATGTTATTTCCCCAATAATTCTTCCAATTTAGACTCTAAATCACCCCTCTGTTTGGCTATAATAGCGAGGCAAAATATATTTTAGTCCAATATTTTTATGGATTTAGCCAAGAGGCGTTACTCTTGATAAACTCGCTATTATACCATTTGATTGGTGAGGAGGTAAACTCCTCATCAAGAGCTTGCCTCTTGAACTATTTTATATTTGTAATTGGTATAACCACTATTTTTACTATTCTCTTACCGAGTGTGTATAAATTTGCGTAATTTGTGTATAGATTAAACCTATGAGAACAAACATTGTATTAAACGACCAGTTGATTAAAGAGGCAATGCGCCTTAGCCACTCTCACACAAAAAAATAAGTTGTTGACCTTGCATTGGAAAATTTTGTTGCTTTTTTAAAACGGAAGAGTATGAAAAGTTTATTCGGAAAAGTAAAATGGGAGGGTGATTTAAAGAATATGCGTAAAGTGTGAATAAAATATTAGTTGATACATCTGCCTGGATTGATGCGCTCAATGGAAAAAAAAGCAGGCAAACTAAATTGCTCTCTCAGTTTATAGATGAAGACTTGTCAATTGTTACTTGCCCTACTATAATTCAGGAAATTCTACAGGGTATCAGGGAAGAGAAGGATTTTAAACAGGTTAAGAATGATTTATCAGGGTTTGAATTACTTGTGATTGACCCAATTGAAGCTGCCTATGGTGCGGCATCTTTATAAAGGAATATTCGAAAAGAGGGTATAACAATTCGTAAAAGCAATGATTGCCTGATTGCATTTTATGCCATTTTTTATAAAGCAACCTTACTTCACAATGATGCCGATTTTAATCGTATTTCAGAATTTACGACTCTTAAAGTTCTTTATTAGGTTTTTATTTCCCCAATAATTCCTCCAGTTTAGCCTCTAAATCAGCACCACGCAGACCTTTAGCTAAAATTTTCCCCTCTTTATCCAGTAATAAATTAAAAGGAATTGAAGTAACACTATATGTTTTCCCTACAGCATTTTGCCATCCTTTAAGGTCGCTAACATGTGTCCAGGTTAAGTTATCTTTTGCAATGGCTGCGAGCCATTTGTCTTTATTATCATCCATAGAAACGCCTAAAATGTCAAAACCTTTGTCTTTGTATTTTTGATAAGCAGCCACAACAGCAGGGTTTTCTTTACGGCAAGGACCGCACCAGCTAGCCCAAAAATCAACCAATACGTATTTTCCTTTGTATGAATTTAAGGATACATTTTTTCCGTTTACATCGGTCTGTGTAAAATCAATAGCAGGGAAACCAATAGTTGTACCCTTTAATGAATTTACTTTATCAAAAGCAAGTTTGCCGAATTTTCCTTTTTTTACTTTTTCGCCCAACGCATTATACATGGCATCGTATTCACTTATCTGTGGCCAATCAAACTGTGCCGAAAAAATAATATAACCACCCACATTTGAGTTGGGATGTTTTGTAATAAAATCGACTATATTTTTAACGTAATTACGTTCTTCGGTCATCGCCGAATCGATTATTTTTTTTGCATCATCAGTCTTTCCGGTTTGCATTAAACCATTATGACGTTGAATTAATCCTGCTCGCTTAGTAAAAAATTTGCTTGCTATTTCTATGGATGTTTTGTAATCTTCTTGGGTTGGCCCTGCTTTTACTAATGCTTTTCCAAGCGAATCAATTTTGCCGGTAATCTCAACTTTTCCGCCGTCAATAAAAAATATTAAGGTTGGATTTTCATTTTTTTTGGAAATTATCCAATACATATTGGGCTCGGGTGTTTTCCCTTTAAACGAGACTTTTTCACCTTTTACTTTTGCAGAATCGGTTATAAATACATCATCGTATTTATGTCCCAAGTAAACAATTGAGTTATCGCTCGCACCTTTTAAAGTTGCGTTAAGTGTAAAATCTTTAGCCTGCGAAAACAAGTTTGCAGAAAAAAATAAAATTGGAATCAGATATTTCATATTCATTAAATTTAATTTTTATTTAAAAATTCGTTTACAACATTTTCAGCCTCGGCACAAGCCTTTTCAAGATCTTCGTTAATTATAAAACAATCAAAAAGCTTAGCCGTCTGCAATTCTTTCTCAGCTTTTTCTACGCGTAAAGAAATACTTTCTGGACTATCAGTCTGTCGTAGCAATAATCGTTCCTCTAATATTTTTATTGAAGGAGGCATTACAAAAACTGCAAGAGCCTGGTCTTTAAATTGATGCTTTAAGTTTAAACCGCCCTGTACATCAATATCAAAAATAACGTGTTTGCCTGTTTTCCAGATGTTTTCTACTTCGTCCTTAAGAGTACCATAATAAGTACCTGCATATACCTCTTCGTATTCTAAAAACTCGTTACGAATGATTTTGTTTTTAAACTCATCATGACTCAGGTAATAATAATCTTTCCCGTTTACTTCTTTACCTCGTTTTGGGCGACTGGTAGCGGAAATAGAAAATTGCAATTTATCGGGCATTACAGAAACCAAATGCCTTACAATGGTAGTTTTACCGGAACCCGAAGGAGCAGAGAATATGATTAACTTACCTTTTTGCATAGACAAATATAGGGGAAATATAGGGTTAACACCCTATTTTTTCATTCACAACCTTTAAAATTGCTGTTTCTAAAGCGATAGTCTTGTTTTCTATTTCTTTACCTTTTGTAATGATATCGTTTACAAAGGTTTTGTCATCGTATCCGGCCGCGTTAATACGTACATTCATAAAAGCGCCCATTACCGCACTGCGTGCACATAATGCACCAACTCCTGCATCTGAAACAGAGTTAGGGTTACCTGTTTCGGCCATTGCCTTAATAACTTCCATGCTACCGTAAGAAGCCTGCATTACTTTAAACGGAATTTCAATGGCAAACTTTGTAGCATCCTGTATTGCTTTTGTTCGAATTGCTTTTTCTTCATCAGTTGCTTTAGGTAAACCAAATGCCGTCATAATTTTATTAAAAGCTTTTGTATCTGCATCAACTAATTTTACCAATTCACTTTTGTATTGCTCGCCTTTTTCTGCCCAATTGCTAAACTCTTCCCATTTATCATCCCATCCTTTTTTGTGCGAAGACAAATTTGCAACCATAGTTGCTAAAGCAGCACCCAAAGAACCAACATAAGCGGCAATAGAACCACCGCCGGGTGCCGGACTTTCACTCGCTGTTTCATCTGCAAAAGCAGTCAGGGTCATATTTATTAATTTATAATCAGCTAAATCTCTCAGCATGTATTCAATAATTCTTTCTTCGGGTTTAAACGGACCAAGCTCATCTAGTCCCATCGATTTAATTGCAATTTTTATTAATTCTTTTTCAGAAACACCTGTAGAACGCTGCTGTTTTTTCAGAAAATATTTTCCCGCATCTAACATTGCTTTTAACGGAATTAATCCAATCAATTCACTTCCCGTTACACGCATTCCGCGTTCGGTTGCTTTTTTACAAACTTCATCAAATGCAATATGTACAGGAGTAATATTAATATTTGTTAGGTTCATTGAAATTTGCGCAACACCATATTCTTCAATATACCATCCAATAGCTTTTACACTTTTTAATGTTCCCAGAATAAAAACAGGTTTGCCGTCTTTATCATTTATAATTTTTCCAGTCACCGGATTTCCTTCGCGCTTTACTCTCCCTGCTTCTCTAACATCAAATGCAATTGAGTTTGCACGACGCGTTGAAGTAGTATTTAAATTCACGTTGTATGCCACTAAAAAATCTCTTGCGCCAATGACAGTCGCACCGCGTTTTGCATCAAACTCGGCCGGACCAAAATCAGGTTTCCACTCAGCTAATTTTATTTTTTTGAAAAATCCTTCGTACTCACCTGCGCGTATTACAGAAAGATTATTTCTGTTTTTATTTGTCTGAGCTGCTTCGTATAGATAAACCGGTAATGACAAATCTTTTCCAACTCGTTCACCTAATTTTTGCGCCCATTTAGCAGTTTCATCCATTGTAATATTCGCAATGGGTATTAACGGACAAACATCTGTTGCGCCCATGCGTGGATGCTCACCTTTGTGTTTACTCATGTCGATTAATTCCCCAGCTTTTTTAATCGCCCTAAATGCCGCTTCAATAACAGCTTCCGGACTTCCGACTAAAGTCACAACAGTACGGTTAGTTGCTTTCCCCGGATCAACATTCAACAAACGAACTCCTTCAACGCTTTCAATCTCGTTGGTAATTTGCTTGATGATGTTCATGTCGCGCCCTTCGCTGAAGTTTGGAACACATTCTATTAATTGTTGCATATGCCGAGGTATTAATTATTTTTTATTTTGTGTTTCGTGTTGTGTATTTTTTTTATTTATTACTTTTTTGTTTACTCTATCCTTCTTGCCTCTACTGCTACTGCCTACTGCTGCTTCTTCCTGCCGCTGCCTCCTGCCACTGTCTACTTCCTAATTGGTAGCCTGTAACCTAATCCAAATTCAAAATAATTAGCTACTGCAAAATTAGTCTTTAAAGAAAATATAGCAACTACATTATTTTTAAAATGATATCTGGTTCCAATGCGATGAAAAAATAATCCATCACCTTTAAAAGCAGAATAAACATAATAGCCCATCTCAACCGGTAAACTCCAAGGGCCAATACTGTAGCAATAAGAAAATTTAATTCCCACTTGTGTGTTTTGTACAGTATTAGAAAGTGTATCTCCGCTTAATTGCATTTGCTCAATGTTTGCCGGGTTATAACTAACATCTACTCCGCCACCAAATTTATGCGTGTTACGTACATTTCGGTAATAGGCGAGGGAATAATCTTGTATAAAGTGCTTTGTTCCGAGTACGGTAACCTGGTTAACTCCAAAACAGGCCCAAAAAAGTAATTCGTTTTTTGAAGCAACTTTACCGATCGAATCAATTTTTATTTCTTTTGTTTTTGGTTCATTCAAAAATTTATAGACCACCGCTGAATTAAAGGTCATTAGATTTAATCCTAAATTAGGAACCGTTGCTCTGCCGTTTGAAGCGTGAGAAAAATTTAATCCTCCCTCTAAACGCCAACGGTTAGAAATATCCCAACGGTAATACCATTTAAAATTTACGTATGCACTAAACGGAGTACTTATAACATTGTTTTTATGATTTGTAAGCGGATCAAAATAAACCGGCGTGTAGGCTACTCCCTCGCCAAGGCGCATGTATAAACGAAAAGGTTTTGCTTTATCATTTAAAGGTATGTCGTAAAAAGCATATAGGGCATATAAATTACCCAATTCTTTAGGATTGTTTAAATCAAAATAACTAAACCCAATACCGCTTTCCGGAAAATTATTTTCGTGATGCCAGAGTTTATTTCCGGTTGTTGGTTTTATGTAATTTATTTCGGCGCCATTAACAAAGCCGTTTACTAAATTACCCATATTGTTGCGGTGCTGCATAATAAAACCAAAATTGTAAGCCCCACGAAAATACCAATCGTTTGCCCCGCCTTGTTGTGCATACGACAAAGAAAAAGCGCAGGTAAACAGAATAAAAAAAACCTTCTTCATTTGAGCATGTAAAGATATTAATTAAGTAGCCACCTATTAATAGGATTACATAATAAAAAATAGTTAATTTTAACGTTTATGAATTGGTTTACAGATTTTGCCTCGCTTATATATCCCCGCGTTTGTAACGCATGCAGTAAAAGTTTGTTTAAACACGAGTATTTGATATGCAACCTTTGCTACGTTTCTTTGCCTAAAACTAATTTTCATTTAAATAATGATAATCCGGTTCAGAAAATATTTTACGGCAGGGCAGATGTAAAACTGGCAGCCAGTTTTTTATTATTTCAGAAAAAGGGAAGTGTGCAAAAAATGTTACACGCCCTCAAATACAAATCAAAGCCCGAAGTTGGTCAGCTTTTAGGTAAGTGGTACGGTGCCGATTTAAAAAAGAGCCAGGTTTTTTCGACTTGTGATTATATTATACCGGTTCCTTTACACAAAAAGCGTGCACGTAAAAGAGGTTATAATCAAAGCGAGTATTTTGCCAAAGGATTAAGTGATGAATTAAACATTCCGGTTTTAACTGATGTGTTATTGAAAAAACACTTTACCGAAACGCAAACCTATAAAACACGTGAAGAGCGCTGGCAAAATACGCTTAACTCTTTCGAAATAAAGAACAGTGAGATAATAAAGGGTTCAACCATTTTATTAGTCGACGATGTTATTACAACAGGTGCTACTACAGAGGCGTGTATTTTGCAATTACAGGAAACATCCAATGCCACTATCTATGTCGCTTCCATAGCTTATACTCTATAAATTAGTTTTTTCGGAAAATGAATTGTGAAATGTTAAAATTACCTTGTAAATTTGAATAAGATTTGTGAGAAAGGCTTACTACATACTTTTTTTCTGTTTTGTTACTGCGGGCGTCCTTGCACAACAAAGCAACGCCATTTATCAAAGTTACGAAACATTCCTTGGAGATACTATAAATCGTATCGATAAAGCAAATCTTAAACAAGCTCGTTGGATTTATTTTGGTAAGGACAGCAAGGGCTGGATGAATCGTTTTTTTAAACGAGAACAGATGGTTGAAGAGGGGCGTTATGTGGACGGAAAAAAACAAAAACTTTGGAAAGCATATCATTACACCGGTAAATTAAAAAGCGAAATAAATTATGCAAATGATATTCCCGCAGGAAAGGCAAGGTTTTTTAATGCAGATGGAAAAATTATGCTCGAGGGCGAACTCGAAAATCATCTTTTTGTTAAAGAATATTATGTTTACGATTCAAACGGAAATAGAGTAAAGCGTAAAGCTACTGATGACCCTGTTGATAGTTATCTTGATTTTAGCGGTTCAATTAATAGAACTATGGGTAAGTCTATTGAAGGAATTAAAATTGTAGTAGAGCGAAATGATTTTGAAGTTGCTAACGTTACAACAGGCGTCGATGGTTCATTTAAATTAAAGCTCGACTTAAATTTTGAATATACAATTCGTTTTAGCAAGCAGGGTTTCAGCGATCAGTCTTTATTGATAAATGCATATACGAGCAATATTTCTGATTCTTCCGTTTATCATCTTAACGATTGGAAAATAATCATGAATGATAATTTGGTTGCTGCGGCAACTACCGAATTGTTTGGTTTTTTACTCAATAAGCCGTCCGGAAAAATTTATTTTAATAAGCGGAAAAAGAAATTCATGGCCGACGGAAAGTATGTTCACTTATTTAAAAAGGAATTTAGTAATATAAGCGAAACCACGAAGCTTATGTTGGCAAAAGCTGCGGAGGATAATAAAAAATTAGAAATAGAAAATCTTCGTATTGAAGCAGAAAAAAAATTAAAAGAAATTGAATTATTAAAGCAAGCCCAACAGTTACAAGATGCTGAATTAAAAAAGAAAGAAGCCGAAATACATGCGCAAAGACTTGAAACAGATAAGTTGGCAAGTGATGCCGCAATATTTGCTAAAGAGAAAAAAATCAAAGAACTTTTGGTAGAACAACAACATGCGCAGCTCCGTAGCCAACAACTGGAGGCACAGCAAAAGGTTAAAGAAGTTGAGCGATTAGCTTTGATAGAAAAAATGAAAGATTTAGAGCGACATCAAAAAGATGAAAAGCTGTTAAACCAAACTACCAATGAACTTACCGCTGAGAAAGAACAAGGCGAGCTTACCAATAAGGAATTGGATATGGTTAATCGAGAAAAAGCAGTAAAAGAGCATGAGTTGCAGCAAAATTCTATTTATATGAATTTTCTTTTATTGGGGCTTGGTATAGTTGGCGTGTTTTCATTTTTCCTTGTCCGTAACATTATTCAGAAAAAGAAAGCGAACGAGCTTTTAGCCAGACAATCTTCAGAAATTGAAGAGAAGAGCCGTATCATTGAGCAAAAAAATATTGAGACCGAGCAAAGTATTGTGTATGCCAAGCGTATTCAATCTGCCATACTTTCTCCAACCCGCGAAATCGAACTACACCTTAGTAACTACTTTATCTTATATAAACCAAAAGATATTGTTAGCGGCGATTTTTATTTTTTTTCACATCATTATGCTAATTACAAAAACAAAACGGGAGAGGTAATTATTGCAGCAGTTGATTGTACGGGGCACGGTGTTCCCGGCGCATTTATGAGCATGGTAGGCAACGAAAAATTAAAAGATGCAGTTGATGTGACTTCTGCTCCGGGAAAAATTTTACAAGAACTTAATAAAGGAATTAAATCGGCACTTCGTCAAAGCGTAGATGCAAATTCTACTAGGGATGGAATGGATTTGTCGTTATGCTCAATACCTGCTTTTATTAACGGAGCAACAGAAACGCAAATAAAATACGCCGGGGCAAATCGTCCGCTATGGATAATAAAAAAAGATGCTAAGGAGATTGATGAAATTAAAGCAACTAAACACGCTATTGGCGGGCACACTCCGGATACGCAGGAGTTTGATGAGCATACAATCAATTTGCAAAAAGGCGATACTTTTTATTTGTTTACGGATGGTTTTGCAGATCAATTTGGCGGACCAAATCGTAAAAAGTTAATGACTAAAAAGTTTAAAGATATTTTATTGTCGGTGCAAAATCTTTCAATGACTGAGCAGCAAAATCACCTCGATAACTTTATTGAAGAATGGCGCGGCGATACGGAACAGGTGGACGATATTCTCGTTATCGGTGCACGCGTGTAATTAAAATTTATAAGCCCCCAAATCGGATTTCGTTCTAAATTGCCCTTCTATATCATTTGGCCACTGCGAGGTGTAAGTTCCGCTTCCCCAATTAAAGGCTGAAGAATTACTTTTTAAATGAAAATCATAAGTACCCGGGTTTGCAAAATACGCGGGCGATGTTGAAGAATTTAAGCAACTGATAAAACGAGGAGGACTGCTGATATTTGTTTGTGTTTTCATCAGGCAACGATCAAATTTAAATGTTAGTGAATTAAAACCACCCGCAATCGTATCGTACTCAAATTCCTCAGTTAAATTCCCATCTAAAATACAGTTACCGAAAAAAGCGCTGTCAATAGAAAGAGGTGCTGCACCTACATAATTATTAAAAAAGAAAGAGGGAGTAGTACGTGTTTGCGAACCTCCACCATTATTTGTTTGACCCCAATAATTTGCAAATGTGCAATGCTTGAAACTATAGCTCCCCCCATATTGAAAAACACCTAAATATTTACCACAATTGCTAATAACATTATTGCCACCTGTAATCTTATAAAAATGGGCTAAGATTCCAGCAAAAGTACAATTTTGTATAATGGTGTTTGAAATATATAAATGTCTGGGATCGCTTGCTGTTATGGTACTTCCGCCATACCCGTCAAGCACAGAGTACCCTGCGTGTATGCCAATAAAACTGTTTTTAATAATGGCATAATTAATAATATTACTATTGCTTCCTTCGTTAATCCAAATCCTGTCCCATTGCCCGGGCAAATCTTTATATTCCGCTTCAAGCCTGTCTCCTAAAAATGTTACCGGAGCTGTTTGTGTACCATTTACTTTTATATTTCCATATTTATATACCCAAATGCCTCCATTGTTGTGAAAATATATTTTTGCCCCTGCAGGGATAATTAAATTGTGCAAAGAATCAACCACTAAATATCCGTAAACTAAATGAGGCTTATCTGTTTTCCATGTAACCGTAGCGGGACCAATAATATTGGTGTCCAAACTATAATACAAAGCTTGCGTATTAGAAAGAATTATTTTTGAATCTGACATGTGGTAGTAGGCATTTTGTCCAAATGAAATCAGGTCAACGTCCTGTTTGTTTCCATTCGTTTCAAATAAAATTGAATCTCTGTAAATAAACGGACTCGTACTTGGGTCGGCATTAGGGTTAATTGTAACTTCCACAAAAATATAAATGCTGTCTTTGGGGGCTATTTCAATATTCTCAAATACACGCCCCGGTGTGCCCGCAATCCCATCTACATTTAATCGATAAAAAGAAGCCGCCCCTCTTGCTAAACGAATAGAAGAAATATTTACGGTGCCCTTGTTGTTATTGTGCACTCTGAATAATTTTGTAACAGAACTGATTTGCGTAAAGACAGTATCAAACAAAACAGAATCTTGGGTAAAACTAAGTTTGGCTGAGGAATCCATTAAAAGTTTATCCTTTCGGCACGAAAAGAAACCGGTAACGCAAACAAAAAAAACGACTATGTATAACGTGTTTTTCAAACTTTAATGGTTAACGAAGGTACAGCAAATTTATTTTATAAGGTCGCTAACAATGTCGTGTTTAAAAAACAAATGTGATTGCTTCTACAGGTATCATCAAAATTCCTATTATTGGTGTTTATAAAATGAAATTAAAAAGAACCCTTACTCTCATTATTTTAACAGCGTTGTTTTTGCTTTCACTTTTTTCTTGTGGAGGCGACAAAAATAACAATAATTCAAAAAAAGTTTTTTGTTACAACGAATTGGCCGGCATTACTTCACTTGACCCTGCCGCCGCTCGTAATTTTGAACATATTTGGGTAGTAAACCAGTTGTTTAACGGTTTAGTGCAAATGAACGATTTTTTGCAAGTTGAACCTTGCATTGCCAAAAGCTGGAAAATTTCGGAAGATGGGAAAACATACACTTTCACTTTACGCAATGATGTTTTTTTTCACGACTACGAGGGGTTCACTGGCGGTAAAGGACGGAAAGTAATTGCTAGAGATTTTGTATATAGTTTTAATCGTCTTTACGACCCTAAGGTTTCAAGTGCAATGTCACTTTTAGATAACGTAAGACTCCTTGATGCAATAAATGATACAACCTTTGTTATTAATTTAAAGGAAAGTTTCAGTCCGTTTTTAGGCATTCTTACAATGAAATATTTTTCCGTGGTACCTTTTGAGGTTGTTGAACGTTTTGGAGATGATTTTCGAAAGCACCCTGTTGGCACAGGGCCGTTTGTTTTTAAATTATGGGAAGAAGGTACGCAGTTGATTATGCTCAAAAATGAAAATTATTTTGAAAAAAGTGAAAGCGGAGAAAAACTTCCTTATCTCGATGCTGTTTCAGTATCTTTTATTAAAGATAAAGAAACAAGTTTTATGCAGTTTATGAAAGGGGCTATTGATATGATATCGGGCATGGATGCCTTTACTCCCAGCGAAGTTCTTGATGATAAAGGAAAACTAAAACCCTTCTATAAAGAAAAATTTAATTTACAAACGCAGCCTTATTTAAAAACAGATTATTTAGGATTTCTTATTGACGAAAAAGAACCTGCTGTAAAAAATAGCCCCATAAAATTACGTGCTGTACGTCGCGCAATTAATTATGCTATCGATAGAGAAAAATTAGTAAAACATTTCAGAAACAATTTAGGAATACCGGCTACCGCAGGCTTTATTCCGGCTGGATTACCTTCTTTTAATCCTCAAATTGTTAAGGGTTACGTTTATAATCCCGATAAAACCCGCGACTTATTGCTTGAAGCAGGTTTCCCGGAGGGAAAAGGGTTGCCTGAAATAATATTATACAGCACAGAAACGTATTTAGATATGTTTGAATTTATACAGGGACAATTGGCTGAAAGCAATATCAAAATAAAAATAGAAATCGAAAAAGCTTCAGTTCTCACTCCTGCAATTGCCAATAACGAAATTCCGTTTTTCCGCAAATCATGGATTGGTGATTATCCCGATGAAGAAAATTTTATGAGCTTGTTTTATTCAAAGAATTTTTCTCCTAAGGGGTTTAATTATACGCATTACAATAATCCTGTTTTTGATAAATTGTACGAACAGGCCCGCAATTGTTTAAACGATTCATTGAAAAAATCACTTTACCAAAAAATGGATCAAATGCTTATGGATGATGCCCCGATAGTTCCCCTATACTACGATGAGGTAGTGCGTTTAGTAAGTAAAAAGGTTGATGGATTAACTGCCAACCCAATGAATTTGCTGAATTTAAAACAGGTAAAGAAAAACTAGTTCCTTTTCATTTTGGGAAAAGGTGTCAGCCTCTGGCTGACGGATGAGGGCTAAAATTTTATTGCCTCCATGCAAATTTCAACATTTGCATCCTTCGGAAGTCTAGATGCTTCTACAGTTGCTCTCGCCGGAAAGTCTTTTGTAAAGTAAGAACCGTAAACCTCATTTACCTGCACAAAATTATTCATATCTTTTAGAAAAATAGTTGTTTTAACTACATGATCGTAAGTCATTCCCGCTGCCTCTAAAATATGTTTTATGCAATCCATTATTTGACGGGTTTCGTCTTTAATACTTCCCTTTATTACTTTGTTTGTGGCAGAGTCTAATGCAATTTGCCCTGAAATGTAAAGCATATTATCAACCATAATGGCTTGGCTATATGGACCTATTGGAGAAGGGGCTTTGTCGGTATAAATAACTTTTTTCATGGGTTTTTCAATTTGTTTAATATTCGCCGCAAAGGTATTGGTTTGTTTTGTTTCAAAAACTGTTTGTTTGCATAATAGTTAACAGTTTAAATAGTTGATTAGCAGCGGTAGTTAAATTGAGCTATAAATATTTTTTAAAAACATTTTGCTACTGCAAAACTATTGTTACTTTTGCACCCCCTAAAACAGGGAAATGTTCTAAAAAAAGGTATTGAAGAGTAGGGTTTAGAGAGGGGATTGAGTGTAATTAGCTTGGTTTTTGGTTCTATAATCTTGATTCTAATATTATATAAGTTCTTTGAAGGAAATGAATGACCAAAATAAGCAAGTAAGAGCTTTGTTGGATTGTTGCGAGTAAAGCAACCTTATAACAGACATTTAAGTTCAGCGAATGTAAAAGGCTGAACAAATTTTTTTTACAATGGAGAGTTTGATCCTGGCTCAGGATGAACGCTAGCGGCAGGCCTAATACATGCAAGTCGAGGGGTAACATGAGGTAGTAATACTTTGATGACGACCGGCGCACGGGTGCGTAACACGTATATAATCTGCCCACATCTGGGAAATAGCCCGGAGAAATTCGGATTAATGTCCCATAATATTAAGGAAGAGCATTCTTTTTTAATTAAAGCTCAGGCGGATGTGGATGAATATGCGACTGATTAGTTTGTTGGTGAGGTAACGGCTCACCAAGACTACGATCAGTAGGGGTACTGAGAGGTTAAACCCCCACACTGGTACTGAGACACGGACCAGACTCCTACGGGAGGCAGCAGTAA
>CAZZEI010000059.1:0-16927 GCA_964653165.1 uncultured Flavobacteriaceae bacterium | reverse complement strand
TGATAAATCGGCTGAAGAAGAAGTATCAACAATAGTACCTGCCGAATCATATATAGTCCAAAAATAAAAACTGCCGGCTATAGTTTGATTGATGAATTTTGTTGTATCGCCAAAACATAAATTAATACATGAAAACTGAGGTTCGGGCGGCAGATGCAAAATAACATCAGGCTGATTTCTGGCTTGTTGACCCAAACCATCTATACTAAATGAAAAGAAAATAACTGAAATGAAGAATATTTTCATGAAATTTTTTATTAACAATTGCATTTTAAAAGGTAAGCAAATATACCTACAAAGGGCAATGAATGCAAAGGGAATTGAGAGAGACAGGGGTGAGTGATAATATGTTTATATTCAGTTAATTATATTTGGCATGCAGGGTGTATTTGTACGCATTATACACTAACTTCGTATTGCTTTGAAAAATGTTATGAGTTTGATATTTATTAAGATTGTAACATTATACCCATTCAATTAACCCAAAATAAAAATTAATAAACCATGAAACAAAAATTAAAATACGTCATACTAACTGGCGCTATATTAATTTCTGTAAAATTTTCCTTTGCACAAAGTATAGCGGGCGATTCGCTGTTTAATACCCTGCAAGTGCATTCTATTTACATTAATTTTTCGCAGTCCGGTTATTGGAATCAGCTTGTAAATAATAAAGCTTACGACGATGCCAATGATTCATCTACGTACATTCCCGCAAGCGTAATTATTGACGGCAAACAAGTAGATTCTGTTGGGATACAATTTAAAGGAAATTCTTCCTATTATAATTATCCGTCAAACAAAAAGCCTTTTACTCTTTCGTTTAATGAATACATTTTAGGACAAAAATACAACGGATTAAAATCTGTCAATCTTAATAATTTTTACCAAGACCCTGCTTTTATGCGCGAAAAGCTGATGCTTGATTTTATGAATAAGAAGAATATTTATTCTCCCCGTGCTAATTACGCCCGTTTATATTTAAATGGTACTTATTGGGGCTTGTACCTTATGGTGGAACGCGTTAACAAAACTTTTTTGAAAGACCGCTTTGGCGATAATAACTATAACCTGTTTAAAGGTGATAATAGCAGCGGCGTTTGTGCCGATTTGAAATATCACGGAACGATAAATGCCTATTATAATTGCTATGAACTCAAAACAAACGAGATAGTTAATAATTGGAGTGACCTTATAAATCTTACAGCACAAATAAACAATACCACCAATGCACAATTCAGAGATTCGGTAGAAGCAGTTATGAATACCAATTCTTTTATCGGTGCTTGGGCAGCGTATAATCTCTTTGTTGATTTTGATTCTTACCCTTATCGATTTATTCACAATTATTATATTTATCATGATTCTTTGACCAAAAAATTTCAATGGATTGTTTGGGATGTTAGCACAGCGTTTGGCATGGATGTGCCGGGGACTATTCCGCAAATTGAAGCAACAAGCGTTCTTTATGTAAATCCACTTGCTACCGATAGACCCCTGGTAAATAGAATGCTGAATGACAGTACCTATAAAGACACGTATCTTAAATTAATTTGTTCTTTTGCCAACAACGATTTTTTATCTTCTGTTCTCGATCCAAAAATAGATTCGATTTACAACTTGATAAAAACGGATGTGTACGCTGACCCAATGAAAATGTACACCAATTTAAATTTTGATGATAATGTTAGTGTTGATATAAATGTTAGCGGATATAATATTCCCGGACTTAAATCATTTATAAACATTAGAAACACGAATGTGCTGAATGAACTAAATACACTTGGGTATACAAATTGCCCTGCAACAGCTGTGGCGGTAAATGAAAATAAAAAAGAAAATACCAGTAAATTATATATTTCTCCAAACCCATCCAATAATCTCGTTACTGTAGAATTTGATTTACAACGTGCGCAATATATTCACTTATCAATACTGAATATGGATGGCTCTCTAGCTTGGAATTCGGGAAAAACCTATTGCATACAGGGTAAGAATAAAATAAACATCCAATCGCAAGATATTGCGTTAAAAGCGGGCATGTATTATATAAAACTACTTTCGGGTAGTCAGCAAGTTGTGCAAAAATTAATACTAATAAAATAAGAATTGATAATTATTACATGAAAAATAAAATAATACGCAACGTTTTAGGTGTTGTAGCTATAATTATTTTTATTGCAGCAACTAAAAGCGTTTTATCTCCCTGCGATAGCCCTACAGTTGGAGACCATAGTGGTGCTCCGGGAGAAACTAATTGCTCTGGCTGTCATTCTTCACCGGTAAATCCCGATATACCCGATTTGCATTTTGAAGCGGGGAATAATGATTCTACTTATGTGCCCGGCAATACTTATTTAATTCATATAAAAATTAAACGTAACGGACATGATAAATTTGGATTTGTTTGTTCTTCGTTAGATACAAACAACAACTCAAAAGGTGCTTTTACTTTAATTAATAGTGCACTAACAAGAATCTATACACTAGGAGGGAGAAATTATGTAAGTCATACTCCCTGTGGTGCAGATTCTCAAGATAGCGCAACGTGGACATTTAACTGGATTGCCCCCGCAACTAATTTAGGTAAGGTTAAAATTTACATGTCTATGTTAGTTGCTAATCACAACGAAGATCTTACTGGAGACACAACTTATACAAGAATCCTCACATTAAACCCTTCCTCCAATAATGGTATTGCTTTCTTTAATTCTATCAAAACAACTACTGTTTATCCTACTTCATTTCACAATTCTTTCACTATTGAGTTTAATGAACATTACAATAATTCCATTAAACAAGTTTATATTTACAGCATTGAGGGAAGATTGATAGAAACATTTAAAACCAGTGAAAATAAAATTCTCTATACTTTAAACAGTTTATTAGACGCAGGGGTTTACATGATCAGAATTAATTACATTGACAAATCAGAAATGATAAAAATTTACAAAAATTAAATAATAAAGTAAGCTATCCAATTAATAACTAAAACAAAATCAATGAAAAAAACAATTCTACTTTTATTTTTTTGTGGATTCGCAATACCTGCGTTTTCGCAAAAACAAGCAGCTAAGGAACCGCAAGCCGAGCAATGCGGAACAATGCAAAATCTGGAAAGATTAAAAAAACAATACCCCGATATTGAAAGGCAAATGGCGGAGTATGAAAAACAAATTCAGGAATGGATAGCTAAAAACCCAAACAGCAAAATTGGAAGTGGGCAAATTACTGTAACCATTCCTACTGTTATACATGTTGTTTGGAATACAACTGCCGAAAATATTTCTACTACAATTTGCAATCAAATAATTCAGGTCCTTAATGATGACAATGGTAGAACAAATGCAGACACAACACAAACCCCTGCTATTTGGAAATCAATTGGAGCCCCTACCGGAGCTCAATTTTGTCTGGCACAGCGCGATCCGAGTGGAGCTCCAACAACAGGAATAGAAAGAATACAAACAGCTCAAACAACTTTTACCACAGACGATAAAATAAAATTCACTGCACAAGGTGGGGCAGATGCATGGGATCCTACCCGCTATTTTAATATTTGGGTTTGCGATTTAACCCCCGGTCTTGGAGGTTATGGTGAATTTCCTACAGGCACAGCAAGTAATACCTATGGAAATGTAAGTGATTATACCGTTGTTGGAACCGGCCAATGGGTTGCCACACATGAGTGCGGACATTGTTTTAATCTTTTTCATATATGGGGCGACGATAGTGGCGCTTGTACCGGAAGCGATGCTGTTGCCGATACACCAAATCAGGCCGATGCCTCATCAGGTGCCTGCGCTACTTTTCCTGCTCTCGATGCCTGTTCTACTGTGTCGCCCGGATATATGTTTATGAATTATATGGACTACGGCGCAAACGGTTGCAAAAATTTATTTACGCAAGGGCAATCAGCAAGAACAAACGCCTTGTTATCAACCGCCCCCTATTCGTCCTGGGCCACATCAAATGGATGCACTCCGGTTGTTTTAATGTCTAACGATGCCGGTGCCCCAAGCGTTACTACGCCAAACGGAATGATTTGCGCTCTTTCTTTTTCTCCTATCGTAACTATACGTAATTGGGGAACAAATAACCTTACATCGTGTAACATCAATTATCAAATTGATTCTAATCCTATTCAAGTTTATAACTGGACAGGAAACCTTGTTTCTCTTGCTACAATACAGGTTACACTTCCAGGCATGACAACAACAGCAGGAACTCATTCGTTTACCTGTTATACAACACTTCCTAACACAGTTACAGACGGTAATCCCGCAAATGATGCTGCCAATAGTACATTTAATGTAATACCTGTTGGTCAGCCTACACCTTTCAGTTATGGTTTTGAGCCTGTAGCTTTTCCTCCAACAGGTTGGACGCTTGACAATGCCGATCTTTCTATTACTTGGGCGCGTACAACCGGAGCGGCTAAAACAGGAGCGGCTTCTATGTGGTTTAATAGCATAGCTTATACCTGTAACGGTTGTTTTGAGATTATTACTTTACCCAATCTTGATTTTACTTCTCTTGGTTCTGTTCAAATGACATTTCAAGTTGCATATCGTATGCTTTCCGACCCTACTCTTACTCCTAATTGGTCTGATTCGCTTAGAGTTGATGTGTCAACAGATTGTGGTGCAACATGGACAAACTTGTATTTTAAGTACAGCACAGCTCTTACCACTATAACACCTCCGTTTTCTACTACTGCTTTTGTACCGGGGCCAAATGATTGGAGACTCGAGACTTTAAATCTAACTCCGTATGCAGGCAATAATAATTTATTGTTGAGACTTAAAGCTTCATCAGACTATGAAAACAATATGTATGTTGATGATATTAATATTACCGGAACAATAGGTATTGAAACCATTGGGTTGAAAAACACAATGACTGTTTATCCAAATCCTTCCGGCGGAAATACTACAATTGAATATTCTTTACCTGAAGCCTCAAACGTACAGTTTCTTTTATTTGATGCCCTTGGTAAAGAAATATTAAATCGAAATGAAGGATTTGTGCACCGCGGAACAAATAAAATAATACTCGAGGAAAAATCTTTTACCGGAAACGGCATTTATTACGTTCAAATAAAAGCCGGAAACATTATTGAAACGAAAAAAATAACAAGAATTAATTGATAAATAAAAATCAAATTCAATGAAAATAAAAATCGCGTTACTCATATTCGTAGGAACAATGGCATTTACAAGTTGTCAGAAAAAACCAACGGCTTGCTTTGATGCAAGTAAAACAACCGCAGCGCTTAATGAAAGCATCAGCTTTACATCCACCTGCTCAAAGAATGCCCATCATTATGAATGGGAGTTCGGAGACGGCTCAAAATCAACAGATGCCAATTCTTCACACGCATATAGTAATGTAGGAACATATACAGTAAAACTGAAGACCATGTCAATGAATAGTAAAAAAATGAATGAAACATCTAAAACGATTACCGTGCAATAATAAAAGATTCGATTAAATATGCAAAGGAGAACCTTTCTTAAACTGGCCAGTAACACCACCGTATTTACTGCGGTTGGTGGTATTAGCTGGCTGTTACAAAGTTGCAGAAAGGATAAAATGAATGTGAACAAAAGCATATCTGTTCTAGAAGGCTCTTTTGATACTCCCTTAACTACCCCTTTTATTGTAAAAAATCCATCTCTTACAGCCAAATCAGCAACAGCATCTATAATAAAAGGAAAAACGACAAGGGTGTTCGGATACCACGATACTATTCTTGGACCAACCCTTAAAATGATGAATGGTGAAAATACTAACATCAGTTTTCAAAACAGTTTAGCCGAAGAAACAAATATACATTGGCATGGCTTGCTTATTCCTGCCAATATGGATGGACATCCTGAAAATATAATTCAGTCAGGAAGCTCCTTTAATTTTAGTTTTCAAATTAATCAGAGAGCAGGTACATACTGGTATCATCCGCACCCTCATCGAAAAACTTCGCACCAGGTATTTATGGGATTAGTCGGAATGTTTATCGTTAATGATAACGAAGAAGCCGGTTTGAATTTACCGGGTAATGATTATGAGATCCCTTTGATAATTCAAGACAAAAGAATTTATTCCGATTATAGTTTGAACTATTCGCCCACAAGCGATGAAGTGATGACAGGGTATCTAGGACAATATGTTTGTGTTAATGGAACTTATTCCCCATATCACAATGTTGCAACACGATGGTATCGTGTAAGGGTTCTCAATGGTTCAACTGCACGAGTGTATAATCTTGCGTTAAGCAATAATGTACCCTTTTATGTAAGTGGTTCGGATGCGGGTTTAATTGCTTCTCCTCAGGCAGTAACTGGTTTATTACTTGCTCCCGGCGAAAGAGCAGATTTGCTGATTGATTTTTCTTCTTATTCTGTAGGAACAGAAATTTTTTTACAAAGCAACTCCTTTAATGGGGGAATGGCGCAAGGTAGTGGTAGCTTCAAAATAATGAAATTCAAAATTGACAGAGCAGAAACAAACACATTTGCATTGCCTTCTTTACTTTCCGTTATTACACCAATTTCGGTTACCTCATCATCATACAATAGAAATTTTGATTTAAAACAAGCGGACCACAACGGACATTCGGGAATGAACATGGAACATACGATTAGTGGAAAATCATTTGATATGAACCGAATCGATTTTTCTGTGAATAGCGGAACAACCGAAATATGGACATTTGATAATTCAAACAGTAACGAAATTCATCCGATGCATATTCACGGGGTTCACTTTCAGGTGATAGAAAGAACAGGTGGAAGAGCAATGCTTATCCCGACTGAAACAGGATGGAAAGACACCGTTCTCTGTATGCCAAATGAAAAGGTAAAATTGATAATGACCTTTCCGCAGCACAAAGGAAAGTTTGTGTTGCATTGCCACAACCTTGAACATGAAGACAGTGGAATGATGCTCAATTATGAAATAGTTTAACTACTAAAATCAGCGTTATGAAAAATAAATTTGTGTTACTTATACTTATTTGTTTTGAACTAAAAAACATTTCCGCACAATCAAAATTTATGTTCGGTTCTTCATACTCTTTTGCTGCAAGCAGTATTTATGGAACCAAAATGTCTATGACATCAGGAACAACAATGACTGAATACGGATTGAAATTGAATGGCGGTGTTGGACTTCGCTCCGAATATTTTTTTAGTGAAAAATTAGGGATAACACTTAATGCAGGCTACATGCAAAGGGGTACTAAGTTCGATATGGATATGGCGAATTACAGTCCCCGTTATCGCTTCTCATATATTGACATAATGTTGGGCGCAAAATATCGAACAAAGGAGTTAATCGATAAATCAAAATTATTTTTCTCGCTTGGAGGTTCACAACATACGCTGATTAATGCTTACCGGGTTAACAGTTATAATGCTGTAAATATTATGGATGATATGCAAATGATAGATTGGGGAGCATTTGTAGGAATAGGGATAGATATGCCTGTTTTCAGTAAAGATGTTTTGCAGGTTCAACTATTGGCAAATTCCGGTTTTAAAAGTGTGTTCGGAGGTGTTATGGAAATGAATGGAATGCAAGGGAAAAACATATTATATGGATTGCAAGTGAGCTATTTATTGGGTTTTTTAAAAGAAAACAGTGTTAAATAAAAAGAAATAATAAAAGATAAAAAACATAGTAATAAGTTTATTTATAGCAAACTAATAATTAATAAAATGGGAAAAAGTATTTTAGTGTTTCTTTTAGCATTCCTTAGCATTTTTTCAAAAGCTCAAAATACAGAGCCTTGTTATTTCGACAAGTATCAAAGGGCCAATAAAAAAACCATATCATATGCTGAACTTGAAATTCGGAAGGGAATAAAAAATGCTCAAGAAAAGCTACTAACGCATAATCCTAATTTAAAAATTATCCCGGTTGTTGTGCACATTATACATAACGGCGGCACAGAAAATATTTCTGACGCCCAAATACAAAGTCAAATAGATGTACTTAATGAAGATTATCGTAAATTAATTGGCACCCCCGGAGACGGCGGCGGCGTTGATACTGAAATTGAATTTTGTTTAGCAAAAAAAGATCCGCAAGGAAGGTGCACAAATGGCATTGTCCGCATTCAATCATCACTTACTAATCATCAAAGTTATCAACGTGGCGATTTGGCTAATTTAAGCAGTTGGGATGCCGCGCGTTATATGAATATTTATGTAGTAAAATCAATAGCCGGTAATGTACTTGGTTATGCTTCCTTTCCGGGAGGACCTGTTGATCAGGATGGTGCTGTTATGGTTCACAATGCGTTTGGCAGAATTGGAACAGTTACCTCGCCCAATAACATGGGCAGAACAGGCACGCACGAATTAGGGCATTGGTTTGGTTTGTATCATACATTTAACGGAGGTTGCGGAATTGATACTTGCGCTGATGGAGATTTAGTATGTGATACTCCTCCGGTAATTAATCCAAACTTTGGTTGCCCTACAACTGCTAATACTTGCAGCAATGACATTCCTAATGTAAATGATCAGGTTCAGAATTACATGGATTATACTAACGATGCATGCAAAAGCATGTTCACGCAAGGTCAAAAAACAAGAATGCAGGCTACACTAAACACAATGCGTACAAACATTTGGACACAATTTAATTTAATTTCCACCGGATGTGATTCCGGTTTTGTTTCTCCTGTTTGCAATGTGGTGGCCGATTTTACAAGTAATGCGGATACTGTTTGCGTAGGAAATGCCGTTTTATTTACCAATAAATCATTAAACAATCCTACATCTTATCAGTGGTCCTTTGCAGGAGGATTGCCCCCCACTTCTACAAATGCCAATCAACAAGTAACATACAATACATTGGGTACTTATTTGGTTAAATTAGTTGTGACGGGTAGTACAGGTATCGATAGTATTACAATAAATAATTATATAACTGTAACTAATCCTCAGCCAGGTCAGGCTTTGCCTTTTGTAGAAGGTTTTGAGACATCTGTTTTTCCTCCCAATAATATTACAATTGACAATCCCGATTTTGGAATTACATGGGGTCGCGATACAATAGCTGTAGCTTATCAGGGTTCAGGCAGCACAAAAATTAATAACCTGATAAATACTAATTACGGACAATCAGATGCGCTTATACTTCCCACATTTGATTTTACTTCATTTACCGGAACTCCTTATTTGTTTTTTAAATGGGCTTACGCAAAGTCAGACGTTAATTATTCAGATGAATTATTAGTATTGATTTCGAATGATTGCGGTGTAAACTGGACACAAATTTTCTATCGTACCGGAACAGCAATGACAACAGGCCCCACCCAAACCACGCCATATATTCCTACCGCTTCAACCGTTTGGAAAACAGCAAACATAAATTTAGCAACGTACGCAACATATCAAAATGTTCAAATTAAAATTGTTAATGTAACCGATGGAGGCAATAATTTATACATTGATAATATCAACCTTGGAATAAATTTAATTAGCGTAGAACAAATTAATCATGAAAATTACATGACTCTATTTCCTAATCCTGCAAAAAATAATTTTACAATAAAATTCCCTAACAATATTGGCAAAACTTTGCAACTAAGTTTAATTGATATTTCGGGTCGAATTTTATATCAAAATAATAGAGTAATTAATTCAAGTGCAGAAAATTTTATACTTCCCCCCGATTTAAGTAAAGGAATTTATTTTGTTAGTATAGAAATAAATGGAGTCGCCATAAATAAAAAATTAATACTTGAATAGGGAATCATCGCAGACTAAAGCTAAGGACAACAGACTTTTTTTGAGGGCTTATACCAAATACTGAGGAAGAAGAATAATTAATAGCGAGGCGAAATCAGTTTTAGTCCAAAGTATTTGTAGATTTCGCTCGCCATTATACCAATTTATTGGACTAATTTATATTAAGGAATGGTATAATTTTAAAACGGGGACGAACAAAGAAATTAAAACACGTCGAAACATCAACATAACCAGATACTTACGCGACAGCTTTTGGTGCTTTCTTTCATTTCATTTCATTAAAATTTACTATCTTTGCATTATACAATTTCAAATTCTTGAAGAAATTTTTTGCCATATTACTTGTATTTATTTTTCTAATCAGCACATTAGGATTAAGTTTGGTCATTAATTATTGCTCTATGCAAAAGGGCTTTTCTGTTTCTTTAAAAGAACATAAATCCTGCTGCTGTGGCGATTCAAAAGGAAATAATTGCTGTAAGTCTTCTAAGTTTTCTTTAAACAAAGTTGAAGATAATTATCTTGCTTCTTCCTTTCATTTTAGCGTTCCACAGTTTGATTGCTTAGCTAATACATCTACTTTATTTATACCAATTTTAAACACTATTTATCAGAAGGACATTAAATCCTTCGCTTACCTAAAGCCACCCGAACAACCCGTTTCGCGGAACATTCTTTTCTGTTCCATTTTAATTTGATTTTTTTCTTTAACTGATTTATTTCGCAATTTCCGCGAAATAAATTTCTTTTTCTATTCCATAAAAAATCAACCATCATGAAAAGACTAATCCTGTCAATTGCGACTATACTCATTTTTAAAATAAGCTCAGTAGCACAAATACCAAATAACGGATTTGAAAACTGGACTCCGGTAGGAAGCTATGAAGAACCTAATGGATGGGGTACATTAAATAGCATCACTGCTTTTGATAATGTGTATACCTGTACAAAATATACTCCGGGCAATCCGGGCGCAAGTTATATTAATGTAACTTCTGCTAATGTTACGGGAATGGGTATTATGCCGGGTATTGCAGCTTCAGGAAATCTGAATTTTTCAAACAAGTCTGCTTCCGGTTTTGCTTTTTCTGCTCGTCCACAGGATTTAACAGGGTATTGGCAATATATGGCTTTTGGTTCAGATAAAGGGTATTTCGAAATCCTCCTTACCAAATGGAATTCAATTTTGAATACGCGCGATACAATTGCATACAACCATCATAAACTACCGGGCATGGAGATGAGCTGGGTAAGTTTTGCTATTCCTCTGGTTTATTTAAGTGGCGCTTTTCCGGATACAGCAAGTATTTTAATATCAGCAAGTGGACCAACCCCTGTAGCGGGAAGTTACGTGTTTGTAGACAGTCTTTCTTTTAGTGGTGCAGTTGCGGGAGTGTATGAGCTTAAATTGGAAACTAAGATTCAGGTCTTTCCTAATCCTTCCAACGATAAATTAAGTATTCATCTAAGTAATGCTTCAATAACAAATTGTAGTGTTGAGTTATTTGATATTCAGTGGAAAAAAATAAAATCGTACAACTGCGCTGATTTTTCTGCTCCTGTAAGCATAGATATTTCTGACTTAAATAAGGGAGAATATTTTTTAAAACTCGTAACGCTTCAAAAAGAAATTTTAAACGCTAAATTTACTAAACAATAAATATAATAAACATGAAAACACAATTAAAAACAGTACTAGCGGCAGGATTTATATTCATCGCTTCAAATTTTTCTTTTGCTCAAACCACAGCAATGGATTTTAACACGGATGATTGTAACGGAACAAATCAACATCTATTTACTGAACTTGATGCGGGTAACGCCGTTATTATAGAATTTTTTATGAATAGCTGCAGCTCGTGTATTACGGCAGGTGGAAAATTAGAAACCATGAAAGCTGCTTTGCTGGCACAATATCCCGGGAAAATTAAAGCATACACTTTTGGGTACGTAAATAGCTACTCTTGCACATTAATAAAAAACTGGGTAACAACAAACGGATTTACTTCAACACCAATGGATTCAGGTGCAATGCAGGTTGCTTATTACGGGGGATTTGGAATGCCGACTATTGTAATTTTAGGAGGTGGCACTAATCATTCTGTTTTGGGAAATCCATATATTGGGTTTACTACAAGCGATACCACGACAATGGCAAATGATATCAGAAATTTTTTAAACACAACTGTTGGGGTTAACTCTAATCAAAATGTTAGTTCTGATATCAAATTATTTCCTAATCCATCTTCCGAATTTCTAGATTTAAGTTTAAATGTTGCTAAAACTTCTTCTGTTTCAATTTCAATAACTGATTTAACAGGAAGGAAATTAGAAAACGTATCTAACAACGAAAATTTAGGGGTAGGCTTGCTTACAAAAAAAATAAACACCTCGCATTTAGTTCAGGGTTCTTATTTAATGGTAATCACTTTAAATGATAAAACTGAAATTAAAAAATTCAGCATTATTAAATAAATGCGCAGAACAAAAATTATATTATTCATTTTGAGCCTGGCTTTTTTAAAAGTCAGTGCTCAAAATGCTTTATATATTCCTCCTGCTTTAAGCGGGACAACATTTAATTTAACTATCCAGTCGGGTACAAAAACATTTTTTACAGGATACAATACACCTACTTATGGTATAAATGGTGTTTGGATGGCTCCTACTCTCGTATTAAATAAAAAAGATAGTGTAGTTTTAAACGTAACTAATAATTTAATCACAACTACTACTATTCATTGGCACGGACTCCACCTAGCACCTGAAAATGATGGTGGCCCTCATCAGGTTATTACCCAAGGCTCTACATGGAGTCCGAAATTTAAAGTGCTCAATGATGCAGGAACATTTTGGTATCATCCGCATGGTGATGGCAAAACTGATTTACATGTTTCGAAAGGAATTGCAGGAATGATTATTATTAAAGATTCTTTAGAAGCAACGATTACTTTGCCTCGAACTTATGGAGTAGATGATATTCCGGTAATTGTTCAATCAAAAGCATTTGATGTCTTGCGACAAATTGCTATTGCAACGGAAGACGACACAAGTCTTTTTGTAAACGGAACAATAAACCCTTATGTAAATCTTCCTGCACAAATTGTACGCTTGCGTTTATTAAACGGGTCTTCCATGCGCACCTTTAATTTTGGATTTACCGGAAATATTCCTTTTAAAATGATTGCGGGTGACGGTGGGCTTTTAGACAGTGCATTAACGTTAACTCAAATAAGATTATCACCCGGAGAAAGAGCAGAGGTTCTTGTGAACTTAATTGGAATGAACGGACAAACAATTTATTTAAGGAATTTTGGTTCTTTATTGCAGAACGGAATATATGGCGCTGCTTCTGTTGGAACCGGCATAGCAGTCATCCCGGGATATAATTTAAATCCACGTAACGGAGCAGATTACGATATTATGAAAATTAATGTTACTGCGCCAATAACAGGATCTGTTACAACAATGCCTTCAACTTTAACCGTTGTTTCTCCCTGGCAAACTTCGCAGGTAAACGCAACAAGAAGAATAAGTTTTGATACAGAAATGTCTTTGGATTCAACTCAACTGGCAGAGGGGCCTTTTAGTATGAATGCCAAAAAGTTTGATATGGATTCTATAAATATTTATACGCAATTAAATAATATAGAAAGCTGGAAATTAGTAAACAATACGTTGGTAGCACATCCATTTCATATGCACGACATACAATTTTATATATTGGATATCAATGGTGTTCCCCCACCCTTAAATGAACGCGGAAAGAAAGATGTTGTTTTGGTAATGCCCGGCGATTCTGTTCAGTTTATCACAAAGTTTGAAGATTTTGCCAATGACACATTAGGGTACATGTACCATTGTCATTTATTACATCATGAAGACGATGGGATGATGGGGCAGTTTGTTGTAATGAATTCAATAAATAGTGTTAAATCATATAACTCTAAAACAGTTGTTGTAGTTTACCCTAACCCTGTTTCGAATACGTTGCATGTTTTACTAAACGAATCGAAAAATAATTTAATTACAGTAAATAACTCGATTGGACAAATTATTTATTATGAAAAATCGACAAAAGAAAAAATTGAAATTGACGTGAGTTCCTTTACCAAAGGATTTTACACCATACATGTTTTTGACGGCGAGAAAAAAATAACTAAAAAATTAATTATAGAATAGAAATGAAAAAAATCATAATCATATTGTTATCATTCTTTTTTTTAAGTGTATCAGCTCAAGAGAAAACCAAAGAAACAAAAACAGTTTCTTTTAAAGTTGCAGGCAATTGCGAACAGTGCAAAAGTCGCATAGAAAACGCAGCTGATATAAAAGGTGTGAAACTGGCTGAGTGGAATGCAAAAACGCAAATACTAAAAGTAATTTACCGCAGCGATAAAGTTTCAGAAGCGGAAATAAAAAAAGCTATCCTTATCGCTGGCCATGATGTTGAAACTGAAAAAAGTCAAAATGCTACCTATAACAAGTTACCCGATTGTTGTAAATACCGCGATAAGAAGTGTGTAAAGTGAAAAATGTATTCTATTTTTTTCTTGTTTGTTTGTTTTACTTTTCTTCACAAAAAAGTAATTCGCAAAATAATTTAACAGGCAAGGTGTTTGAGTTAACCGAAAAAAGCGATACACTTGCTTTACCTGGGGCGACTTTATTTTGGTTGAACACTACAATTGCTACTACTTCTGACATAAACGGAAATTATGTGCTTAAAAAAACAAGTCTCAGTAACAAGCTTGTTATTACCTATGTAAGTTTCGAGAATGATACCGCACTTATTGACACCAGTCAAACTTCAGCTGATTTCATTCTTTCGGCTGCAAAAATGCTGAAAGAAATTGTTGTTGTTTATTATAGTAAATCATCTGAATTTTCTTATATGAATACTTTAAATGTGGAAACTCTTGGGCAAAAAGAATTAACTAAAGCTGCTTGTTGTAATCTTTCCGAAAGTTTTGAAACAAATCCTTCTATTGATGTAAATTTTGCCGATGCGGTTACCGGTACCAAACAAATTCAGATGCTTGGGCTTTCCGGACAATATGCTTTAATAACCAAAGAAAATATGCCGTATTTACGTGGCTTGGCAAGTATGTATGGCTTAAGTTTTATTCCGGGAACATGGATACAATCTATCCAGCTCAGCAAAGGTGCCGGTAGTGTTGTAAACGGTTACGAAAGTTTTACAGGGCAAATTAATACGGAATTACAGAAACCGGAAAATAGTGAGAAATTATTTTTTAATACCTATGTAAATGCCAATGCACGTAACGAGTATAATTTAAATCTCACAAAAAAACTTACGGATGTTTGGAGCACAACGCTTCTATCACACTATAGTGCAAATCCATTAAAGCAAGATATGAATGGTGACGGGTTTCTTGACATCCCAACAGGAATGCAATATAATTTTATGAATAAATGGAATTACCAAACTCGTAAAGGCTTTGAAGGACAGTTTGGAGGCAGCTATGTAAATGATACGCGACAAGGCGGACAAAACAATTTTAATCCCTCTTTAGAAAATAATGCGCAGCCCTTTTATGGAGTTGGAATCAATTCTGAAAAAGCAGATGCTTTTGCTAAAAACGGTTATGTATTTAAAAACAAACCCGAAACAAGCATGGGTTTACAACTAAGCTTTTTACAACACAAACAAAATAATTTTTACGGCTTGAATAATTATGCCGGTTTACAGCAAACCTTTTATGCCAATTATATTTTCCAAGGAATAATAGGGAACACAAATCATAAATTTAAAGCCGGTGCAAGTTATTTATGGGATAATGTTGCAGAAAAATATAAACTTTATAATTTAAGCAGAATAGAATCTGTACCGGGAGTATTTGGCGAATACGCATATTCTCATTTAACCAAATTTAATGCAGTTGCAGGTTTACGTGCCGATTATCATAATTATTACGGATTATTTTTTACGCCGCGCCTGCATTTGCGTTACGCATTTAACGATAATACGGTTATTCGCGCCTCCGGTGGACGTGCTTTAAAGACAGCTAATGTTTTTGCCGAAAACGCTTCATTAATGGCTTCATCAAGAGATTTTATAATTATCCCTTCCAACTTTTATATGCCCTACGGATTAAATCCGGAAATTGCCTGGAACTACGGCTTAAATTTTTTGCACAAATTCAAACTTAACTATCGTGACGCACAATTTGTATTAGATATTTATCGAACCGATTTTACAAATCAGGTTGTGATAGATATGGATGATAATCCGCAAAAAGTTTTAATTTATAATTTAACCGGAGAATCATTTTCCAATACTATGCAAACAGAATTTAGTTGGGAAGTTCGGAAACGACTGAATGTACGACTCGCCTATCGTTATGTAGATACGCGTACACAATACACAACAGGTATGTTGCCAAAATATTTAGTGTCGAGAGACAGAGCCTTTATTAATCTTTCTTACGAAACCAAAGACCAACATTGGCAAGTCGATTTTACTACACAGTGGCACGGAGCAAAACGTTTGCCCGATACAAAATCAAACCCACCAGAATACAAAAGAGACGACTACTCACCAGCTTATTTTATTGTAAACGGACAAATAACTTACAAAACAGGTATTAAAAAAACTTTTGATATTTATATAGGTGTTGAAAATGCAACAAACTTTAAACAAACACATCCAATCGTTTCATACGATAAACCATTTGGAACTTATTTTGATGCTTCCATGGTGTGGGGGCCAATTTATGGTCGAATGTTATATGGTGGAATAAGGTTTAAAATAAAGTAAGCCGATACTTTATTTTTTCTTCTTTGAAACTACAGTCTTTTTTGCAGCAGGCTTAGTAACCTTCGTCATTTTTGGCGCTTCAAATTCAGCTCCAATAATTTTAAAATCAACACGTCGGTTTTGCTGATAAATTTTTTCGATACAGGCGGCATCATTTCCGCATCCGGCAACATTTATTTCAGATTCTCCTAAAGCTAAAACCGCAATAATTCTGCTTTTCTTAATTCCATTCTTTACCAAATAAGCAACAACTGAGTTTGCCCGTTTTTGAGAAAGTTTAATGCTATATTCCTTGGTCGCCCTCGGATCAGTTTGAGCAGTAAGTTTTATTATTAGACATTATATAAGTTAATATGTTATGAGCACTAAGATATAGATAAGATTT
>CAZZEI010000058.1:0-17538 GCA_964653165.1 uncultured Flavobacteriaceae bacterium | reverse complement strand
GCTAATGCGAGTAAAAGTTTGCCCTGGCTTTCATCTGTTAGTGCTTTTCCGACGACCCTTTACTTAAACAAAAAACATGAAATTGTAAAAGTGTACACGGGGTATAATGGTCCGGCTACCGGAAATGCCTACGTAAAAATGAAAGAGAGTGTGGAGAATTTGCTCAATGAACTTATTAAGTAAACGCATCACTTTCCTACTATTTTGTTAGATTTGTAAACACGAATTAAGTTAATACTATGGGAGCGTTAAAGGAATATGTTAAATCTAATAATGTATTATATAAAACGTTTCTGTTTCTGCAAAAATTTAGGCATTTCAGAATTATTATTGATACCCCGATTGGTTATTTTGAAAAACCGTTTTCTAAAGATACACGTATAACTTACCCAATAGATCTTGACAGGGACAAATTAGCAAGAGATACGATCTTTTCATTAAAAGGTAATAACTTGAATTTTCTGGATTTTGGAGGAGGGGACGGTAAACTCACTCCTCTGTTAGGGAATGAAAAAAGCGATTTTTATATCGTAAAATATAAAGAAAATAAAACCCTTTTTGAAAAAAAATTTAATTATTACGGGGTAGACTTGGACAAAAAAGCAGAAAAAATTATTACCGGCGATGTGTGTGCTTCTGATTATTTAGCTAAAAATAAAGAGTTCCACAATTTTTTCGATGTTGTTTACAGCAACAATGTATTTGAACATTTAAACAGGCCTTGGGTTGCAGTAGAAAATATTTATCATCTTTTAAAAAAAGGAGGCGTTTGTATTATTGTTGCTCCTTTCTCATGGAGATATCACGAGGCTCCAGGAGATTTCTTCAGGTATTCGCATACAGCCCTTCCATTTTTATTTAAAAGTGTTGGCGAAGTTGAAATAATTAAAAGTGGTTACGATTTATGTCAGCGTAGAATTTTTAACCAAGGCAACGGAGAGTATAATGATTTGTGTCCAACCGATCACTTCGGGCCTTGGAGAGAAACCTGGCAGACTGTGACCATTGTTAAAAAAGTGTAAGCCTTACTTAGATTCTTTTATTATTCCCTCGATGTGCATTGCCAACGCATTTACATCAAACAACTCCATCATTAACTTCCACTTCTCGAAATTTTTGAGAATTAAATTTTTACCAAATTCAGTTGAGTAATCAAGCATGTACATTTCATTAGAATAGATATAGATGCCATCTCTTACCATTCTTCCACTTTGTCTGAAACAGATATAACCTCTGCTGACTAATTCTGCCGTGATAGAAATTCCATACGGTGTGTCTTGATAAGTAGGCAATGGCAATACTTCTACTTCCCAAAACAAGGGAGCTAAAGTTGTGAGACCCCTAATTATTGAAAGCTCTGAACCCTGTACATCAAGTTTCACAAAATCAATTTCTCTGACATTCAGTTTTTCCAATTCAATATCTAATGTGCTTGTTGTGATATCACTTTCAGTATATTTTTCAGTATATGTTTTATAATGCGTTGCTGAAAAGAGATGAAGAAAAGGAGTGCCGGGACGTTTTAATGATGAAGCACCGGTGTGACCCGGAATATAAAAGAATTTTGCAGGTCCTGTTTTGTCAGCCAAAAATTTATCAATAACTATATATCCCTCTGCACGCAATTTCTTTGCCTCTTCATGTTCACCTTCGCATAGTATTATTTTATCAAAATGTTTTCTGTTTTTTGCAATCAGGTTTGGTAGCCCCCCTCTTGCGCCTATATCCGCGTAAGTAAGTTTGACATTTGATTTGCCTGCGCCGTTAACTTTATATGCCCGTTCAATTATATTACTAAAATCATTTTGAATCTTGGACCTGAATTCGGCAACAAATTTACTGCCTGATTTACTTGAGCCTCTGAATAAATTAATGATTGCAATCCAAGTCCGAACAGGGAAAAGTAAACAGAAGCTGAATAATTTTACAAATTTATTTCTCATTCGTATTTGGATTTTTAATTTTATCTAACACATTTATCACATTCTTATAATGCTCTTGAATAGTAATCATATTCGCTGCATCTCCATTTAAAAAAGCTCTTATCTGATTATACAAACCCGGTTTGAATTCTAAATCCAATTTATTATCTATCACAATTTCGTTTACCGTAAGCTCTCCTCTTTTTTGAAAAAATAGTTTTTCCATTGGTCTTAAAATTAATTTTCCCATGGAAGTATTAAACTCTACGCCCCATCTTCCTGCCGAGCCCCAATTTGCCTGATAAGAAAAAACTACTCCTTTTGTTGTAACTCCTGCGCCCGAAAATTGCTCTGCAGCAGGGTGCCAGCTTAAACTTCCCGAAGTAAAAGAAGACATTTGTTTAGGTGTTCCTCCAATATGAAATGCTATATCAATAACGTGAGAAGAATTTCCTAAAAGCCAATGTTCGAGTGCCTCCTTGGTTTTGTTCCACGATTCGTATTCATGAGCCCACTCCGTAAACTCGAAAGAGAAAGATAATAATCCACCCTGCTCTTTAATAAGTTCGATGGCTTTTTGAAAAGATGAATAAAATCTTCGGTTGTAAGCTACATAAGGGGTTACACTTTTATTTTTCAAGGCTTCAATAGTCAAAGCCAAATCTTCCTTATTAATCCCAGCAGGCTTTTCAATTAAAATATGTTTTGCTCCGTTGTTTATTATCTTTCTAATAACGTCACCAAGATTTTCAGTGTTTACGGTTATTATAAAATAAGTATCAGCAACATTAATTGTCTTTATATAACCTTCAATCGGAGTCGCAATGCATTTTATTCCGTTTTCTTTTTCGAAGGCGGCACATTTTTCTTTGTTGCGACCAATTACAATAGAGCTTACTCCAATAGCTTTCAGTACTTTGGCATAATCCTTAGCTATTCCGCCCGGACCAACCAGAACAACATTTTTATTTAGGTAATCTTCCATGCTTGTTTGTAGTTTTTATGCAACAAAATATTTTTTACTGCGCTTAAGAATTTTAAATGAGAATTCGCCGCTTCATTGTATGTCGGTAGCGAAGAACGACCTTCGGTAAGTTCAATAAAGTATTTCGCCGTCAATTGAGATTGATACGGGTATGGAAATTTCTTTCCTGCCTCACCGGCAGGCGAGTCACCATTTACGGTAATTGTTTCTCCTATTTCATCAATATTCATTTTAAAACCGCCTTTCTCAATGGTAATATTAATCTTATCGTAGGTGCCTTCATTACATTCTACAATTAATTTACTGCCAAGTTTTGAATGAGCCGAAACAGTTCCCAAAAATTCAACATACCCCTCACGCTTACTTTCAATTATTTTTGTTGACTCCGGATTACTGAATTCGCAAGTAGCAATACTATCATTCGCCAGATAACAAAACAAATCTATAAAGTGAATACAGTTGCTCGCCATTCCCCAATTATTCCCCACAACCTTCATCGTCATGTTCCCTTTTTCCGAACTAAGTTCTTTAGAAACCCATTGGTAACATTCAAATGTGCGGCGGACTAAATTTACGTAGGCCTTCGTTTTGTGCTGTTCTATAATTGTAGTCGCATCAGCGTATTCCTTTTCCGTCGAGAATAAGAATTTTTCCAATAAAATATTTTTGCACTCGCAATTCGATAATAAATCATTCAATGCTTTAAACCGATGTTCTGAATTTGTAGAAATTATCGCAAAGTCAATTTGTTTTGGAATATTAGAATAATCTTTTTGAAATTTTACCTCTACCGTACTATTTTCTTTACTTACTTCTTTCCATCTTCCTTCACAAACATCTAATGACGCCTTAAAAGGGTCAATAACAATAATCTGCAATTTCATGTTTGAAATCCCGAATGCCTGCAAATGCCTACTGCCTATATTCCCTGCTCCTATTATGACTATTGTCTGCATATCACATCTAGCGCTAAAGCGCTTTACTAACTAATTGCCACTAAGGCACAAAGGCTCTAAGTTGCACTAAGTTTATTAAAGAACCATTCGTTTAATTCCATTTTTTATTAGGGGTACATTAAAATTAATAAGGTACCCAAGTCGCTTTCCACTAAGATTTAAATGACTTAAAAGTTGTGCCTCCCAAACTTTATTTACATTTTCTTGTGCCTTAAGTTCACAAATTACAAGTTCGTTTACCAATACATCTAAACGAAATCCCTCTTCAAATTCTATATCATCGAAAACAATAGGAACCTCCAATTGTCGCTGTACAAAATATCCGTCTCTTGTAAGTACATGACAAAAGCATACTTCATACACCCTTTCTAATAAACCCGGGCCCAGTTTTTTATGAACAGTATAAGCAGCGTGTACTATTGCTTTACCAATTCTTTCTTCTTCTCTTGTAAGCGATAAAAAACTTTCTTTGTGAACCTTAGTGTCTTCCTGTCTTTGTGGCATTTTATTATGTATTAGGTCAAAGATATGCAATGTTTATTTGCAAATACCTCATCAATAAGTTCCTCCAATTCCGTATACGAATTTTTATACTGAGGCGGAGCATTTTTAATATACTGCCCTACAAACTTATACGAATAATAAAACTTTGATTGCTCATAATAAAAAAACGACAAATAAAATATAGCTGCCGAAAAAGTAGAAAAAACAAAATCAATGTTCTTTTGATAGTGCACATAAATTGTTTCCACCGAAAGATTAGCAAGCTCTGGTTTATTCAGCATGATAAAATCAATGTTGCGCTTTTTAAAATAAGCTTGTGTAATTTCAATTGCTTCGTTTGATTGTGTCGGATGCGGCTTAATCAGCACTGTGTACTTAGAAGGATCTGCCACCTCTTTCAAACAACGCTCGATATAATCCGTCCAAAAAGCCGGGTCGACTTCAAATTTCTCTAAAGCATCCATTAAAAACAGAATGAATTTTTTTGAAGAAGCAGTATCAATTTGCTTTGTGCCGATATTCAGATTAGGTGAGCAATTTAAAAATCCGTTGGTAAATTCCTCCTTATTCAGACATTCTATAACCGGGAAAGAGATATTTCTTTTGGTTAGATATTTTTGATAGTTATCTTTGAAAATACAGATGTAGCCTTCCTTTCGTTTCTTCTTAATGACATAAATATAATCTACGGTCCCGTGCTCCATGTAAAAAATTTTTGCCTTTGGAAACAAATGTTCGGCGCCCACATTGAGTTCGGTTTGCGTCAGCTGGTAAATCTCTATAACTTCATTCTCCAAAATAGTAATTCCCGCTGTTGCCAATTTAGCCTTGATTTTTTCAGATAGAAAAAAGGCCTTTTTATTTAAGTGTTTATCAAGTAAAGAATCATACACGTTTTTTACTACAGGCAAATGCTTTACCTTACGCATTACTTTTTCGCGAAGTGTAGGCTTAAGATTAAACTCGTTTTCTATATGGGTAGAAAAATCAAGAATGTTATTCCAATTGTGCAGCGCGGCCGACTCCTGAATAAGCTTTATAAGAGCCTCTTTTTTAAAGTAATGATCAATACATAAAATATCCCGCGCATCTTTTTGCCCGGTCCTTTTGGCGTAAACCGACATAAGGATGGTACTGATGGGATTGCTTGTAATAAATATTCTTACCATAATTTTTTCACCGCAAAGACGCTAAGCCGCAAAGAATTTTTTTGTATTTCTTAGTGTCGATGTATTTTTGCTGTTTAGTTACAAAAATAGTACTTTTAACCAATTAATTCCCTTAATGAGTCTAGTTCAGTTTATATGGCGACAATACACCCGGCTTAAAAACCCGAGCTGTAAAATTGGTACCGGTATTTTAGCTAAAGATGTTGTTTTTGAAAAGAATGTTACCATTGAACACGGCTGTTACTTAGGTGCTAAAAAAATAGGCAAATACACTTTTATAGGAATGAATAGCTACGTAGATAAAAGCACTGCTTCTATCGGGCGCTTTTGTTCTATTGCAATGGGGGCTAAAATTTCCCTGAATAATCATCCGCTCGATTGGGTTAGTACGCACCCTTTTACTTACAATAAAAATTACGGTTTTGTCAGCGAAAATATAACGGTTGAAGGAATAAATACAAAAAGTACAAGTATTGGAAACGATGTGTGGATAGGTGCGAATGCCACTATACTTGCAGGCGTTACTATTGGAAACGGCGCTGTTATAGGCGCAAATTCATTGGTGACAAAAGATGTAGAGCCTTACAGTATTGTGAGCGGTACACCCGCAGCGCACGTGCGTTTTCGTTTTGATGAAGAAACGATTAAAAAAATACAGCAATCAGCCTGGTGGAATTGGGACGATGAAAAATTAAAAAAGAATTTAGATAAGTTTAGAAATACCGGAGAGTTTTTGAAAGTGCTTTAAACTTTATTGGTCTTACTTCACAACCTTTTTCCAATCAAATTAAAAAAATTAAGAGAAAATATGTCGCCCCTACAGGGCTTAAAAATATTTTCTAAAATTTAGATATTACCATTTCGTCCCTCCGGGACTTAAATAATTTTTTGGCTCCGTAGGAGTCGCATTGTAATTGAAAAAATAAATTTGATTGAAAGAACTCCGTAGGAGTGGCATAAATAACTACAACATCTTCACATCTTCACTATCAAATCAGGCAATAAGCCTAATACAAGTGTTACCACAGTTGTTATGCCAAGCAACAAAGCGTGCGACATTTCGAAAGCAACAGGCTCTTCGGTCTCGGGTTTTTTAAAGTACATAGCTATTATGACTTTAAAATAATAATACACGCCCACGCAAGAAGTAAGTATCGCTAAAATCAATAACCATTTATACGAAGTACCAATCATTGCAGTAAAAATATAATACTTAGCAAAGAAGCCAGCCGTAACCGGTATTCCTGCCAATGACAGCATAGAAATTAACATTCCTAATGCAATCATAGGATTTCGTTTTGACAATCCGTTAAACGCATCAAAACTTTCATTTCCATTTTTACCAACATGATACAAAACTGTGAAACTTGCAATTGAACCTATTGAATACGCCAACGAATAATACAAAATTGCTTTTATTGACATATCGGCATTAAAAGCTAAAATAGCCATCAGCATAAACGCAGCGTGACTGATACTTGAATAAGCCAACATACGTTTTACATTGCTCTGCGAAGCTGCCGTAATATTTGATATGACGAGCGACAGCGCGATAACACCTGCTAATGCTGCAGCCCATGTTTGACTTACTCCGCCAAAGCCTACTAAAAATAAACGGATGAAAGCAGCGAAAGCGGCAGTCTTTACTACCGTACTCATTAATGCTGTAATTACTGTTGGAGAACCTTCGTACACATCAGGTGCCCAGAAATGAAATGGCGCAGCGCTTACTTTAAAACACATGGCAACAAGCATTAAGATAACGCCGGCATAAAAAAACATCGGTAAATTTCCCTCGGAGATTTTTGCACGCATTTGCATCAAGTCAAAAGTACCCGTCGCTCCGTAAATTAATGCAATACCAAAAAGCAAGAACGCCGAAGCAAGAGAGCCCATGATTAAATATTTAAACCCCGCTTCGTTTGATTTCATATCTCCCTTTTTACTCGCCGCTAAAACATAGAGTGGAATAGATAAGATTTCAATTCCTAAAAATAAAGTCGTCATGTTTGTGAAAGCCGTCAACATGATTCCACCGGTAAGCGCAAAAAGCACCAATGCAAAATGATCTGCCACAGAATTTTCAGTAGAAAAATAATCATTTGCAAGTATGAACCAAAAAAATGCAGTAATAATAATTACTCCACTAAAAGCAACTGCCATATTATCGAAGCGAATCATGTTATTGAAAACTTCAATAGACATGTTATTATTAAATTCCATGAAATTGGCAACATAAGCAGCCAGTATTCCAATAAGTACAATTGGATACAGTAATTTTTTGAATTTAAAAATCTCGGCAAGCATAGCCAAAATTCCTAATCCACTTATTATAAAAAATCCCTTCATATTTGAAATTTACGATTTTTTGATTGACGATTTTTTTATTTTAATTTCTAAATTGAATATGATTAATCCCTAATTTCTATTTTTTTATTTTATTGTTTAATTTTGCCGTTCTTGCAGAAGCAGAGAAAATTTTATTTAATTCAATTGCTTCTTTCAATAAGGGCTCAACAGACTTGATTTCAGCTTTGCCATAAGCTTTTAGTAAATCCAACCAATATTCCGATTCGTCCGCTTCTTCCTCAACAATTTTTAATTTATTAACGAAATCTGCAGGCGATTTTGCTTTACAAGCTGCGCGATAATTTGCACCAACAGATGTACATGATTTAATTAATTGATAACTTACAACATCATGAGATTTGCAAGGAGGTAATTCATCCATCATTCGCATTACATTAATTGCAAAATTGAAAGTTCTATTTTTTAATATTTCGGGGCTCATGTATTTATATCTTTAAATTGTAAATTTTTAAATTCTAGTGCCATGTATTTAATCCTTAAATCGTCAATACTAAAATTGTCAATCTCATTAATTCTATTTCAAATTCATTAATAATGCCTTAACGGCAGGTTCAGCTAAATCATTCAATGGTTTTGGGTAAACACCAAAAGCAATTACAACTGCGCATACAATTAGCAAAACCGTTTTATCAGAAGAGGCCAATTCTCCAAAGGACATGGTAAGTTCCTTTTTCTCACCCAACATAATTCCCTGATAAGAACGTAACATATAAACTGCGCCAAGAATTACAGTCAAGCCTGCAAATGCTGCCATCCACGGACTAAATTGAAATACTCCGTTTATCAATAAGAATTCTCCAACAAAACCATTTGTTAATGGAAGGGCCACCGAACCTAACATAATTATTAAAAACAAAACCGAGAATTGTCCGTTCATATTTCGAATGCCACCTAACTTATCTATTTCGCGTGTACCTGTGTGACGCATTAAAATATCAGCTATTAAAAATAATCCCACAACGTTAACACCATGTGCCAGCATCTGAATTACCGCACCTTGTACACCTTGTTGATTAGCAGATAAAATTCCCGCTGCAATTAAACCAACGTGAGCAATAGATGAATATGCAATTAAACGCTTGTAATCCTTTTGTGCGATTGCAATACACGAAGCATAAATAATTCCAAAGACTGAAAGTCCCATCGCTAAATTACCCCATTTTTCTAAAGCAAGAGGAACCATTGGCAACAACCATTTAATTAATCCGAAGGTTCCCATCTTTAACATAATACCAGAAAGCAACATAGTACCCTGTGTAGGAGCAACAACATACGTATCGGGCTGCCAGGTATGCATAGGGAAAATCGGCATTTTAATTGCGAAAGCGACGAAGATGGTCCAGAATACAAATGTTTGTTGTGCTTCGGTTAAACTTCTTCCGGCAGCGTATAAATCATTTACGTTCCATGATTTTACTCCGGTATCCATTCCTGTGTGGTTGTATAAAAAGATTAAACCTATCAACATGAACAGCGAACCGAACAAAGTGTAGATAAAAAACTTGAAAGTAATTTTTCCGCGATTTTCTCCGCCCCATAATAAACAAATAAAATAAATCGGAATAAGAGCTAATTCCCAAAACACATAAAATAAGAAACCATCGTTAGCAGCGAACACGCCAACTAAAGCGCTTTGCATTAAAAGAATTAATCCGTAGAAAGCATTTGGTTTTTCGTAATTAGTTTTGAAAGAAGAAAGAATTATTAACGGAACAAGAAAAGTAGTCAGTAAAACCATTAATAAACTTATTCCATCCAAGCCTACTGCAAATTTTATATTGAGCGATTCTACCCATGTACAGTTCAGGGTTAAAACTTTAGCCGCAGCATCTGTTTTGAATTGCATGTAAGCAGAAATGCTCAAACAAAATTCTATGACAGAAAATCCAAGTGCCGCTTTTTTTGCCGCTTCTCCCTTTATGAAGAATAAAAGCAGTGAAGCTATAAGAGGAACTACTATTAATAAACCTATCAACATATATTAGCGTTTCATTAAACTAAAAAACATAATTGCAATTATTCCGACTACCATAGCCATAATGTAAAAACCAATGTGGCCGGTTTGGAGTTTGCGCATTTCACCACTCACCCATTTTACACTTGTTCCAACTGATTCTACAATTCCATCTATTAAACGTTTATCAAAAAATTTATAGAACGCAGACGAAATCCCGTCAAGCGGTTTACGAATGGCAGAATCATAAAATTCATCAACATAATATTTATTTAAAACAATTCTTTGAAAAGGTTTCATGTCAGATTCCTTTTCAGAAGGAAGAACTTTATATTTTACAAACATTTGATAAGCAAAATAAATTGTTGAAAGTGCAACGCCAACAGCGATAATCATCAGTGTCCACTCTGTATCATGTGATAAAATACTTGGGTTTTTACGAATGATAACCGAATTTAAATTTTCGCTCATCCAGTTTTTAAAGCCCCAGAATTCAGGCAATCCAAGTACTCCTCCAACAATCGCCAAAGCTGCCAGCACCATTAAAGGAATGGTCATTGATTTTGGAGATTCGTGCAAATGGTGTTCTTGCTCGTGCGTTCCACGAAATTTATTGTAGAAAGTAAGATACAACATACGGAACATATAAAAAGCTGTAGCCAATGAAGTAATACTTCCAACAAACCATAACAACGGACTATGTTCATACACATGTGCTAAAATTTCATCCTTACTAAAGAAACCCGAGAAAGGTGGAACGCCACTGATAGCAATTGTTCCTAGCAACATAGTCATGAATGTAATGGGCAACGCTTTTTTCAATCCGCCCATTCTACGAATATCCTGCTCGCCACCCATTGCGTGAATTACAGAACCAGCGCACAAGAATAATAATGCTTTAAAAAATGCGTGCGTTGTAACATGGTAAACCGCGCTGCTATATGCACCTACACCAAGTGCAAGAAACATTAATCCCAATTGAGAAACCGTTGAGTAAGCAAGAATTTTTTTGATATCGGTTTGAAGTAATCCGATTGTAGCAGCAAAAATTGCAGTCAATGCCCCCACAATTGCAACGAACTCACTTGCGGTATCAGAAATAGAATAAAAAATATTTGAACGTACAACCATGTAAATTCCTGCCGTAACCATTGTTGCAGCGTGTATTAATGCTGATACAGGAGTTGGCCCGGCCATTGCATCAGGCAACCAAGTGTACAATGGAAGTTGTGCCGATTTACCCATTGCACCAATAAATAATAAAATTGCAATTGTAGTTATTGTTGCGGTTGGTACAGAACCTGCTTTATCGAATACTTCTCCGAAAGTAATACTACCGAAAGTTGTAAAAATTAATGTAATGCCAAGTAAAAACCCTAAATCTCCAATACGATTCATGATGAAAGCTTTGTTTGCTGCTTTGTTGTACGCATTATTCTTAAACCAGAATCCTATTAGTAAATACGAACAAAGTCCTACGCCTTCCCAACCAACAAACATAATCAGGTAGTTATTACCAAGTACGAGTAACAGCATGAAGAAAATAAACAAATTCAAATACGTGAAGAAACGCGAGAAGCCTTCATCCTCATGCATGTATCCAATGGAGTACACATGAATTAAAAATCCGATTCCCGTAATGATAAGCAAAAACACTAATGAAAGCGGGTCGACTAAAAACGAGAAAGGAATTTTAAGTGTGTCTGAATTTATCCAGGAAAAAATTTCTACTACGTTTGATTTTTGTGAGGAAGCATTTACCTCCATAAAAATTAAAACAGAAACAACGAAAGAAGCGAGAATAGATACACAGGCAATTGCGCCCGACATACCTTTACTCATTTTTTTACCAAAAAACCCGTTAATCAGAAAACCGATTAAAGGAAACAGTGGAACGAGGCCAATTAATTTTATCATAAACTACTTAGTGCTTTAATTTGCTTAGTAAATCAATGTCAATATTTTTTATGTTTCTGTAAATCATGCTTAAGATCGCTAATCCCACTGCAACTTCTGCTGCCGCTACTGCCATGATAAAGAATACAAAGACTTGTCCGCTTGGATCGTTATGTAAAGTAGAAAACGCTACCAGTAAAAGATTTACTGCATTCAGCATTAACTCGATACACATGAAAATAATGATTGCATTTCTGCGAGCCATTACTCCTACTGCTCCTATTATAAACAATATGGTAGCAAGCAAAATGTAATAGTTTATTGGAATTGAGTTTATCATATTATTTAATTTCCTTTTTAGCTAAAAATATTGCGCCGACCATTGCAGCGAGTAATAACACGGAAGCAACTTCGAAAGGGAATAAAAATTCTCCAAACAAAACTCTTCCTAAATTTTTTACTAATCCTATTTGAGATGCACCTTGCTGACTAAATTGTAGCTGCTCTGCTCCTTTCAAAGAACCAACCATAACAACTAATAAAACTCCGCCAATACAGCCGGCAATAATTTTCGTGAGTAAAGATTTTTGAGGTTCCGATTCTTCATTTAAATTCATAAGCATAATTACGAATAAGAAGAGAACCATAATTGCTCCGGCATATACAACAATATGCACGACTGCTAAAAACTGTGCATTTAATAACAAGTAATGTCCGGCAATACAAAAGAACGTAAGCACTAAATAAAGTACGCTGTTTACCGGGTTACGAGTAAACACAACCATAAGCGCAAACATAATAGCTAGGAATGATAAAATTCCAAAAAGCCATTGTGTAATTGAATATCCCAACATAACTATTAGTGTTTTCCTTTATTTAATTGGTTCTTATCGTAAAGTTCATTGTGCTTTAATCCAGGTAATTTTTTGAATTCTAAAACTTCTTTTGTCTGACGCTTTGTAACATCAATTCTCGCAGTCATTTTTTCTACCAATTTATCTTTGCCGTAAATAAAATCTTCACGCTCATATTCTGTATCCACAATTTTATCGGTTAAGAAAATTGCTTCTTTCGGACAAGCTTCTTCGCACAATCCACAAAAAATACAGCGCAGCATATTTATTTCGTAAACAGAAGCATATTTTTCTTCGCGGTATAAATGTTCTTCACCCTTTTTGCGTTCAGCACTTTCCATTGTAATTGCTTCTGCCGGACAAGCAACGGCACACATGCCACAAGAAGTACAACGCTCCGCACCATTATCATCGCGCTTTAAAACATGTTGTCCGCGATATACATCAGATGTCTTTCTTTTTTGCTCAGGATATTGAAGAGTAGCAGATTTTTTAAAGAGGTGACTCAATGTTATAGCCATGCCTTTAGCAATAGCAGGTAAATAAAGGCTTTCCATAAAAGACTGCTCTTTATTTGAAACTACTTTGCTCCTATTTGTTAGTTGTAAAGCCATTTTATTTATTTAAATAATACATTACCACTGTTGTTATTGCTAAATTTAATAAAGACAATGGAATTAAAATTCTCCATCCTAAATTCATTAACTGATCGTAGCGGAAACGTGGAAGTGTCCAACGAACCCACATAAACAGGCAGATGAAAAGTACAATTTTAAGGAAGTAAACTCCAAAACCAATCATTGAAATCCAAATGGAACCTTCTTGTAATCCGATAGCATTATAGAACTCGTGTGCAAAAGGGAAATTGTATCCGCCAAAATAAAATGCAGCCATCACAGCTGATGAAATAAACATATTAATATACTCAGCAAATAAGTACAATCCTAATTTCATAGAAGAATACTCTGTGTGATATCCGCCAACTAATTCACTTTCGCACTCAGCTAAATCGAAAGGCGCGCGGTTTGTTTCTGCTAAAGCACAAATGAAAAATATTAAAAAGCCTAAGGGTTGATATACAAAATTACAAAAGCCGGCATCTTGCTTTTCTACAATTTCACGCAGACTAAGTGTACCACCCGAAGTAATTACTAAAGCAATAACGGCAATACCCATAGCAATTTCGTAGCTAATCATTTGTGATGATGCGCGAACAGCTCCCAGTAAAGCAAACTTATTGTTGGAAGCCCAACCGCCAATCATAATACCGTAAACACCGATAGAAACAACGCCCAGCAAATACAAAACACCAATATTTATATCGGTAATCTGAAAAGGAAATACATTTCCATTATGGAAAACATCTTTTCCCCAAGGAATTACAACTGCAGTCATACAAGCAGTAACCATAAATAAACACGGACCTAAAATGAAAAGAAATTTATTTGAAACATTTGGAATAATTTCTTCTTTGAAAAACATTTTTCCGCCATCAGCCAAAGGTTGCAATAAACCAAATGGTCCCGCGCGGTTAGGTCCGATACGATCTTGCAAGAAAGAAGCAAATTTACGTTCCCACCAGGTAGAGTATGCAGCAACTCCCAATGAAATTGCGAAGATAACCACACACAAAACTGCTTTATATATTACAAATGTCAACATATCTTACGGACGCTTATCAATATTCATGAAACCTAATGCCTTTTGTTGTTTCATTATGTCAACCTTTAATGCATTGAGGTGCTCATAATGATTTTGTGAAATAACTGAGTGATGAGAAACCGGAGCAGGCCCTTCGATAACCCAATCCGCTTTTTTCTTGTGATCGAAGCGACACGCATTGCAAATAAATTCTTCTGCCTCGCCCCACTGATCTTTACGTGCGGTAACACGTAAAACATCTTCTCCTTTAAACCACAAACGAACTTTTCCGCTGCACTTATCGCATTTACGATGTGCTTCAACAGGTTTTGTAAACCACACACGTTGTTTAAAGCGGAAAGTTTTATCAGTTAATGCTCCAACCGGACAAACATCAATTACGTTTCCTGAAAAATCATTATCAATTGCTTGTTCTATATAAGTAGAAATTTCTGCGGCATCGCCACGGTGCATAACACCATGTACGCGGTTATCAGTAATTTGTTCTGCAACTTTTACGCAACGGAAACACATAATACAGCGCGTCATGTGTAATTTAATATGCGGACCAATATCAATCACTTCAAACTCTCGACGTTTAAATTCGTAGCGTGTTTTTACCGACCCGTTGTTGAAACCTAAATCCTGTAAATGACATTCTCCTGCCTGATCGCAAACCGGGCAATCTAAAGGATGATTAATTAATAAAAATTCAACAACACCTTTTCTTGCTTCCAATAAATCCGGCGAAGTAATATTTTGCACTTCCATTCCATCCATAACCTCTGTCCTGCATGAAATAACGGGCTTAGGCATTGGGTTAGGATTTGCAGTGCTTCCCTTAGTTACTTTAACAATACAAGTACGGCAATAACCGCCACTTGTTTTTAGCTTAGTGTAAAAACACATAGCGGGAGGCGCAACCTGGTGACCAATCATTCTTGCAGCTTGCAGGATGGTTGTTCCTTTTGGTACGTCGATTTCTATTCCGTCTATAGTTACTTTCATTTAGGCGACAGTTTTTTTATTCAATCTTGTATAATGACTCACGTCATCAAATTTTTTCTTTTTTGCAATATCAATAAACTCTTGTTTAAAGTGGCGGATAGCAGCGGCAACCGGCCACGCAGCGGCTTCTCCTAGCGGACAAATAGTTTTTCCTTCTATTTTACTTTGTATATCCCAAAGTAAATCAACATCACTTTCATTGGCAGTTCCGTCAAGAAACTTATGTAATATTTTTTCCATCCATCCTGTTCCTTCGCGGCAAGGTGAACATTGTCCGCAAGATTCATGATGATAAAAACGTGTGAACGTATATAAATTCTTTACGATGCTTGTGTCTTCATCCATTACGATAAATCCACCCGAGCCTAACATGGTTCCTGTAAGAAATCCTCCGTCTCCTAAACTTTCGTAAGTCATTAAGCGCGGTTCGCCTTTGGCAGTTTTCAAAATTAATTCGGCCGGAAGAATTGGAACAGAAGAACCTCCTGCAACTACAGCTTTTAATTTTTTTCCATTACGAATTCCTCCGCAATAAGAATCGCTGTAAATAAATTCTTCAACCGGTAAACCTAATTCTAATTCGTACACACCCGGTTTATTAATATGCCCGGATGCAGAAATTAATTTTGTTCCTGTTGATTTTCCGATACCAATTTTTGCATATTCTTCTCCACCAAAATTTATGATAGGAACAACAGCAGCAATAGTTTCTGTATTATTTACAACCGTTGGACGTCCCCACAATCCTGCCACTGCAGGAAATGGCGGTTTAATACGCGGGTTACCACGTTTACCTTCTAATGATTCTAATAATCCTGTTTCTTCTCCGCAGATGTATGCACCTGCGCCAATTTGCATGTGTACATGATGCGAGAAATTAGTACCTAAAATATTTTCGCCGAGCCAACCGGCTGCGTAAGCTTCTTTAATTGCATTTTCTAAAATGCGATGCACATAAAAATATTCTCCGCGTATGTAGATGTAAGAATCGCGTGCACCCAATGCGTATGAAGAAGTAATCATTCCTTCAATTAAAGCATGCGGATGACGCTCCATTAAATATCTGTCTTTAAAAGTTCCCGGTTCCGATTCATCAGCATTGCAAACCAAATAACGTGGAACGCCTTCAGGTTTTGCAAGGAAAGACCATTTTAATCCGGTTGGAAAACCTGCACCACCACGACCGCGCAATCCCGATTTTTTTACCTCATCAGTTACTTGCTCTGGTGTCATCGTTTTCAAAGCTTTCTCAACCGAAGCATATCCGCCATTTGCGCGATACACATCAAGCGTGTGAATGTTTGGAATATGATCGTTATGTAATAACAGTTTTTTGCTCATTGCCTGAATACTATATTGTATTGTGGTAATCTAAATCCGTGTAACTTCTTTGTCTTCCTTCTGATTTATATTTCTCAATTAAAAAATCAACTTTTTCGTAGGTTAAATTCTCATGATACGAGGCGCCACACTGTAGCATTGGTGCTGAACCACAAGAACCTAAACACTCTACGGTTTTCAAGGTAAACATTCCGTCTTTGGTTGTCTCTCCGTCTTTAATATTTAATTTTTTCTCGATGTATTTCACAATGTCTTCCGCACCACATAACCAGCAAGATGAAGTGCGACAAACTTCAAGTGTGCATTTTCCAACCGGTTTTAAGTTGAACATAGAATAGAAAGAGGCTACTTCAAAAACTTCGATGGGTTTTATTTTTAAAATTCCTGCAACATAATCCATTGCCTCCGGACTAAGCCATCCGCCAAACTCCGCTTGCGCAATATGTAAAATAGGAATTACAGCAGATTTTGATTTATCATCCGGATAACGCTTCAATATTTCCTCAGTAGCAACTAATGCCGCTGAACCAAAATGAAGAGTTTTTCTTTTCTCTTTATCAAAGTGTTGTGTTCCGTGAACCTGACTACTCATTTTTAATTTTTAACTTATTACTTCTAACTTTTTTATGCGTCTAATTCTCCTGCGATAACGTTCATACTACTCAGTGTTATAATTGCATCGCTTAACATACCGCCTTTTATCATTTCAGGATAAGCCTGATAATAAATGAAACAAGGTCGGCGCAAATGTAAACGATATGGTGTTCTTCCCCCATCACTCACCAGGTAAAATCCTAACTCACCATTACCTCCTTCAACACTATGATAAATTTCACCTGCGGGAATATCTGTTTCGCCCATCACAATTTTAAAATGATAGATGAGCGCTTCCATATTATTATAAACTTCTTCTTTTGCCGGTAAATAAAAATCAGGAA